>CAZTAU010000016.1:0-78025 GCA_964611565.1 uncultured Mucilaginibacter sp. | reverse complement strand
CGGCGGGGTAGCTCAGATGGTTAGAGCGTAGGATTCATAACCCTAAGGTCGGCAGTTCGATCCTGCTCCCCGCTACTGGTTCAAGCAAAAAGCCTCAAGTCGATAAGATTTGAGGCTTTTTTGTTTGAACGTTTTTGTAATTTAGCTTGAGTTGATACACTGTCAACTGACATATAATATGATAACATCATTTATACGGCGGTCAGGTTATTTCCTATCGCTACTACTGTTTTTATTTGCAAATAATAGTGCAATCGCACAACAACGATTAACCTTATGGTACGACAAGCCGGCATCGCATTTTGAAGAGGCTTTAGTGTTAGGAAATGGCAAAATCGGAGCTACAGTATTTGGCGGGGTATCGTCTGACCAGATTTATCTTAACGATGCCACCTTATGGTCAGGTGAACCAATTAATGCCGGATCCATGCCCGATGTTTCTAAACACATCCCTGAAATTAGGGAAGCATTATACAAGGAAGATTACCGTTTGGCAGATCGTTTAAATAAAAATATCCAGGGGAAGTTTTCAGAATCGTATTCGCCTTTAGGCACAATGAACCTTTCATTTGAGCATCAAGGTGCCTACCAAAATTATCATCGCGAATTAGACATCAGCAAAGCGATGGCGACGATTAGCTATGATATAAACAGCGTCCATTACAAACGTGAGTACTTTGTTTCTCATCCCGACCAAACCATGGTGATAAGATTATCATCCAATAAGAAAAATGCCCTTAGTTTTACGGTATCTTTCAAAAGTTTATTAAAATATTCTTCGTCCGCTTCCAATAATACCTTGCAGGTTAACGGATATGCCCCTTATCACGTTGCTCCCGACTATTGGAGAGATGCGCAGCCGGTTAGGTTTGACGAAAAGCGGGGCACCAGGTTTTCGGCATATTTTAAAGTAAAGAATTTAGGTGGCAAGGTTGTTATGTCTGACAGTACGCTACGTGTGAGCAACGCCGACGAAGTAGTACTTTATGTGTCGACAGCAACAAGCTTTAACGGGTTTGATAAGGACCCGGCTAAAAACGGTTTAGACAACAAGGCATTAGTAAAAAAACAACTGGACGAGACTTCAAGAAAGTTGTATTCAATACTAAAAGAGAGACATCTTAAGGACTACCAAAAGTTTTTTAAAAGGGTAGATTTAACACTCACTCAAAAACCTCTGCCCGACTTACCCACAGATGAACGCCTTAAAAGATATGGAAAGGGTACTGACGATAAAGAACTTGAAGTACTTTACTTTCAGTATGGGCGCTACCTGCTTATTTCAAGCTCAAGAACAAAAGGCGTACCCGCCAATTTACAAGGAATATGGAATCCTTACATCAGGCCGCCATGGAGTTCAAATTATACCATGAACATCAATGCCGAAGAAAATTACTGGATGGCGGAATCGGCCAACCTATCAGAGATGCATATGCCTTTCCTTACTTTCATAGGCAACCTGGCCAAAACAGGAGAGAAAACAGCCAAAACTTTTTACAGCATCAACCGTGGCTGGGCATCGGCTCATAACTCGGATATTTGGGCAATGAGCAATCCGGTTGGCGAATTCGGCAAAGGTGATACCAATTGGGCCAATTGGAATATGAGCGGCACTTGGGTGGTTACGCATTTGTGGGACCATTACGTCTATACCGGCGACAAGGCATTTTTAAAAGACTATGCGTATCCTTTGATGAAAGGGGCGGCGCTATTTTGCTTGGACTGGTTAGTGAAAGACAAGCAGGGCAACTTAATAACCTCACCTTCAACATCTCCTGAAAACACTTTCATAACAACCGAAGGAGTGCGAGGATCAACGTTATACGGTTCAACTGCAGACCTAGCGATGATAAGAGAATGCTTTAAAGAAACCTTACAAGCTGCAAAAGAATTAAATGTTGACAGGACTCTGGGAGATAGCATACAAATCGCCCTGGATAAATTACACCCCTACCAGATTGGTAAAAATGGGAATCTGCAGGAATGGTACTACGATTGGAAAGATGCCGAACCGCAGCACAGGCATCAAACTCATTTATACGGCTTGTACCCCGGCCATCAAATAACTCCCTTATTAACACCTCAACTTGCCCAAGCCGCTAAAAAAACGCTTGAAATAAAAGGCGACAACACTACCGGTTGGTCAAAAGGATGGCGTATTAATCTTTGGGCAAGGCTTCGGGATGGGAACCATGCCTATAAGATGTTTAGGGAACTGCTTAATTATGTGGAACCGGATGGCGCCAAAAGCATTAATTATACTGGCGGCGGGGGTACTTATCCAAACTTATTAGACGCTCATCCCCCTTTTCAAATCGACGGTAATTTTGGCGGCTCAGCCGGAGTTATAGAAATGCTACTACAGTCAGACGATGAAAACATATATCTTCTTCCAGCGCTTCCCGATGGCTGGAAAACCGGGTCTGTATCCGGCCTATGTACGCGAGGAGGGTTTGAAGTATCAATGAAATGGCAAAATGGAAAGTTAACCGAAGCTGAAATATTATCAAAAAACGGAAAACAATGCAATTTATATTATAATGATAAATCGCTCTCTGTAAATACAAAAAAAGGAGGCCGGTTTAAGATCTCTGCTGATTTTAAGCAATTGTAGAGACTAAGCTCCAACAGATGTTCAATTGCGTTTAATTCATCCAAAAAGTTAAACTTTTTGCGAATTCCCTCTACTTGTTATTTGAGGCTTTTGTTATAAAATCATATGCACCAATGATTTTTTATTCTTATCTGTAAAAAAAACTTAAATTTCATGTAACCAATTTTGTAAACGGAAGTTTACAGCATTAGATGAGCAATTGTAAAATATAACACATTGGATAAGCTGACCGACAATGTGATCATGCTGAAAGTAAAGGCCGGAGACCTGGACCGAATGGGGCTGCTTTTTGAGCGCTATCATCGCCAGTTATATGGTTTTTTATATCACATGACCTATCAGCGTGAAGCCAGCGAGGATATGGTACAACAGGTGTTTTACAAAATGCTTAAGTACCGCCATAACTTCACCGGAAGCGGAGAGTTTATTCAATGGATGTATGCCATTGCACGCAATGTATTAAAGGATCAGGGACGACGTAAAAAGCTGTTAATGGTAACTGATAGTGTGGATGATATGGCAGATGAAATAGCCGGGCATTTAAATGTTGAGGAACAGATACATAAAAAACAAGAAGCCGAAGTGTTGCGATCGGCAATGAGAAAATTAACAGAAGACGAGCGCGAAATACTATCGTTAAGCAGGTTCCAGGAATTAAAGCACCAGGAAATTGCAGAAATATTAGGAATAAACGAAGGCACGGTTAAGGTGCGGGTGCACCGGGCAATGTGCCGCTTAAAAGATATATACACAAAAATTGAACGTTAAACAGCTATAAGATGGATTGCGAAAAATATGAGGCACTGTTTACCGGTTGGATAAACAAAGACCTGCCACCTGTCGAGCAAATAAAATTGGAGCAGCACTTAAGTACTTGCAAAAATTGTACTGAAGAATTAGCGGCAATGAAAAACCTGTGGGCGCAGATGGGTGAGATAGAAACTCCGGCACCATCGGCACATATGCAGGTTAAATTTCAGGCCATGCTGAATACCTATAAAGAGGACGTTGCTGAGAGAAATAGCTTTTGGACAAGTATCATTGAAAGATTAAGACAATTATGGAGATGGCAACCCCAAATGCCTGTTGCTTACACCATAGCGGTTGTGTTGGTAAGCTTTGCCTGCGGATATTGGGTTTTTAGCATGGGTAAAGGCGGCAAGCAGGATCAGCAACTGGAAATCCTGACTGCACAGGTACACGAGTTAAAGCAAACCATGATGTTGTCGATGCTGGAAAACCCATCGGCATCCGAACGCATAAAGGGAGTGAGCTACACGTCTGAGATAAAACATGTGGATGAACAGGTAATTGATGCCTTGCTGGCTACTTTAAATAATGATCCTAATGTAAATGTGCGGCTTACTACCTTGGATGCATTATCGCACTTGGCTAATCATGCCGAAGTAAGGTTGGGTCTGATCCAGTCTATTACAGAGCAGGAATCTCCACTGATGCAATCAGCAATTGCAGATGTTATGCTAAAGCTGCAGGAAAGACGATCGGTACGGCCATTTAAAGAATTATTAAAACAAAAGAACCTGGATAACGACGTCAGGTACAAGATCAATAAGACGATAAACAGTTTAATTTAACTCAGTAACATATCATGAAAAAATTAATTTTGATCGCGCTTTTAGCGGGATGGGGCCATAGTTTTGCCCAAAAAAATGCAGATAAAATTGAATATAAACAACATATAAGCAAACAGTTTACCCTGCAAAAACCTGCAGCAGGTAGCGTGTTTGCACTCTATAACGTATTTGGCGATGTTAAAGTAGAGGGTTACAACGGTAACCAGGTGATGATAGAGATCGATGAGACTATCATGGCTAATAAAGCCGAGGATCTGGAGGAAGCTAAGAAAAGCTTTAAACCAGGGTTTGATCAAAAAGCTGATAGTATTATTGCTTATACTGCCGAGCCTTATGATAGTCGTCCGAATATAGGCAGTAACAACGCCAGAAGAAATTATACAATCAAACTAGACTATACAGTGAAGGTTCCAAATAACATTAATATAAAGGTTTCAACTGTAAACAGCGGCGAAGTAATTGTAAAGGACGTTTACAGCACGTTAAACGCGAGTAATGTAAACGGCCCTGTAACTATTGTTAATGCAAAAGGCATTACCAATGCCCACACCGTTAACGGAAACATAACTGCCAGCTATTTGGCTATTCCGCCGGATGCTTCTGGCTATAAAACGGTAAATGGTAAAGTAGAAGTGAGTTACCCGTCATCTTTATCAGCTGATATGCAATTGAGAAGCATGAATGGGCAGTTTTATACTGATTTCCCTAATGCCGAAAAATTACCTACAGAGATTACTAAAACTGAAAGCAGAAAAGACAATGCCATAGTATATAGGTTAAATAAAAGTACAAAAATACGTGTTGGAAACGGTGGCAAGCTTTTTAAGTTTGAAACCCTTAACGGCAACATTTATATTAAAAAATCATAACTTAACTGATGAATATGAGAACGATAAAATTTGTAGGCCTGGTAATTATAATATTATCGTTTACAGGTGCCTTGTTTGCACAAGATGGAGAACAGCTGTCAATACCGCTTAGTGATCCGGGTAAACCTTATAAGCTAAATGTAGAGATGGTAACCGGATCAATACAAATAACTGCGTATGATGGCAAAGATATAGTAGTTGATACCAAAACCAATGCTCGTGAAAGGCAGGAGGAAAAATATATAAAGCCTGATATGAGGCGTATACCAAGTAATAATTCAAATATTATTGCTCTTGAAAAAAACAATTCGGTAAACATAGCTACATCCGTTCCGCACAGAAATATCATCCTTTATATTAAATTACCCAAAGGCGCAACCAGTGTTAAGTTAATTACAGTAAACAGTGGCTATATTAATGCTGATGGTATTGAAGGGGACATTGAAGTAAGTAATACAAATGGTGCTATAAAATTATATAATGTTTCCGGCTCGGTAGTGGCCAATACAGTAAACGGAGATGTTTTGGTAACCTTTAAAAATGTTAATAGTAAAGCAGCCATGGCTTTTACAACACTCAATGGCAAAATCAACGTTACTTTCCCTGCCAATTTTAAAGCAAATATCAAGGCTCGTTCTGATTTTGGTAAGATTTACAGCGATTTTGATATCGTTACCGATAAAGCTGCAGTTACAACCACTAAAACTAAAGACGGCATGAATCAAATCAACTTTGATGATTGGATATATGGAAAAATAGGGGGTGGCGGTCCCGAGGTTTTGCTGAAAAATTTGCGGGGAAATATCTACATACATAAAGCTAACTAAGCTAATCCATTAAACTTATGAACTTAAAAATTATCGCCTTTTTAGGCGCATGGGCTTGCCTTGCCTTAAATGTGAGCAACGCCCAAACCACAACTGCAGGTAAAATTAGCGGCACAGTGTATGAAAAGGCAGCAGAACCTGCCATAGCAGTTACGGTTACTCTTAAAAGTTTGCCCGACTCGGCAATTATTAAAACTATGCATACTAATGCAGCCGGAAGATTTGCTTTCGATGATGTGCCTTATGGCAGTTTTGTACTACAACTAAGTGCCGTAGGTTTTAAAACTTACAAAAGCGACCCAATAGTTATTAATGCTACAAATAGTGCCGCACAGGTACCTCCCATTACACTTGTTATTAATGATACTGGATTAAAACAAGTTGAGATTATGGCACAGCGTGATATTATTGAACAAAAAATTGACAGAACAGTAGTACATGTTGGCTCATCAATATCGAGTACAGGTGCCAGCGCTTTAGAAATATTGGAGAAAATGCCGGGTGTTTTGGTTGACCAAAATGGCGGGATAACTTTTAAAGGTAAAACCGGCATAATGGTAATGATAGACGACAGGCCAACCTACCTATCTGGTGATAATTTGGCAAATTACCTACGCTCTATGCCGGCATCACAGTTGGAGCAGATTGAGCTGATGCCCAATCCTCCGGCAAAGTATGATGCCTCGGGTAACGCGGGGGTTATCAATATAAAAACCAAAAAATCGGCAAAAAAAGGATTCAACGGCACTGTTAACGCTTCGCTAGGCAAGGCTGCTTATCCTTATACCAACGAAAGCATCGCACTCAACTATCGGGTAGGTAAGTTTAATTTTTTTGCTAATGCCGCTTATAATTTTCAAAATTACTATCGCCGGCTTGACCTGGTACGAAAATATTTTGATGCCGCCGGGAACCAAACCTCCAGCTATACTGAATTAGCTTTTTTTCATCCTCTTAACCATAATCCCAATATTAAACTTGGATTTGATTATGATCTTTCGCCTAAAACTACTATTGGCTTTGCAATAAATGGTTTAATGTCTATAGGCAATAACGTTAATCCTGTAAACAGTACATTAAGAAACGGAACCGGGGCAATAGATTCAAGTATTGTTGCCGATAACAAAACAAAAAGTAACTATAAAAATGGGGGTATAAATCTTAACTACTCGCATAAGTTTGATAGCCTGGGCAGGTCACTTAGCATTGACCTTAATTATATCACGTATGATAACACACGAAGCCAGATATTTAAAAACACTTCGTATAACAAATTTGGTGCTCCCGGAAGTTCCCAGCATATTATTGATACTTTACCGGTAACCATTAATATCTATACTGCAAAAGCCGATTATTCACATCCATTTAAAAATAAAGCTGTGTTTTCAGTTGGCGCAAAAGTTAGTTTTGTTAATACAGATAATGCGGCCAATTATTATAATGTAGTGGGAAGCACTCAAACAGTTGATAATAATAATACCAATCGTTTTATTTATAAAGAGAACGTGCAAGCCGCTTATATTAATTTCACTAAAGATTGGAAACGTCTTTCATTCCAGGGTGGGTTAAGGGTTGAACATACCGACGTAAAAGGGCATCAGCTAGGCAATGCACGTAGCCGCGACTCTTCATTTGTAAATAATTACAATAGCTTGTTCCCAACAACTTACGTATCTTATAAATTGGATAGTGCGGGCAATCATTTATTAAACGCCTCATTTGGCCGTCGTATCGATCGTCCTTACTACCAGGATCTTAACCCGTTTGTTGTAATATTAGATAAGTACAGCGCTTTTACCGGAAACCCGTTTTTAAGACCGCAATACTCCTACAATTACCAGCTAACCTATAATTATAAAAAGCTGCTGTCGATAGGATTGTCTTATACATTAGTTAACGATCGCCAATTTGAACATGATTATCAGCAAGGCAGTATATTTTTTGCAAGCACTATTAACGTAGGTAAAGTTATTTCAAAGGGTATAAATGCTAATATTAATTTTAGCCCCACGCGGTGGTGGAACCTTAACATTTACGCGCAAGTTAATAAGGACCATTCTGAAGGGCAGCTGCCTGGTATATATTTAAATGTTAGCGGCACTTCTTACTACGGTACCTCAACCAGCCAGTTAACTTTTGGAAAAGGTTGGGGCGCAGAACTTACTGGTTTTTATCAATCCAGGCAAGTTGGCGGGCAGTTTGCAAGTTTTGCCCGCTCATTGGTTACTATTGGTGTACAGAAAAAGGTATTAAACAACAAAGGAGCTGTAAAACTTACCGTACGGGATATTTTTAAGGGTAATTTTTTTGCGGGAGATATTACCAATGTTCCTGGCGCGGCTGTTACCTACCATAATGATAATGCTAGTCGCTTGGCGGCACTTGGATTTAGCTATAACTTTGGCAGTACACCAGGCAACCAAAAAAAGCATGACACTACAGGAGCCGATACCGAGGCGGGCAGGATAAAAAACTAAAAATAAGTTGTCTGTGAGTTACTTTTAATCCTATAATCAACTTCAATCTTCAGCTCCCGGGTTGCAGAATTGATTCCGTAAAAAGTAGGACGGTATAGGCAGACACCCTAACAAATCAGACAATTTACTACAGATCCATTTATTAAACCTTAACCTCTTTCCATTTACCCTTTTTAAAATAGTACCAGGCCGAGAGGGCGATAATAGTTTCGGCTACGGGTATGGATATAAACGCGCCGGTAGTACGCAGGTCAAGCCCCTTTGCCAGCAGGTAAGCCAGCGGTATCTGAAACAGCCAAAAGCCAACAAAATTTATCCAGGTTGGTGTTTTGGTATCGCCGGCACCATTAAGCGCCTGGGTCATTACCATACCTAAACCATAAAAAACATAAGCTGCTCCCATTATTTGTAAAGCCTGGGCACCAAATTTAACCACTACCTCGTCTTTAGTAAATACGCTAATAATATATTTTGATAGAAATAAAAATATCAACATAACTATACCCATAAATATGGCATTGTATTTTGCAGTAAGCATAACGCTTTGTTCTGCCCGGTCAATTTTTTTAGCGCCCAGGTTTTGTCCTACCAATGTGGCCGCGGCGTTGCTTAAGCCCCAGGCAGGCAGTATAAAGAAAACTACGTTGCGTATAGCAATTTGGTAACCTGCTGATGCCGCTGTACCGCCTGTTTCGGCCACTAAACGTGCCAGTACTATCCAGCTGCCGCTGGCTATAATAAACTGTAGTGTAGCCGGCCAGCCAATATTTATAATAGATTTGATAATAGGCATATCAACCGTAAAATGACTAACCTTAAATTTAATAATGCCTTTTCCTTTAACTAGATGGTAACACTGATAAAGCACGCCGCAGGTTCTGCCGGTTACAGTTGCCATTGCCGCACCTTTTAAACCAAAAAAATGTATTAAAACAGGACATAATATAATATTAATCAAACTTGCTATCCATAAACTTTTCATGGCCATGGCGGCATTACCAGCCCCACGAAAAATACCGTTGATCAAAAAGATCATCATAATAACCAGACTACCACTAAACATAATGCGGGTAAATATGGCGCCATCGATAACTACTTGTTTACTGGCACCCATCAGGTTCAGTATATCTGGCGCAAATATTACCCCGGCTACTGTTATAAATGCGCTAAGTATAAAACATATAATTAATGATTGTGCCCCGGCATGCGCAGCGGCTTCAGGATTCTTCTCGCCTATGCGGCGGGCAACCACAGCTGTAGCCGCAACGCTTAAACCAATAGCAATAGAGTAAACCAAAGTAATTACCGATTCGGTTAAACCAACACTAGCGATGGCATTTTCGCCCAGTTTACTCACAAAAAATATATCCACCAGGGCAAACACACTTTCAAGGCTTAGCTCCAATATCATGGGTATGGCTAGCAGGAATACGGCTTTACGTATGCTGCCCTGGGTATAATCTTGTTCCTCGCCGTTTAAGGATAGTTTAACGGCTTTATATAAGGTTTTGATAGTCATAGATAGTATTAGAATTATCGGCTCACATAGTTAATTTAACCCCGCTTGCCTCTTGATCTCTGCCGGGATCGCGCTAATCTGTTGAAGTTTTATCCCTTTGTAAAATATTTCTGCCCCTTCTGATTGCAACTGAATTTTTCCTTTTTTGAGCGGACTTTCCTTGCCATTATCAACTTGTCGCGAATTAAATAAAACCATTACTACCGTTCCGTTAACTACATGAATGCTCGTATCGCCAAAGCAATACAAATCAAGTGTGTTCCATTCGCCGGTTGGTTTCTCTGCATCGGTTCCTTTTGTACCATGGTGCCCTGTAACACTCGTCGCGCTGAATGCATTTAGCGTACCCCTAACATTATATATATAATTTTCGCCTTGCTTAATGCTTGGTATATCCTGTATGCCACCGGCCACACCCCAGTAATCGCCGGTATTGCCCTGCTCTATTTGAAACTCCTGCGATCTCATCCATGCGTTTGCATCTGCCCCATGCCTGCCTACTGCATGATAAAGCAACCCGCTATCCATTTTCTTACCTTTTTTATTCCCCCATGTTAGGGTTCCCCATTTAAATTGCAATTGTGCATGATAGTTTTCAAACTCATCTTTGGTTGATAAACCACCCCAGTTTTCGCCCGATACACGAATGATGTTTTCTCTGCCTTCTGCAACAACGCTAAAAACGCTGCCTGTATCATTATTTAAGCCAAGGCGCGGGCCTAAGTATGTGTCCCAACCCTGAAGGTCCTTACCGTTAAATAGCATTATCCATTTACCCTGTTGCGCAGAAACTGTTAAACAAATAAACAATGCCGGGATGAGCAGTTTAATAGTACGATTCATAAAATTGGTTTTGGTTCGCAGAAACACTAAGGTATGATTTTAATAATAATTTTCATGAGGCCATATAAAAGCCAATGAACATTTAAAAAAATCAGGATGGGTGTAATATTTATTAAATTAAGCCACTAACCTAAAAAACGGCAATAAAGAAATAACCAATTTGAACTAAAGCAATAAAATTGAGCATAGATTTTTACCAGGCATCCATTTTACCCTTTGCTGGCATCATCATTAAGATATGTAAGGCATACACCAATTCGCAGGAAGATTTTGAGGATTATTACCAGGAAGTATGCCTGCAAATTTGGCGAAGTAAGGATAATTTTCGCGAGCAATGCAAATGGTCAACATGGGTTTATCGTGTATCGTTGAACGTGTGCCTAACATTGCTTAAAAAAGAGAAAAGAAATGGGCAAACCTATTTTGCATCGGATGTTTTACCCGATGTGGTAACTACCGAGAACAGGGCATTCGAAGATGAATCGCTGAACCAATTGTACATCGCTATAAGACACCTATCAGAAGTTGACAGGGCGATAATTCTGCTATACCTGGAAGAAAAGCCCTACCAGGAAATTGCAGATGTATTAGATACTAACGCCAACAATATAGCTGTGCGCGTGGGCAGAATTAAAGAACGTTTAAAAAAGATACTTGATGGAAAACTCAATTGAGAATATTTGGAAGCAGGGCTTTTTAAATGAAAGCAGCCTGGTTGCGCCAAAAATTAATGACTTATACAACCAAAGATCCATACACCTTATTGACAGAATGAAAAGGATGTACAAGATCAACATCATCGCCCTTATCAGCATGGCCATACTTATTCCAATTATGTATTATACCATGGATGTAATCTGGGAAGGATTGGCCATATCTATAATGCTTTTGTTTATGGTGGGGTACAGCCTTTGGCAAAAACGAGGTTATAAAACATTGGATTACGGAGCAACCAGTCTTGACTATCTTAAATCTTTCGACAGATTGCTTAGTGATACCTTATCAAGAAGTGAGAAAATCATTCGATTTTTTTATCCGATTGTTTTCCTGGTCAGCCTAAGTGCGATGTGGACGGCATGGAGTAAACAAGGAATTACACAAAAATGGCATAAAACATATCCTGACCATATTTATATTGGAGATATACCATTATATGCATTGATTATTGTGGGTGTACTAACCCTGATAATTCTCTATTTTTCAGACAAGATATACAGGTGGGATGTGCGTGTGGTATATGGAAGGGCATTTAAAAAATTAAAGGAAACTATAGCCGAAATGGAGAAATTGAAACACGAAGAATAGAGGCTTATTAAAATAAAAAACAATGAAAGAAAACAAAAAGACCGCACTTACCTATTACATTATTGGAAGCGCTTTAATTTGGGCAGCAACAATTTTAGGCAGTGCGTATATACTTAAAGGTACGTTTAATCAAATCTCTATATTAATCACTAGTGCTGCGACAATACACTTAATAATTATTGGGGGCCCGCTATCCGCCAGATTTAAAAAACAGGAAGAAAGAAAATGCTTATAGGGATAAATGATGATACGATTAACAACAAAAGACAATGTTATTATGACGTAACATTCGACAATAAACCACAAGACATTTTGCTAGTGTTACTAGCTAATTATTATATGGCTACGATGGCAGCAGCCATGTAGTTAATAAATATACAAGCAAATCGGTTTTATACTATCTTTATAGTTATGAAGCCTTTTCACGTATTACTTTGCTGCTTTGCTTGGTGCTTATTTTCTTGTCAGTCTAAAATGTCCGAATCGAATTTAATAGATGTTGATTCAGCAATGGCGCATATTCCTGCTGGCTTAGATACCACGGTCATTATAAAAGATCAAAACGATACACCTCTTTCATTTAGACAATACATGCCTATTATTTTAAAAAAAGCAGGAGGGATATATCGGGATAAGGGAACATTAAAGCTGCAACGGTTCAGCAAAATGGCTTTAGATTCATTAGAACGTGACGATCATGCGATTGCGCGTGCTACTCGTTGGTCTTGGCACAGAGGGAAGGACACAACAACAGCTGAAGATTGTTTTAAAAACGTTGCAGATATATTTGCCACTGTTGATAGTATAATAGTTTTTAAAAATGCCCGAATAATGTATCTGAGGAAAAATAGAAAAAATATTTTTCAATTTAATATAAACCTAGGCAGAAATCCATTAGGCGACAAAATTTCTGAAGGCGACAATCGAACCCCTGAGGGAGTTTATTATTTGGATAACAAATGGGAGCGTTATGATAAGTATTATAAAAGTTTTTGGATATCCTACCCAAATAAGGTTGATATTGCCGAAGCATCAATGAAAAATGTTAAACCCGGGGTTGGTGTAATGATACACGGAACTCCGGCACAGCGTGTCAATGCAACGGATTGGACCAACGGATGCATTGCGCTTCAAAATAAGGATATGGATACCTTATTTAAATATGTTGCACCCGGAACATTAATTAGTATCAAAAAGTAATACTTATCAAAAAGGAAAAATAACCTTCAAACTCACATTCCTGCCAATATTGTATATGCCTGAACGCCCGTTAGGAGACGATGCATAATATTCAAAATATTTTAATCGGTTAAGGTTTGATTGGTAAGCTACATCAAAAAGGTTATCTACCTGTAAAAACAAATCGCAAAGGGGCTTTTCTGATTTTTTGTTGATAGTAGCGCCCGCGCCTAAATTAATCAGGCTATAACCGGGGGTAGCTGTTTCGGTAGCATCCAGCGCGTAGAAGTTATTTTGGGCAGCATAGTTATCTAACTCGGCTTTAAAATAAATTTTTGACCATGCACCATAGTGTTTTTGCAAACTAAATTTTAATTCTGAACGGGTGTGCAATGGCGGAATGAATGGTAAGTATTTAGCCTCTCCATTTGATTGTGCTACTAATTGTTTATTACCATTAAGTCCTTGTACGTAGGATATACTGTTATTAAATGCCAGCCATTTTGCTGTCTGCGGATGAATGTTAAAAGTAAACTCAGCACCGTACAACCTTGCGCTTGACTGTTGGTATTGATAGGTGCTGTTACCCGGCACAATTACTACAGGGTTACCTGCTGCGTCAGTTAGTTTTGACTGGTAGATGTAATTATCAATATTATTATTAAACAGCTCCAGCACCAGATCAACATCTTTCAGATACGCAATCATGCCAATATCTTCCTGCAAGCTAAACTCGGGGTTAAAATTGCGGTTGCCCAGGTAAACAATATGCGCGCCGGGGTCTAATCCATTTGACCCAATTTCGGTAATATTTGGTGCACGGTAACCACGGGCTATATTAGCTTTAAACAATAGCCTTTCGGTAATATTATAGGTTAAACCTAAACTACCTGATATCCCCTGGTATGCGTGGGTAAATGAAGGAAACTGTAAGGTGCCCCCCGGTGTTGTTGCGCTAACACGTTGTCCAAAGCCGTTTTGTCCGTTAGTTCCTACATAAAAGTCGTTCCATTTAATATGGCGGTTATCATAGCGTATACCACCTGATATATCAACTTTACCTATTGTTTTTTTAGCGAAGAAAAATGTTCCGGCATCAAACAGGTTATAATCAGGTATCGGGAAGTCGGTAGCATCTTTACTACGGTTGGTTTGGTACATGCCATTAACCCCTACAGAACTTTCAATACCCGCTATAGACGGCAGGTTATATTTAAAGTCGTAGTTTAAGGTATTTAACACTACGTATAAAGCCGCCTGTGTTTCTTGTGTAGGGTGATTGTATTCGCGGCGAACACTTTGCTGCAACCCTATTGAGGCATTTATGCTGCTGCTATCGCCCAGCTTAAACTCGTTATTACTGTAAACACGGTAATGCTGAATATGCTGATGCAGTGGCGCAATAGTATAAGTTTTTAATTCGGTGTCGCTTACAAGCGGGCGGTTAGTAATATCATCTGTAGCGGCTTCATTAACCTGTTTGGTAAAGCGGCGGGTAACCTGATCACGGCTGCCATCGGGTATTTCCTGTTTGTTATCATACAAGGTAGCGGCTATTTGGCTATAACCCCATTTTTTATCAACCCTGGCTAACCCAGATAAATTCAACTCTTTAAAACCGGTATTGTAAACAAACCCATCTACCTTATTCTGATAATCGTGGGCAACTTTTCCGGTAGCACGGAATGAATATTTCCAATCGTCCTTTTTATAAGTTAATCCTAAAGATGTGCCTATCATGCCGTTGTTGGTATGATAATCGGCAATATAGTTACCCTGCAATACCTTATTAACACCAACCGGGATGTAAGGAATCATATTAATAACACCCGCTAAGGCATCAGACCCATAAGTTAAACTTGCCGGGCCCTTTATTACTTCAGATCGGCCTACTCCATATTGGTCAATCTCAATACCATGCTCATCACCCCATTGCTGGCCTTCCTGGCGAATACCATCATACAAAGTTAAAACCCGGTTATAACCTAATCCCCTAATGAATGGCTTAGAAATATTTGGCCCGGTTGTTACCGCGCTTACACCCGGCACGCCTTTTACAATCGCATCAATGATATTATTGTTTACGTTCTCATCCATCTCCTTTTTGGTCATAACCGCAATGGGTACAGGGTTGCTGCGCAGTTGCGTACGGCGCGATACACCGGTTACTATCACTTCGTCTAGTTTGGATGTATTGGTATTAAGCGTAATATTAAGTGTTGTAGTAATACCTGCCGTGATAGTTACTTTGCGCTTTTCAGATATATAGCCTACACATGAAAAGGTAACTTCATAATTGCCGGGAACTACGCCGGTAAACTCATAGGTGCCATTTTCATTGGTATTAGCAGACTGTATAGTACCTATGGCTATACTTGCAAATGGTAATGCTTCGTTACCTGATGTTAAGCGTCCTTTTAATACTCCGTTTTGTGCAGAAACTGTTAAGGATAAAAATGATAAGGCTAGCAGGTATAAGGTTTTCATTATTTAAATTGATCGGGCCGCAAACATATTTATTATTAAAATAATATTTGGTAAGTTGTTAGTTACAAAATAGCGCCCTGATTGCTATAAAATAAAAATCACCTATGCTTTATTTGCATAAGTGATCTGTAAAGGTAGTAATTCTACCTGATTTATGTTAAAATTGTTACGACGCTTTGGCCAATTTAATGGTTGGTATATCACGGTGTACGGTCATGACCTTATTCCTGCTGTCGATATTGCTATATTTATCTTTTAACTGTTTAAAAAGTTCAAAACTGTAAACATCACTCATAGGTATTTCATTAGTTAATGAGCGGGGGTGCAGTTCAAGTTCCTTATCAGTCACTTTTAAATTTAGATGATTAATATGTGTTAACCCGGTTAACCTGTCAGTTTCAAAAATTACAAATGTGTCAAACCTGTTGCCCTCGCCATCAGTATATATCACAATATCGTTTTCCTTGTAGTGCTTCATTTTAGCGTTTTTTTGTATGTTTTTAATAATATCTACTTAAAAGCAATTGTTAAGCCAAAGGATATGTTTTACTTTTAAATTTATTTAAAAAGCACGTTTTGAGGCAGATATATACTATTTGCTCAATTTTTAAAAAAATAGCTTGTGTTATAAAAAATGGTCACTATATTTGCCATCCCAAACGGAGTGGTAGTTCAGCTGGTTAGAATGCCTGCCTGTCACGCAGGAGGTCGCGGGTTCGAGTCCCGTCCATTCCGCTTATCGGCCCGTCCGATCGCAAATGCCTCACTTAGTGAGGCATTTTTGCGTTAAACCGTATTCTAAAACGGTTTCTTGAAGAAATCCATTTCAAATTCCATTAATTCAGTACCAACCCACAAAAGAAAATTTAACGGTCTTATACTACGATAACATAGAAGAATATAAAAAGGCCAATGAGCGACTACAAAAAATAGGGGTAACCCCTGTTGAACCCGAAAACCCTTAATTGGAAAGGTAAAAGCGAAACCTACGAAGATCCAGGTGGTTGGAGAATTATTTTGTTCAATGGTGTTTATAACCTGTAAGATGTTGTTGGCAGGGTATGTTGCGGGGGCTTCGTCCTATAATTTTGATCAACGCATCCATTTGCTGCAACAAAGAAATCTATAAACTATCTGCTCAAAATTTTTTTGGTTACAAATTGATCGAAAAAGAAATCCCTATAGATACCTCCGATAGGGATTTCGTTTGTACCTATATACACCGTGTTATTATCCACAGAGCCGATATGCTTAACATTGATTATGTAAGATTTACTTACTCTTACAAACATATCTTTTGGTAATTGATCGTAGATAGTTTTGATATTCATCGCCGTTATTACTTTCTGATTTTCGCTATGCATCACTACATAATCCTTTAAACCCTGAATAAAAAGTATGTCATTGAAATAGACTTTAAAAATCCTTCGGTCTGCTTTCACAAAGAAAAAATTGTCTGCTACCTTTTCTATATTGTTATTAGCATAATCCTCCCTGAATAATTTGGAGTAGCTCTGGGCTTTTTCAACAGCCTTTTGAAAACGCTCTAATTTTACGGGTTTTATCAGGTAGTCAATTGCATCTACTTCATAGCTGTCGGTAGCAAATTCAGAATAGGCAGTTGTAAAGATCACAAATGTTCCTTTCGAAATGGATCGGGCAAACTCAATTCCATTAATTCCCGGCATTTGTATGTCTAGAAAGATCAATTCAACTGTATTGCTTTCAATAATATTTGTAGCGCTTTCGGGGCTGTTAAACGAACCGATTAAATCCAGATCATCAGTTTGATTAATCAACATCTCTATGGCATCTCTCGCCAATGGCTCATCATCTATGATAATACAGTTCATAATTCTCAACTCTTTATTATATAATGAAATACTTGCGTCATAGCTTTATGGATAATGTTACGCAATACTGTTCTGAGTAGTCTTCGATATCTAAGCTATGTGTTGTCGGGAACAAAAGCTCTAGTCTTCTTTTGACATTTGTCAGCCCCAATCCTCCTGTATTATGAACGGATTTAAGTATAGTTTTGGAGTTGATGCATTTAAATAAAAGCTCATCATTCCTGACATCGAAATACAGGTTTACATAAGACGATTTTGTTGCATCATTGTTGTGTTTCACAGCATTCTCTACAAACGAAATGAACAGCAAAGGAGGAATTTGCACACCGCTCAGATCCCCCTCTTTTGAGATCAGGAAATCAAAACTATCCCGCCTTACTTTTTCCAGATTTAAAAAATCTTCCAGGAAACGAATATCTGAAGTCAGGAACACCTTATCTCTTCCACTGTCATAAAGTTGGTACCGTAGCAGATCACTCAGCTTCATTAAAACCTGCGAGGCTTTTTCAGGGTCTTTCTTCGTTAAAACATTGGCATTATTTAGCATATTAAACAAAAAATGCGGGTTGATCTGATTTTTCAATTGTTCCAGTTCTGCATAAGTTTTCGACTGTTCCAGCTCATATATCAATTGTTTGTCCATCATTCCCTTCTGAAACAGCTTTACGGAAGATGAAGCGGCTAATAACAGCGTGGTAAAGAAGGAAAACAACGGGATATTCAGCCTGTGTTCTTTATCAAAAGGATTGAAAAAAAAACCACAAATAGCTACTGCAACAAGGATACCAACCACAGATAAGCAGTATTCAATGTTCCTGTTTTTAAACAAAAGCTTTGGCACCAATACGTACATATTTACATAGAATAATAGGATAAAATACACAAATATGGCTATAGGGGTAGCAATCACGGAAGTGCTATTGTACAGCACAGCACCTATAAAAACAATGAGCAGCAGATGCCGGAATATCCTGCGCTCGGGTGAGATCAGGAAACGGAAAAACACATTTTCACTAGTAAAGTGCTGATGGGTAAAATTATTCATTTATAAAATCGTATCTAACAAACTTACCATTTAAAGCTATGATCTGATCTGCTTTTATACAAAAGTCCGCGCTTTTTATACGAAAGCAAGAGTATTAAAAACGCATAAAGCAAGAATATACTTTGTAGTATCCCAACATACTTTGCTATAAAAGATACCGCGTTTGGTATAATTAGAAAAAGGCAGTTATCCAAAGGAATAGCTTTGTATCCATATTGCAATTGTTAAATCAATTTTTAAAAAATGAGGTACAAGATTTTTTATATCCTGCTGTTTATAACCCTTTCATTCGGAGCATATTCACAGGAGAAGGTCACATTGAGCGGAACAATCACCATAAAAACAAGTACCGAAACAATAATCGGCGCAAGCGTTTTTATTCCCGAAGCAAAGGTTTCAACAATAACCAATGCATATGGCTTTTATTCTATCACCCTGCCCAAAGGAGAGCATACAATCGTTATCAGCTATGTGGGATTTGAGAATATTGAGGAACATATCGTTCTGATGGAAAACACCAGGAAAGATTTCTCTATGCTTGAAAAAAGCAAAATTCTGAATGAAGTAGTGATAAAATACAATAGTTCGGTAAGCAACATCCCAAAACCGGAAATGAGCGTGAATAAACTTGCTATTTCCACCATCAAAAAAATGCCGGCGGTTGCGGGCGAGGTTGATATTTTGAAGGCTATTCTGCAACTTCCGGGAGTTTCCACGGCACAGGAAGGAGCAACAGGCTTTAATGTTAGGGGTGGTTCGGTTGACGGCAATTTGATATTGTTAGATGAGGCTGTTGTTTACAATACTTCACACCTGTTTGGATTTTTCTCTGTTTTTAATGCTGATGTAATTAAAGATTTGAAATTGTATAAAGGTGGGATACCTGCTAATTTCGGTGGGCGCACTTCGGCCGTTTTGGATATTTATCAAAAGGAAGGGAACAATGAAGAATATCATATAACGGGTGGAATTGGGGCAGTTTCGAGCCGATTATTGGCAGAAGGCCCAATTGTAAAAGATAAAGGCTCGTTCGTAGTTGCCGGTCGTGCTTCTTATGCTCATTTGTTTCTGAAACTGGCCGACAACCCCAATTCTGTTTCTTTTTATGATTTGAATGCCAAGCTGAATTATAAGATCAATGACAATAACAGGTTTTTCCTTTCCGGATATTTCGGCAAGGATAAAATGGATTTTAGCAATTTTTTCAGCAACAATTATGGGAACTCATTCTTTAATTTTCGTTGGAATCACCTCTTTTCCGAGAAATTTTTTTCCAATGCATCTATCATTTACAGTAAGTACGATTATGGTCTGAAGATAAAAAATGTTGGCATTGATTGGGCATCGGACATCCGTAATTATAATCTGAAGTACAATTTTAGCCATCATCTGTCTGATATGCTCGTTTTAAATTATGGCATCAATTCTATTTATTACCAATTCAATCCTGGCACAATAAAACCGATAGATGTTACATCGCCCATTAATGCCGACCAAATTGAAAAAAAGTATGCCTGGGAAAATGCATTATACATCAGCGCCGAGCAAAAACTCACGGATAAGATATCATTGAATTATGGACTGCGATATAGCAATTTCCTACGGTTGGGGGAACAGAACGTAAATAATTATGCCAATAATCAGGCAGTGGTTTTCAATCCCGGGTTACAAATTTATGAGGAAGGAACGCCTACAGGTATAACACATTATAATAAAAACAAAAAGATCATTGGCTTTGGAAATTTAGAACCCCGGTTGGCCGTGTCTTATGCCATAAATGACGACCAATCAATCAAGGCAAGTTACAACAGGATGAGCCAGTATATTCATTTAATTTCCAATACAGCTTCTGTCTCTCCACTTGATATTTGGGCGCCCAGCGACCAATATTTGAAACCCGAAATTCTTGACCAGCTTGCATTGGGCTATTTCAGAAATTTCAGTAATGGAAAATATTCTTTAGAAACAGAAGCTTTTTACAAGAAAATTAGAAACAAAGCAGATTACATTGACGGAGCCGAATTGATTGCCAATAAAGCCATAGAACAGGTATTGCTAAACGGAGAGGCTAGGGCTTACGGACTTGAGGTGATGCTGAAGAAAAACACAGGAAAGCTGACAGGCTGGCTTTCTTACACACTTTCTAAAGCAGAGCAGCATACACCGGGAAGAAATGTAGCAGAAACTGGAATTAATAACGGCAATTGGTATCGGGCTAATTATGATAAAACGCATAACCTTTCACTTACAGCCGCTTATCAACTGACGAAAAAATGGAGTCTTGGTGGCATTTTTACCTACCAGACAGGGAAAGCTGCAACCTATCCCATCGGCAAATATCAATATCAGGGAATTACGATTGCTAATTACGGAGTGCGAAATGCTAATTCGTTTCCGGCTTATCATCATTTGGATTTATCAGCAACCTACACACCAAAACCTGACAGTAAAAAAAGATGGAAAAGTGAATGGGTCTTTAGTATTTACAATGTTTACAACAGAGGCAACGCCGCATCTATTATGTTTGAGCAAAACAGAGAAACAGGGTTGAGCGAAGCAAAGAGGATATCGATTTTCGGTATCATTCCGGGTGTGACTTACAATTTCAAATTTTAATGCTAATAATATACCAATGAAAAAAATACTTAAATACCTAATGGTTCTATTTTGTTTTTTTTTGCTGTCTTGCACAAAAGTGGTGAACGTGGATTTAGAAACAGCAGAACCTAAATTGGTAATTGATGCATCCATTGATTGGATAAAGGGAACAACGGGCAGTGAGCAGAAAATCAAACTCTCAACCACCACGGGGTATTACAATTCAACATTTCCAACGGTTTCGGGAGCGGATATAGTTATAACAAATTCAGCAAATACTGTTTTTAGGTTTATAGAAAATGCCGGCACAGGAGAATATGTCTGCACCAATTTTTATCCCGTTATCGGCGAAACTTATACCTTAAAAGTGGTTTTAAATGGAGAGATTTATACCGCGATAGAAACGTGTATAGCTGTACCGCATATTGAGAATAATATTGAACAGAATAATACCGGCGGATTTGGAGGTGATGAACTGGAAATCAAATATTACTACCAAGATAATGGCAATGAGGAAAATTACTATCTACACCGCATTCTATCACCTGCATCAACGTTTCCTGATTATAAAGCCGAAGATGACGAGAAGACTCAAGGTAAGCTGATGCAAGAATATTTTTCTGACAAAAAGCTGAAGGCCGGAGACACTATAAACATCAGACTGTGTGGAATTTCTAAGAGATATTACGATTATTTCAGAAAATTACTAACAGCCTCCGGAGCTGGTACTGGTCCGTTTCAAACTGCACCAGGTTCTGTGAGAGGGAATATTATCAATCAGACCCATTTCGCAAACTTCGCTTATGGATATTTCAGATTATCGGAAGTGGATGTTAAAGATTATACGATAAAGTAATTAATTGGGTTTATGGTAATTTTTACACTGGCATACCTGGTCAGTTTAACCGGAATCTCCACCAGCAGCTGGAATAGCAGAAAAAATTAATTATTTTTAGCCTATGATCGGATATGCTTGAACACTTCCAGTCTCTATCAGAACCCTCAAAGAAAAAGAGGCTGCTCAATCCTATTGAGACAGCCTCTTTTTTTTACTACTGATTAATTTCAGTTGGTGACGTTGAAACTATCATCGTATTCCACAGTCCCCGCCGGTATCTCTCCTGTAAATGACTGTACCTGGAAATACTCCGCAGGAGCATGCACGTACTGTAAGCGGGCATCGCTCCTGAATCCGAACCGCTCATAATAGGAAGGCTCACCCAGCACCACGCAGCCGGCTGCATGCAACTCCTGTAATTCATCAATGGCCGCCCTAATCAGGCTGGAACCCACGGCAGATCCCTGTTTGGAAGGGATCACCGATACAGGCCCCAGTCCAAACCAGCCTTCACTTCCCGTAGAAATGGTTACAGGCGATATAGCAATATGTCCTATCAATCCCCCCTCCTCCTCTGCTATCAGAGAAATGGTCAGCTGACCACCTGCACGCAGGGCTTTTATGATGAATGATTCCGTTCCACTGCTATATGCTGCTGAGGCAAACGCAGCCTTCGTTACCTGATCTATAGACTCGATATCAGAAGGCTCTTCCCTCCTGATAGTATAATTGTATTTGTGCATTACTGACAGAATTAAATAAAAATAAAAGATGCTCCCGCTCCCGAAGACGCAGAAGCCATGAATAGAATTATTAGCTGAAGATGTAATTACCTTAGTAATTACTGTAATACAATATCCATCATACGCTCAAATTGAAGAAAAGTGGAATTCCACGCAAAAATAAAAAAAACTGTGACATACCCTTCATAACGGGCAGGCATATTTTATGTTATTCCATAAACAGATTTATGAAAAGGAATATGATCAGGAAATTCCCGGAACTAGGTTAGAAATGGTTGTTATTAAAAATGATAGTAAAAAGAATTTTGATATTTTTTGTATTTTCGAATTGTTACGTTCTTTCCAAAACCAATAAAGAGAAACATTTATCGAGGGTACTGTTTAGGGTAGCATTGGTTATATATATAATTAAAAATATCTCTAAATGAGGACATTTCAATGGATACGGCAGTCCCGTCCATTCCGCAAAAGATTCACAGTAATGTGAGGCTTTTTTGCTATATGCTATTTTAGGTTTAAAAAATATTGCAACTGACAGTATGCTATTGATATATGATAAAATAATATATATTTGTTTTATACTAATACCAATTAGCATAAACCGGAACACTCCGCCCTTTAATTTTGGATAATAAAAAGCATCATATTTTGCCTCTTTGGCATAGGATATGTTTTGACGACGACGTTAAAGCTTTTGAGTCATTTTATTACTTGTTGTATGATGCGCTTGTAAAGTTTAGCATGATGTATATCCATCAAAAAGAGGAGGCTGAAGAGATTGTAACTGATGTATTTGTAAAAAGCTGGCTGAACCGCGGCAACATGCAACATATACAGCGCCCCGATACTTATTTTTTTGTCGCCGTAAAAAATCAATCGCTAAATCATCTTAAAAAATATTCCTCCATTCATGTGGTGCCTGTTGAAGATTCGGGCGAAGTAAATTTAATTAACATCGCTGATCCACATTTTCAACTCGAAAAAAAGGAATTGCATTTTTACCTTGACCAATCTATTGAGGCCCTCCCCCAGCAATGCCGCATTATTTTCAGGTTGATAAAGGAAGATGGTTTGAAATACAAGGAAGTGGCAGAAATATTAAATATATCGCCGCGTACTGTACAAACCCAACTGGCCAGGGCAATGCTAAAGCTTAGTGTAGCTTTATCAGCCTATTCGGGACTTCCCTCACGCTCTGCAATCAACAATGATGCTGTATTGAACATTTTAATACTGCTTACTTTTTTTGCAAAAATTTTCCTATCGCTGTAGGCAATTTTTACTTTTTTATTGTCCTTGTTATAACCTACAGTATTTCAACATTTTTAATATATGACACAGCCACGCTTTGTTGAGTTGCTCACAAAGGAGTTAACAGAAGGATTAACCCCGGCTGAAAAGCAGGAGTTTGACCTATTATTAAAGCAAAACTCTATTTATAAAAAGCAAAGTGCAATTATAAAAGAATATTGGAACAGCAATCAAACTACGTATAAAGCAAGCGCTGCGAATTTTAAAAAGGTGTTGGATGCTATCAATGTTGCTGAGAGATCGTCAGGTATACAACCTAACAATAACAAGCTGATAAAACTATGGCCTATACTTAAGTATTTAGCTGCAGTTGTAGTTTTGGGTACGGCATTATATTTATGGCACCTGTCTATAGAGCCTGGCAAAAAAGCATCGGTTGCGTCAAACTGGCAAAACAAAATTATTGCTCCCAGAAAAAAAGAAAGATTGGTTTTATCAGATGGAACTATTGTTACACTTAATTCGGGCACTATTTTCAAATATCCTCTTTTATTTGGTAACAAAACCAGGGAGGTTTATTTAAACGGAGAAGCATTTTTTGAAGTACACAAAGATCGCGCACACCCATTTATTATTCATACAAAAAAGATAAATGTACGGGTGCTTGGCACCGCTTTTAATATTAAAGCGTATGAAGGTGAATCACATAGCGAAACCTCGCTTATTCACGGCTCGATAGAAGTAACGCTTAATGACCGCATTGCAGATCGTATTATACTTAAACCTCACGATAAATTAATTGTTCAAAACAATATACCGACATCAAAACAAACCAATATACCAAACAGTAAGCACATTTTAACCGATGCTGTTAAAGTGCCTCAATATTCCGTTACCAATTTAACCTACTCACCCAGTATTGACAGTGCAGCTATAGAAACCTTATGGCTAAAAAACAAATTGGTGTTTAATAACGAAGATTTTGAATCAATTGCGGCCGATATGGAACGCTGGTACGGAATACAGATCGTTTTTCAACATGAAGAGTTAAAAAAGCTAAGTTTTACAGCAACATTTGAATTAGAAACTCCTGCACAAGCATTTGAATCTTTGCGCATTTCAGAGAATTTCCATTTCAAAAAGAAAGGTTCAATTTTTTACATAAAAAAATAAATGCCTATGACATAAGAAATACATATAAAAAAACGGGATAACCCAATGGTTAATCCCGCTCAAATAAGATGACCATATTATAATGTAACACCAGATGTTGTTGGCACGGCTATCTGTTGTTATTCACCTTAATTTTTAAAGTTATGAAAAATTTTATGCACCCAAATAGGGTGTCGGATAAATATTACCTTTTTAAGCGTCTGTTAATTATGAAACTGACCCTATTTTTAATATTGATTTTTAATATCGGTGCTTTTGCAGATGTTTATTCACAAACTAAGATATCGCTTAGTTTTAAGGATGCTGATCTGAAGCAAGTACTTCGAACCATTGAGCGTAAAAGCAACTATCGTTTCGTATATAGCGAAAGAAATACACCTACAAATAAAAAGATAACAATAAGCGCTACTAATGAGAGCGTTACCGATGTGCTTGATAAAATATTAGGCGATGTAAATTTAGTTTATAAAGATCAGGGCAATAATCTGTTAGCCATTGCAACGCCGGATAAAATGGCAGAGTATCTGGCAGAGCAGCAAGCAGCAATAAAAGTGTCGGGTATAGTTACTGACTTATCAACCGGTGAAACCTTAATTGGGGCAACTGTTAGAGTAAAGGGTGTTGATATTGTAACTTCTGTTGATGTTGCCGGTAAATTTTCAATAGATGTGCCAAACGCCAATTCAGTTTTGGTAGTAAACTATATAGGTTACACAGAGCTTGAAGTTCCAGTAGAAGGAAAAACTGTGCTTGATATTAAATTATCAAAAGTAACCACCAACCTGGAAGAAGTTGTGGTTACCGGATTTGGTTTAACTACCAAAAAGGCAACCCTTGCCGGAGCTATATCAACCGTTACGGCTGATGAACTATCTCACTCACGTTCAGCTACAGCTGCAGGAGCGTTAGTAGGCAGGGTGCCTGGGATAAACTTCCGTCAAACTACCGGCAGGCCTGGCGTAGCACCAGATATTCAGATCCGTAACTTTGGCACACCATTAATTGTTATTGATGGGGTTACACGCGATATGACTAACTTTTCAAACCTTGACTTTAATGATATTGAATCGATATCGGTTTTAAAGGATGGTTCGGCTGCTATTTATGGCATGCAGGCTGCAAACGGTGCAATAGTTGTAACTACCAAAAAAGGTAAACGTAACCAAAAGCCTACTATCGGCTACCAGGGTTATTATGCCATTCAAGCTATAGCAAATAGTTACAATAAACCTGCTGATATCAAAACTTACATAAAAGCTATTGTACAAGACGAAACTTATAATAACCGTAGCAGAACTATTGATAGGGCTGAATATGATAAGTGGATGAATGAATCTGACGATGCGCACAAGGGATTTGACTGGTTTGATTTTATATGGGGCAAACCAGCGCCGCAGATCTATAACAGCTTTAACTTGTCCGGCGGGTCTGAAAATACCGACTATTATGTAAGTGCGGGCAACCTGCAGCAAAAACCAATTATGCGTAACTTTGGTGATGGTTTTTCGCGTACCAACTTTCAAACTAATATTAACTCTACTGTAAGTAAACGTATTAAAGTAGGCTTTGGGGTTAATGCACGTGAAGAAAAAAACTCGAATGCAGGATTACCGGGCGATGATTATGGCGTTGCTGAGTCAGCTGCATTTAAAAACCTTCCGATCTATCGTCCGTACGCAAATGATAATCCTGATTATCCTGCCGTTTCAACAATTGACAAGCAGTCTAGTTATGGTTGGGTAGGCTATAAAACTTCTGGCACGTGGGAGCAGATAAGAAGAGCTGTTACGTTAAATGGCAATGTTGAGATCTCAATTTTACCCGGCCTTAAAGCACGTGCCCTTGGTAGCTATTCATTTACCAATCAACAATTAAGTATACACGAAAAAGCACCAACATTATACTCATACGATAAAACCACAAACACTTATAATGTAGCTTATTCAAATGAACTCCGTTATGTTGAAAGAAATTTCTCAAACAGTATACAAACAACAACAAATTTTCAGTTGGAGTACAAAAAATCTTTTGGTTTACATAACATTCAAGCAAATGCCGGTATGGAAACCAGAAGTTCTATTTCACCAAGCTTGGGTGTTGTAGGTGCCCCAGCTGCAAATGGAATATCTTTTATACCAAACTTAGCTGCAGCTAGCAACGTAGCCGATAACGTGAGCTATAAAGAAGTTATGCATGGTTATATAACCAGGCTTAATTATGACTATGCAGGTAAATACATTGCAGAGTTCTCCGGTAGCTATAACGGCTCGTTCTTTTATGAAAGTGGCAGACGATACGGGTTTTTCCCATCCGGAGCATTGGCATACCGTATTTCTGAAGAGGATTTTTGGAAAAAGAGCCCCATTTTAAGTAAAGTTAATGATCTGAAACTGAAGGCATCTTACGGTATATTAGGTCAAAATTTGGGAGGCGCGTTAGCTTATATAGATGGATATAATTATGGCAACCAAGGAGTTGCAATATTAAATGGACAAGATGTTATTAGTGCAAGAATTGGTGATCTGGCTACCCATACAACATGGGGACGTGTTAAAACACTAAACATTGGTGTTGATATTACCCTGTTAAAAAATAAATTATCTGGTGGCTTTGAATATTTTGACCGTCATTCAACCGGTCAGTTAGCATCAAGAAATGATGTTTTACTTCCTGACCTGGTAGGTTTTGCACGTCCAAATGAGAACCTGAACTCAGACCATACGCGTGGTATTGAAGCCTCGGTTAATTGGAGAGATGCGATAGGCAAAGTGAACTATTTTTTTGGTGGTAGTATGACTTTTTCAAGATGGATAACAGGTTTCCGTTATAACCCACGCTTTTCAAGCGAATGGGATAAATTTCGCTATCAAGGTGGTAATGACGAGGGTCGATTCCGTGATGGAACCATGCAGTTAGTGGGCATTGGGCAGTTTAAAAGCTGGGAGGAGATAGCCAATTACCCTATTGATCAGGATCATGAAGGTAACAGAACCATACGTCCCGGCGATTTCATTTTGAAAGATTCAAATGGAGATGGGTTTATCAATGACCTGGACTATAATTTAGTTACTTACCGTGTAAACAACGGCACCCCATGGATAAACTTTAACTTCAACCTTGGTGCAAGTTATAAGGGGATCGAGGTAAGAGCAGATTTTGTTGGCGGAACCGGTATGACCTACGAACAGCAGGGTTACATGAAATATTTTGATCCTAATCAAAACGTATCGCAATATTTGGCAGATAATTCAACCTGGTATAAAGATATTTTCGACAAAAACAGTGGTTTTAATATTGGTAAGTATCCGCTGCTTACTCGCTCTGGCAGTAACACATTAAACGCATACTGGCCAAGTAATTTTTGGCAAACTAACGTTACTTACGTTAAGTTGCGCAACCTGGAAATAGCTTATACCATACCGTATACATTATTAAAACCCATAGGTATATCAAACCTTAGATTCTATGTATCAGGACAAAATGTACTGGCAATATCAAATATGCCGGGCGGTCTAGATCCGGAAATTACCAGCAATGGCGGTAACTCGTATCCTAACCCAAGGGTTTATACAATGGGCGTTCAAGTTAAATTTTAATTATTACAGATATGAAAATCAAAATATATTGTCTTTTTGCACTTTTCACAGTAAACGCGTTGTTTACAGGATGCCAAAAGAACCTGGATACTGTTCCGGTGAACAGATTGCCAGCAGAAATTGTTTATTCTGATAAAGGCCTTGTGCAAGCAACCCTGGCCAACTTTTATAATTCAGTAAACTTTGGGCAACAAAATGGCGATTACAACTCTTATAACCTTATAGACGAGGCTAATACACAGTATGGTGCTCCTACTACGGGCGATAACGAGATACAAGTTAGCAGAGACTTTTTCAGAACAGTTGATTATGGCTTGGTGCGCAGGTTAAACCAGTTTTTAGTTGGCATACGGTCTAGTGCCGCAAAAGCAGCCATTGTAGAAACCGAACGTGCAGATATGGAAGCGCAGTGTATATTTTTGCGCGCATATTATTATTTCTGCATGACCCGTTCTTTTGGCGGAATGCCAATTGTTTACGACGAGGTTTTTACCTATGAATCGGGTATGGATATTGCTCCATTACAGATACCACGTGCAACCGAAGCTGATGCTTATCAATATGTAATAGATCAGTGTGACCTGGCCATTACAAAATTGTCTGCTGTAAAATCTGTAAATGCATCAGTTGCTAATAAATGGGCAGCATTAATGCTTAAAGCACGTGCCGCGGTTTATGCCGGTTCCATAGCAAAATTTGGCAGTAGCATTACGCCTAACGTTAAAACCGCTGGAGGTGAAGCTGGTATACCGGCAACTAAAGCCGCCTATTTTTACAGAATAGCCTTTGATGCTGCAAAATTGCTTATTACTACCAGTGGATATGTATTACAAAAAAATCCCGCAAACCCTGAATTGGCCTTTTATAATGCAACCAGCGTAAAAACAGCCAATACCGAAGTAATATGGGCGCTTGATAGAAAAGCCCCTAACCAGAATACGCAGTATACCAACTTTGTAATGCCATACAGTCACCGCGATTTTACGGAAGGCAATGCCCTGGGCGCTTTGCTTACCCTTGTTGAGTCGTTCGAAAACAGAGATGGATCAGATAAGGTTATTAAAACTAACAACCCAGATGGTTCATATGTATTTTATAATGATGTAGAAGATCCGTTTAAAGCAAAAGATGCCCGCTTATGGGGAACCGTAATTTGGCCTAATGCACCATATCGTAACGTTCCTGTAATATTGCAAGCAGGTCAGTTAAATAAAAACGGAGGAGGCGCATGGGTTATAAAAACAGGTGCCCCCGGATCATCAGATGCGAACGGATTAGTTACCGCGCTAAACGGGCCCGCTTCTTTAACCACTAACTATATAAATAAAACAGGTTTTTTGGTACGTAAGTTTGTGGATGAAACGATCGGTGCAGGTTTACAGCCCCGCTATAGCGAAATGTGGATGCCTCGTTTTAGAATATCAGAAGCTTATTTAATAGCAGCAGAAGCAGGTTTAGAATTGGGTGAACCTTTAGCATTACAGTACATTAATGATGTTAGAGACCGCGGCCGCATACAACCGCTTACAACAAGTACTTTCACTTTTGACAAGATCGTAAATGAGTACCGTGTGGAATTTGCATTTGAAGATCATCGTTTTTGGGATCTAAAAAGATGGAGATTAGCACATACCTTATGGAATGGTGCAACCAATAGTCCTACGGCCCATCCAATGTCGTTATATCCATACAAGGTGGTTGCTGCCGGCGATCCCAATAATGGGAAATGGGTATTTACAAGGCAAATATCCTATAAGCGTCAAACTACCCCGTTGAATTTCCCAGAAGCTAATTATTATGCAAGGATAGATTTAGGCTGGATATCTAATAATCCGAAGTTGGTACTTAACCCACTACAGTAATTGATCTAAAATATTTATATCATGAAACAGAAAAATAGAATTATAACACTTTTAATGATGGTGCTTGCTTCCGCAAGTATTATTCTTATTGCATCCTGCAACAAGGACCTTGATAATAGGAAATATCCATCATCAAGAATATCCGGAACGTTTCTTTACAACGGCCAACCGGTACCACTTATGGCTACTTCGTCAGATGCTACATCGTCCAATACGCTGCAATTAACGCAAACCGGGCCGGGCAAATTTGTAGCCGGTAATATTAAAATGTTTGCCAAAGCAGATGGTACCTTTACCATTTTAACTTACGATGGCGATTACACGCTGAACGTAACACCGGGTAAGGGGCCATTTCAGCAACCACCTGCAAAATCGTTTACACTTAAGGGTGAAGCTAAGGTAGATTTTGATGTAACACCTTACCATTGGATGTCTAATTACACCAGTACATTTGTTGATTCAGTTTTTACAGCCAAGTTTAAACTTGAAAAAATAGTACCGACAGCTAATTTGGAGCGTGTTGTTATATATTTTGGTACAACCACAATTACCGATATAACTTCAAAACAAGCAGAGCGGGCTTTCACCAACACCGGTTTAGGCGATATTACCGTTAGTTTCAATTTGAAAACCTTGAGCCCTGCCGAAAAAGTAGACCTAAGGAAAACGGGTACAACTTATGCCTGTGTTGCTGTTAAAACAGTAGGGGTATCTGATTTGCTATACTCAAAAGTAATGGCGTTAAAATAAACTAAATATCTATACCTTATCACAATCCAATCTCTGTAGGCTTAGGCTTACAGAGATTTTTTGTTTTACAAGATATGGTTTAATCAAATCTTGTAAATTCGCCCCTGTTATTCAACCTGATAAAACTAAACATCGTAATATCTTGTTGAGGACATATAAATACACCCCCTCAATATGGAATTTTTAAACAGCCCCGAAGCCTGGATATCTCTTTTAACCTTAACCGTTCTTGAAATTGTATTAGGCATTGATAATATAGTTTTCATCTCAATTTTAGCAGGTAAACTTCCGGCTAACAAGCAAAAAAAGGCCAGAACGACGGGGCTTGGGCTAGCTATGATAACCCGTGTATTGTTATTATTCTCATTAAGCTGGGTGATGAGGTTAACTGCCCCGCTTTTTAATATGGGCGATTGGATAGGGATAACTAATGCCGAATGGTTGGAGAAAATGGCAATTTCGGGTCGTGATTTGATACTACTTATTGGTGGTTTATTCCTGATATATAAGAGCACCCATGAAATACATGATAAATTAGAGGGCGATGATGATGAAGCGGGCGTTAAAGGCAAGGTCCATTCATTTGCAGGTATCATCATCCAGATACTTATTTTAGATATTGTATTCTCATTAGACTCGGTAATCACTGCCGTTGGCATGGCCGATCATATCGAGATCATGATAGCTGCAGTTGTTATAGCGGTAGGTATCATGATGGTTTCCGCATCAACCATTAGCGATTTTGTAAACAAACACCCTACTGTAAAAATGCTGGCATTATCCTTTTTACTATTGATAGGGGTATCGTTATTAGCCGAGGGCTTGGATCAGCATATACCAAAAGGTTATATTTATTTTGCCATGGCTTTCTCGGTATTGGTAGAAATGCTTAACTTAAAAATGAAAAGCGGTAAACGTGCTCCGGTTAAATTGAGAAAATCGCCTAAAAAATAAAACCCATGAAAAAGCTATCATCAGTATTAGCCCTATTAATTATAAGCCTGTATAGTTTTGGGCAGGATGTGGATAAACTGGTAAAACAGGCTGAGGTTGAGCGTATCATTACAACTTTGGCTGCCGATGATATGGAGGGGCGTGCAACATTTACCCCCGGGGTTGAGAAAGCTGCAAAATTTATCGAGAGTGAATTTAAAAAGATAGGTTTAGCCCCTTTACCCGGCAGTACAGATTACAGGCAGCAAGTAACCACTGTTAGGTCAAGACAACCTGAAAAACCTTTATATAATGTAGTTGGAGTTATACCCGGCAAAACCAAACCTGAAGAGTTTGTGCTATTTTCCGCTCATTATGACCATATAGGAATTATTACCCCAATGCAAGGTGACAGCATTGCTAATGGTGCGGATGATGATGCATCAGGCGTTACAGCCGTAATTGCATTGGCTGATTACTTTAAAAAGGTTAACAATAATGCCCGCACTTTAATATTTGTTACATTTACCGCCGAAGAAATAGGTGGCTTTGGTGCACAGTTTTTCTCCAAACAGCTTAACCCGGATAAAGTGGTAGCCATGTTTAATATCGAGATGATAGGCAAGCAAGCAAAATTCGGTGCCAATTCGGCTTTTATTACCGGCTTTGAACGATCAGACTTTGGTGAACTTTTACAAAAAAGCCTGGCAGGTACAAAGTTTAAATTCTATCCCGACCCTTATCCTGATCAGCGTTTATTTTACCGCAGTGACAACGCAACTTTAGCCAGGCTGGGTGTACCTGCCCATACCATCTCAACCGTGCAGATTGACACCGACAAATTTTATCACACGGTAAAAGATGAAGTAAGCACGTTGGATATGAATAATATTACATCCACCATAAGAGCTATCGCTTTAAGTTCACGCAGTATAGTGTCAGGCGAGGCCACGCCAACCAGGGTGAAAGCAGAAATCGTCAGATAGCTAATTCAAGTCAATACCAAATAAAACACCAATCCATGGTTTGCCCTGGTATATCCAATTCTTTCGATTTTTATCCATTAGCAAATCCATTCCAAGTGCCAAACCTATATTGAATTTTTTGGCATCGTATATCCCTGCAATGCCACCATTAAATACCAGTCCGCTATATTCATAATCAATAGTTTGCCTGGTAACGTATGGGTTCATGGTAACTGACCCAATACCTAAAAACCCGCCATAGCCGTAACCTTCACCATGGATGACGGGTTTTAAAGACCGTTTTGAACGTGTGTTTTCAATAGAATAATTATCGCGTCGCTTGCCTATATATAAAGCCGCATCAAAATTGGCATCCAACTGTTGTGGAAATCCCTGTACTGATGGCCTTATTTTGAAGGGCACAGTTAGCACATCAATGTCCAACGTATTTCGGTGAAATTTTATCCGATCAATATTTTTTAGCTTTATATCCACTGGTTTAAGCTGCTTGGCAACAGGAATAATCTTTAACGTACTGTCTGATTGTTCAACCTCCACTTGCAAAGCGTCCTGTCCTGCTACTTGTGTACCATTAGGATAAAGTTTATTGTACTGCCGCGCAGATACCTGGTAAGTATCTAATGGTATCTCATCAATTAGGTAAAGATTTTTACAGGAAGATATTGCCATAAACATGGTCATACACATCAGGTAATAAAGTTGTCGTAAGTTGAAGGTTGCCATCTATAAATCTACATAATTAAAATTCACATCATTGTATAATCGTAACTATTAGTTTATAACTCCTTCCTCATCACATAATCATTCATCCAATAAGGGCCAATGGGGATATCCTCTTCGTAAGCTATGGTAAAGCCCATTTTTTCGTAAAAATTACGGGCCTTGTTTTGGCGGTGTACATTAAGTTCTAAGGTTTTTATGCCGAGGGTGGCTACTTGTTCAAACACAGCAGTAAGCAATGCTTTTCCGCAGCCCTTGCCCTGGGTTTGAGGCAGACAATATAGTTTGTGCAATTTATAAACAGTAGGGTTTTCATCTCGCGGGCCGTATGAGGCAAAAGCTACGGGTTCGTCATCATCCAATAACAATAAATAGGCTTGGCTGCCGTCCTGCATTTGGTTGGTTAGTTCTTCTACCGAGTATCGTTCCTTAAACATATAGGCTACATGATCCTCGGTTAATAATTGGGTATAGGTATGCCACCAAACAGGTTGGGCTAATTGCCTTATGGTTATTACGTCGTCGGTAGTGGCTTGTTTGATATGTAACATAGCATACAATACTATGTCATTGCGAGCAGCAGGTGTGTGGCTGTGAGCGAGCGTGGCAATCTCGTCGCTTGGCAATAAATGCGAAGAGATTGCTTCGCTCACTTGGGCCAGGCTTGTTCCTGCTCGCAATGACAATGTGATTTTTTAATGATTCTCCTCCTCGTCAACAGGTATACCCCGGGCGACAGTATGCTCAATGGCAAAATAATCTTCCAATTCTCTTAAAGTTGATGAGCCGGTAGCAATATCTTTAATAATACGGCCTTTTTCCATCAATAATATTCGGTCGCATACATCAGTAACATGATTAAGGTCATGGCTGGATACTAATGTGGTTACTCCACGGCCATTAGCGTCCTTCAACATGTTTTTTAACCTAAATTGGGTAGTTGGGTCAATATTGGCAAAAGGTTCGTCCAGCATTAGCAATTGAGGCCGCTGCAGCAAGCATGAAGCTACCCCAACTTTTGTTTGATTACCTTTGGACAGATCACGAATGTACTTACCTTTTTTAATGATCTCACCATTAAAAAAATCACTCATACCCGCCAAATACTCATCAATCTCTGCACGACTCTGTTGATGCAGGCCGCCAATAAAGTACAGGTATTCTTCGGGTGTTAAATAGTCTATTAAAAAGCCTTCGTCTAAATAAGACGCGGTATAATTTTTCCATTCCACGCCCCCGGCTACTACTTCCCCGTTAGATATCACCTCGCCGGTTTCGGGGCGTATCAGGTCAAGCATCATACGAAACAGTGTAGTTTTACCCGCGCCGTTATTACCTACCAGGCCAACGCTTTCGCCTTTTCTAATGGATAATTCCAGTATGTTTACCACTATTACATTGTTGTAAACCTTTTTTAGATCCTTTATAGCTATCATCTTATTTATTTCTAAAGCCTTCGGCTATTTTAAATTTACGTTTATAAAAATCGGCTGTTAATAGTTTTATCCAATAGCCCCTGGTTACTAAAAACGCTATACCAACAACAGCCAAAACAGCCAAAGCAAGGTTAGGATAGCCAAGTAATTTTAAAGGCAAGTAAAACACATACGGGGCCGCCATTAATGGGAACGACAATAATAATTGCGTAACTCCTACCCCTTCCCAGTTAAATGCAGCGCCTTTTCCCAAATCAATACGTTTGCTGTTGCGGTTGGCAAAAAATAGCACCAGCGTAGCATTAACACCAATGTTCCATAAATACAGGCAAAATTGTATCAGTAATATACGCCAGCCAAAGTATACATAGGGTATGGTTAACACAAAAACTAAGGTTGATACAGACGTAAACAGTAAATACTTGGCCTTTATAAAATCAGTGAATTTTACCTTACTTACCATTAACCCATCAAAATGAGTAGCCTGCCAGCCGTACATAAACTGGCCGTAATTGATAATAAAAATACCGGTCATAAACATGGCCGAAAATACTTTTGCCCACTCGCCCGATTTTGGGTTGGTATAAAAAATCAATCCATAAAAAATAAATAATACCGACATGATAATTGCCGACCGCGGGCGCTTATTCCGAAGGATAAGTTTAACCTCATTTGCTACCAGGTCGCCAATTAAACCAAACCGGTTCAACAATGGAAAATCGGTAGTGCTTTTACGCAATGTTTTATGCTTTACTAACTCTTCCAGGTAAAGGTTTTGTTTGAGGTAGTAAAAATTAATTACGTATATGGCCGCGCCCAATAACACAGGCAACAAGGCCCACAAAGGTTGCAAAAGTATATTACCGAAAAACGCGTAGGATATATTCCGGATAGAATACAGGTGCCATTTAAAATCTGCTGCGCCAAGTATCACCATTGTAATTGATGCTACTACCAATATCCATCCATTAAAACTAGCCCTGCGTTTAATGTACAAAGCCAGGTAATTATTAAAAATGCTTATTCCTATGAGTGAAAATATAAATGCCGCCCCAACCAGCCAGCTCGAATTAACCACTATTACTTTAACAATAAATGGAACAAATAATATAAACGGCCATAAGTTAAACGCTGATAGCATTGCCGTAAGCGATAAGTATTTAACCAGTGTATTGCGTTTAATGGGTAATTGCAAATAGGGTTGTACACGCAAAGTTGGCAATTCCTGCATTTGCATTCTTAATATCAGTTCGGCCATATAATAGATCAGTATTATACCGCAAAAACCTACAACCGGGCTTTCATGCGGCAACACTTTTTTCAGGAAAAGATCCATGAAAAATCCAATTGCAAAAGCGCAGGCTAAAAAATACAACATAAATAAACCCAAAACAATATTTACCGCAATGCTTTTACCGGTATTGCGTGCGCGCCAAAAAGCTTTTAGCTCATGCCTGATGAAAGTGGATGTCATTTTTTAGTGATATGATATATTAGTATCAAGGTACTAATATTTATAACGGTCGCCCCAAAGTTTTTTTAACTTTTCTTTTGACTCATGCTCGCGTGGGTTGTTACCGGGTTCGTATAATTTGGTACCTTTTATAGCATCGGGCAAAAAATCAAGGTTGACGAAATTACCTTCATAGCTATGGGCATATTTATAGTCTTTACCGTAACCAATATTTTTCATCAGTTTGGTTGGTGCATTGCGCAGATGCAGGGGTACGGGCAGATCGCCGGTTTGTTTAACCAATGCCATAGCCGCGCCAATAGCTGTAGTGGCCGAATTACTTTTAGCCGATGTAGCCAGATATATAGCCGTTTGCGATAGGATCAATTGCGACTCGGGCATACCAATTTTATTAACCGCCTCAAAGCAGCCTTGCGCCAATAGTAAGGCGTTGGGGTTAGCATTGCCAATATCTTCAGATGCGAGTATCAGCATACGGCGGGCAATAAAAAGCGGGTCCTCGCCACCTACTAACATACGCGCCAACCAGTAAACAGCGCCGTTAGGATCGCTGCCCCGCATGGATTTAATGAATGCCGAAATAATATCATAATGCTGTTCGCCTGCCTTATCATATAGCGCCATATTTTGCTGTACATGCTCCAGCACTATATCATTGTTCAGTGTAATGGTTTTACCCTCAAAAGCGTTTACCAATAGCTCAAAAATATTTAACAGTTTACGGGCATCACCGCCGGAAAGGCGCAGTAACGCTTCATGTTCTTTTATGTTGATCTTCTTTTTGCTGAGGACGATATCCTCTTTCATCGCCTTATTTAACAAACTCACCAGGTCATCCTCTACCAATGGCTGTAAAATATATACATGGCATCGCGATAATAAAGCCGATATTACCTCGAAAGATGGATTTTCGGTAGTGGCGCCTATCAGGGTAACGATGCCGCGCTCTACGGCACCTAATAATGAATCCTGCTGCGATTTGGAGAAGCGGTGTATCTCGTCAATAAATAGCACGGGCAGGTTATCGCCTTCGTCTTTTAAACGCGATGCAGTTTCAATAACCTCGCGCACATCTTTAACCCCCGAGTTGATGGCACTTAATGAGAAAAATGGCCTGTCCAGCGTTTGCGATATGATATAAGCCAGCGTAGTTTTACCTACCCCCGGCGGTCCCCAAAACAGCATGGATGGCAGCGCGCCACTCTCAATTGCCTTGCGTAAAACCGCACCCGAACCAACCAGGTGTTTCTGGCCCACATAATCATCCAGGTTTTTGGGGCGCATGCGCTCGGCTAAAGGCGGCAGATTGTTCATATCTGTAAAATTCAGAAAAGAAAACGCTAAATCCTAAGAAATTTAGTATTTTTAAATAACAATAAAATGATCAATAGGTTTACCCAATCCAACTACCATTCTATTTGCGACGAGTTAGCAAAAGCTGATGCTGACCTGGCAACCATCATCAAAGCCCACGGCTATCCCCCACTATGGAGCCGTCCCAATACTTTTGAAACGCTGGTGCATATTATTTTGGAGCAGCAGGTATCGCTGGCATCGGCATTATCTGCATTAAATAAACTGAAAGAAAAGGTACAGGAATTGACACCTGCGCGTGTTTTGTTGTTAACAGATGAAGAATTTAGGGCCTGTTATTGCAGTCGCCAAAAGACCGGGTATATCAAATATTTAGCCGAGACATTGGTAAGCGGTCAAATTAATTTGGCAGAACTGGAACATTTAACTGATGACGAAATCCGCGCCAAGCTCATCACCCTAAAAGGCATTGGCAACTGGACAATTGATGTGTACCTGATGTTTGTTTTACAACGCGCGGATATTTTCCCCATTGGTGACCTGGCCGCAGTAAACGCGCTAAAGCGGATAAAAGGTTTACATGCATCAACCACCAAAGAAGAAATGATGACCATTGCCGAAACATGGCAGCCATACCGTACGGTAGCTACGATGATGTTATGGCATTTTTATTTATCTGTCCCCAAAGCCCCAAACAAGTAACAATCCTATTAACCCATAAAATAAATGTGCTTATTACGTTTATAGTTATTATGTTGCAATCGATATCAATTATAAAAATGAAAAATACCACGATCAAAACTTTACTGCTTGCCACAGCTTTGTTTACCGCTAATGCAGGCTTTGCTCAACAACCTGCTGCTGCAAAATCAACTAACAGCATTAGCATAGTGCCTAAGTTGGATAAGCCTAAAGCCAAGTTTAACGAGAAGGACCTGGGCGGCTACCTACTGGTTTATTTTAAGGACCAAACCCACTCCGCTTATTTTGCTATTAGTAAAGATGGCTATACTTTTACTGATGTTAATGGCGGTCAGCCATTATTTATAGGTTCAGAGTTAGCCGAACAAAAAGGTGTACGCGACCCTCATATTACCCGTGGCCCGGATGGTGCTTTTTATCTGGCCATGACCGACCTGCATATATCTGGCAAAAGAGCAGGATTTAGAGATACCGAATGGGAACGTCCGCAGGAAAAATATGGCTGGGGAAATAACCGCGCCCTGGTACTCATGAAATCATACGACCTGGTGCACTGGACACATTCTGATTTCAGAACCGATAAGGCATTCCCGGAGTTGGGCGATATTGACTGCTCATGGGCACCTGAAACTATTTACGACCCTATTAAGAAAAAAATGATGGTGTATTTCACCATCCGTTATAATAACAAAAACGCGGGCATTTACGCGGCTTATGCTAATGACGATTTTACCAAACTGGAAAACGTACCGCAACGCGTTACTGATATTGGCGGTATTGATGCCGACATTACCAAAGTAGGTAACACCTACCATATGTTTTATGTGGGCGATGCTAAAGTTTGGCATTCCAGTTCTGACAAAATAGCTAGTGGTTACAGCAGTGCAAGGGAGAAAAGAATTGACCCGGAAAAGGTATCAACCGAAGCACCCAACGTGTTTAAACGCATTGGTACTGATACTTATGTTTTAATGTATGATGTATATGGCGCACGCCCCAACAATATGGGCTTTAGCGAAACCACCGACTTTGTAAACTTTAAGGATATTGGTCATTTTAATGAGGGGGTGATGAAAACCACCAACTTTACCGGGCCCAAACACGGCGCGGTTACTTATTTAACCAAACAAGAATTAAAAACTTTAGCCGAAACCTGGAAGGTAGATATTAAGTAAGCTTATTTAAGCTCGCCTAACTTCATTAAACCATAAAATAACCCGGTGCAGTGTAATGCCTGGGTTATTTTATTATCAGCCAATAGTTGTTTGACTTCGGGGATGGTATATTCTTCAATAATAATTTCCTCGTGCTCGTCCAGGCTTTGTTCCTGTACTTTTTTACCGCCGGTAGCCAGGTAGCAGTAAGTAAGATTATTGGATGTAGCAGGGTTAGGATATATGGTAGATATCAATTCTATCTTTTCAAATTCATAGCCTGTTTCTTCCAGCAGTTCGCGGCGCATACCAACTTCGGGTAATTCATCCTTTTCAATTACACCACCCGGAATTTCCAATGCTACCACTCCCGCAGCCTGGCGGTATTGGCGCACTAGTATGATCTTGTTATCTTCAGTAACCGCTACGGCGTTTGCCCAATCCGGGTATTCTAAAACATAATATTCATCCACAATAACACCATTGGGCATTTCGCATTTATCGGCACGTAATGTGGCCCATGGGCCTTTATGTATATAAGTTGATGATAGGGTTTTCCAGGTGAGATTATTGTTCATAGTTTGATGTCAAAATACTTGTATATCGCATTTCGGCGTGTAATATTATCAAATGATTGAATGTGGTATTTTTCTTCCAGAACGTCAAGTATTGCCATCACTTTTTTTAGCAGCTGTTGCGTTTCTTCATCCTGCTCAAAAGGTTCTGCAAATACATATAACATCTGGCTCACGGTAATTAATTTTTCCGCGCTGTATCGGTCAGAGTTAATTACTTCTTCAAAGCCTTCCTGGTTTAAGGCAATAAGTTGTTGCAGTTCGGCAGCATACTCGTTTTGCATTGTTTTGTCAAACTCCTGCTTAAACTCGTTTACCATACCTTTGGCTTTTATGCCAAATATTTTAGCTATGATGAGCGCCGTTTTTCGGATATCATCCACCACTATATCCCGTTGAAACATATATCAGCTTTTAATGAATTACCAGCTTCCGCCTGATCCGCCACCACCAAAACTGCCGCCGCCAAATCCGCCGAAGCCACCACCGCCGCCTCCGGAACCACCACCCCAGCCACCACCGCCACGGTTACCGCTATTTAACATTGATCCGGCTAATAGCCACCAAAACGGACTTGCGCCGCCCCTGCTGCCAATAACCTGGCCGCCACCACCACCGCCTTTGCGGAAAATGATGATCAATATAAAAATAACAATGATGATGATAAATCCTGCCGGACCGCCATCGCCGCCTCTTTTGTTTTTAGCTTCTTTAGGGGCGGTGTATTCACCTTTGGTGTATTTAATGATCTGGTCAGTACCTGCATCTAATCCACCATAGTAATCACCCGCTTTAAAGCGTGGATTTATATAGTTTTCACGTATTTGATAAGCAACAACATCAGGCAAAGCGCCTTCTACACCGTAACCGGTTTGTATGGTAAGCTTCCTGTCGCCAAGGGCAACTAATATAAGAACACCATTATTTTTTCCTGCTTGTCCTATTCCCCATTTACGGCCCAGTTGTGCACCATATTCATTAATATCATATTGCCCAACCGATTTAATGATCACTACCGCAATTTGAGTTGATGTGCTATCATTAAAAGCTACAAGCTTATTCTCTAAGCTTTGCTTTTCCTCGGCAGTTAAAGTGTTGGTATAGTCAGTAACCAGCGTGTTTGATTTCTCAGGGAACTCCTGCGCGAAAGCAAGGCATCCAACCAGCAAAAAACTAAATAGTAGTATATATTTTTTAAACATTGGTTTCAATTTTAATCGCCGTCCATAAATGATACCTCATCTGATAATTCATTGGTATCATCCTTATCATATGGAAAATACTTTTTAAGCTGTTCGCCCGCCAGGGTTACGCCTATAGCAATACCTTCAACCAGGTTACCCTGTTTAAATTGCTCCAGCATTTGCAGCTTGGTTTGATCCCAAAAATCATCAGGTACAACCTTATTTATACCGCCATCGCCAATAATAGCAAACTTATGGTCCTCGGTAGCCAGGTATATCAATACGCCATTACGCAGCTTGGTTTTATGCATATCCAGCTTGGTAAAATAGGTTGCTGCGCGATCAAGCACATCTTCGCTGCAGGTTTTTTCAACGCAAACCCGTATTTCGCCTGATGTGTTTTTCTCGGCACGTTCAACCGCTTCGCGTATGCGTTGTTGCTCCTCGTCGTTAAATAATGGCATAGGGAGATAATTATTGAATGAGTAAATTAGCGAATGAGTGAGTTAAGTAAGCGACATTCGCTCATTCAAACTCACTCATTCACTAATTAATTAGAATTCTACTTTCGGAGCTTTATCAGCGCCTGCTTCAGCCTGGAAGTATCCTTTTTCGGCAAACCCAAACATTTTTGCAGTTAAGTTAGCAGGGAAGCTGCGGATCTTGCTATTATAATTTTGCACCGCGGTGTTAAAGTCTAATCGGGCCACGTTAATACGGTTTTCGGTACCTTCTATTTGTTCCTGTAAACCCAAAAAGTTGGTGTTTGATTTTAGTTCGGGATAATTCTCGGTAACTACCATTAAACGACCCAATGCCTGGCTTAACTGGCCCTGTGCAGCCTGGAACTGTTGTATAGATTCAGGGGTTAATTTAGTAGGGTCAACCTGTACAGATGTAGCTTTGGCACGAGCCTCAATAACGTCAGTTAACGTGCTTTTTTCAAAATTGGCAGCGCCTTTTACAGTTGCAACCAGGTTAGGTATTAAATCGGTACGGCGTTGGTATTGCGCTTGTACAGCACCCCATTTACCTTTAACATCCTCATCTAATTTAACCATGCTGTTATAACTGCACGAGCTTAACGACATAGTAGCCATTACAAATAGTATTGCTGCGAATATTTTTTTCATTGTTATGTTTTTAATTTTCAATTAGACTACAAAAGGTATACCGTTGTTACAAACGGTATTTGTTATGCCATATTGGCGTTGTTGATGTAAATGTAATAATGTTTAACAGGATGTAATTGTTTAATTACCTTTTAATAATTAAAATTTTAAGTACTAATATTACATTAATTATAAACTACACAACATTAACCTGTTGAGATTGTTATTTGATCTCTGGAAAAAACAATTATGAAAACGAAATTTTACCCTGTATTGCTTGCTGCTTTAGCGTTAACGATGACATTGATGGCTATGAAAGCAGGCGAAAAAAATGCTGCTGTTTTATCAAGACCTAAAGGGTCATGTGATATTTATGCGGCGGGAGGCACGCCATGTGTGGCGGCCCATAGTACTACCCGGGCATTATACGCAGCTTATAACGGTCCGCTTTACCAGGTAATGCGCCAGGCAGATGGCAAAACATTAGATATTGGTATAGTACAATCTACCGACAAAGATGCCGGTGGTTATGCTAACGCGGCGGCCCAGGATGCTTTTTGTGGCGATGGCTTGTGCTGGATATCAAAAGTATATGACCAGTCTGGTAAAGGGAACCACCTTGTAGAAGCCCCTCCGGGAACGTTTAAAGGCTCGGCAAAAGGCGAATACGATTATTTACCTATTGCTGATATGGCGCCGGTAACCATTAGCGGACACAAAGCCTATGGTGTATATATTATGCCGGGCATGGGTTTACGTAACAACAACGCAAGGGACCTGGCCATAAACGATGAACCGGAAGGCATTTACTACGTGATAAACGGAAAACATTTTGACAGCGGCTGCTGCTTTGATTATGGCAACTCGTCAACCAATAGCCGCGCTGTGGGTACCGGCACTATGGAAACTACTTACTATGGCACATCAACTGCTTGGGGTAGCGGCAATGGTTCAGGTCCATGGATAATGTCAGATATGGAAGCTGGTTTGTTCTCAGGTTATAACACTAAAAAGAATGATGTACCTTCAATTGATTCCTGGAAGTTTGTATCGGCCTTTGTTGATGGCGGTGGCGGTAACAAATGGGACCTTCGTGGTGGCAATGCACAAGAAGGCAAGTTAACCACTTATTACGAGGGAGTTCGTCCCGGCACACCGGGCAGTAGTTCTTATTTCCCGATGAATAAAAAGGGCGGTATCCTATTAGGAAACGGTGGTGATAATGGCAACGGGGCGGCAGGTACATTTTACGAAGGTGTAATGACTACCGGGTATCCCACTATGGCCACTACTGATGCAGTACAAGCCAATATAGTAGCAGCCAAATATGACGTGCAACGAGTAAGTTTATCACGCTTAACTACATTTGCTCCAAAAACTTCACAAGAAGTTACTGTATCATTTACTAATACTACTAATGCCCCGGTAACTAATATTAACCTAAGCATCGCTCCGCGTCAGGGATGGACAGCCGTTGTAAAAGGTTCTGCAAGCATATCAAAAACTATTGCGGGGCCAATAGCTCCCGGGACTACAGTTAATGCAACTTTTAAAGTTACCTCGCCGGCTATTGCGGATGCAGGCGTTTTAACCGGTAATGTTAAATGGACCAACTTTAATACCAAAGCAACAAAAACTGAAAGCGTTAAGCAACGCATAAGGAATGCGTCTCCGGTTAAAATTAACGAGGTACGCTTCAGGACCGGAAACAGCCTGACCAATCAATTCATTGAATTATATAATGCTTCATCAACTCCTGTTGATATTTCAAACTGGAGCATTGTGAGTACTCCTGGCGGATGGAATTCTGTTAAGCTGGCTACTATACCGGCAGGTACAAAAATAGCTGGTAAAAGCTTTTATTTATTAGGGATGGGCAGCACTGGCCTAGTTGCTCCCACAGCTCCGGGCGATAATGTTATCCACGTGGAAAACGCTACAAATTTTATACCTGGACAACAAATAAATGTTGATGGCGAAAGTAGCACCATAGCCACTGTAGGTACGGCCGCTACGCCAATGACAACTGTGTATATACCGGTATCAACTTCAACAAAACTAAAAATTCCGGCAGGTGCAACTAATCTTCCGGTTACTAATGCTGCCGGGTTTACAGTAGGTCAAAAAATAGGTATTGATTTTGGCGGCAATTATGAAATTGCTACTGTTACTGCAGTTGGTAAGGCCGCTACACAAACCAATTTATTTGCCGCAGCAAAAGCAGGCAGCACCACCATTAAAGTTTTAGATAATGCCAATATAACTGTTGGCGATGTTGTATCTATAAACACTGGTGCACGTTTAGAAAATGTAACAATAAAACGTATTGTTAATGTAGCTGCTGCCCCGGCGGGTGGCCGTGGCAGAGGCGAGGGCGGCGAACTAGAGTTAACCGCACCGCTTAAAATGGACCATATGGCAGATGTTGATGTATATGGACCGGGTACCGGTATCAGTTTTTCGCCGTCTACAAAATTTACACACCAAAGTGCAGATGCGGTACAGGCATTAGGTACTGGTATCACCCTGCAAAGCAAACTTGTTAAAGGCCATAAAGTAGCTGCTGCTGTTATAAATAACCAGGCAACAACTATTGGCTACCAGGGCACTCAAAAACCTAACCAATGGTATGGCACCCCACTTTCGTCGGTGGCCGGATCTATTGCTTTAATGGATGCCAGCGGTAAGGTTTTGGTTGACGGCTTAGTTTACGGATCGCAACAAGGTAACTCAAGCGCAAATGGCTACATCACCAGCCCTGAAATAGCAACGCTGGAGGGCGAACAAGTTCAAGGCGGATGTATTGTGGCTTTGCCCGGCTCTGCTGCAAGGCAAGTGCCTACAGCCAACGCTAATGACCAAACCAATATAAGTGTGGGCCGCTACCCGGATGGCAATGACAACGACAATAATTGCCAGGATTTCTCCGTGCAAAAATCAATTACGCTTACTACTCCGGCGTTATCCGCATCAAATAATGTTAAAATTAACAACGTAACAGGATTTGCCCCGGGCCAAAAAGTTATTATAGGATCAGGTAATGATAGTGAAACTGCTACCATTGCAACTGTTGGTACAACAGGCGGAAGCACCATAACCACAGCTACCGATCCCGGTGTAACAACTATTTCCGTAGCCAGTGCGGCAGGCTTCTCTGCCGGACAAACCATTACTATTGGTGATGGTGCGACTATGGAAACCGCAGTTGTCAATTCTGTTACTGCAGTACGCCGCCGCCCTGGAGCAACAGGCGGGCCAAGCGACTCTATTATTCTTTTGGCACCACTTAAAAACACCCATGCTGTTGGGGCGCAGGTTTCAGGCACAGGCATAACATTTACCGCGCCTTTAACCAAATATCATAATGGTGGTACACAGATACTGAGCGGAACACCTACACCCGGAAAACCTAATCAATATACCAAGTAGGAATAATCCTCGATATTTATCAGCCTGTAGTTCCATAAGCTACAGGCTTTTTTATTTTATAGCTGGTAAACCCTTTGCGGCGACTACATTGTTATATTAATTATTTAAAATAATTCTAAATAAGACTTGACGGCATTAGTATTCTTTATATATTTGCGCCATTAATTAGAATTAATCTAAATAAACACAATGAAAAAGCTCTATACAATTTTATTACTTATTTTATCATTTACTATAGCCGGTAAGTCAGAAGATCTGGAAAAGAATGGCAATATCCGCGGCCACGTCAAAACCAGTGATGGCAAACCGGCTGCATATGTTAGCGTAGGTATTTTGGGAACTAGTAAAGGTACCAGAACCGATGATAATGGCGAATATCTGTTATCAAACATTAAACCGGGCGCATACACCGTTAAGGTATCTTTTGTTGGCTTACAATCGCAGGAAAAGGCTGTAACGGTTATTTCAGGAAAAACAGTTGATGTTGATTTCACGCTTGTTGAAGATAACAACCGCCTGTCAGAAGTGGTGATTAATAGTAACCGGTCTGTTAATTTAAAACCTGCATCTGTTGGCAAGAGCGGCATTTTAGCTAAGGATATGCCTCAAAGCATACAGATATTTGATACCACAATAATCAGAGACCAGCAAGCCAACCGCCTGGCCGATGTGATCAAAAATGTAAACGGTATTGCTATGGGCGAAAATCGCGGCTCGGTTGGCGAGTCATTTTTTGCCCGAGGTTATACTTTAGGAGGCAACAACGTGCTTAAAAACGGTGCCCGCTCGTCAATCGGCGGCTCGCCCGAGGCCAGCACTTTAGAATCTGTTGAGGTGTTAAAAGGCAGTGCTGCCTTGCTTTACGGTGGTGTTACCGGTGGCGCAGTGGTAAACCTGGTTACCAAAAAACCCAAGTTTAACTATGGCGGCGAGGTGAGCATGCGTGTAGGCAGCTACTCCTTTTATAAACCAACGGTTGATGTTTATGGCCCTATTTCTAAAAACGTGGCGTTCCGCGTAATTGCTACTAAAGAGAATGCCAAAAGCTTTAGAGATGTGGTAAAGACGGATCGTTTTTATGTTAACCCATCATTGCTATTTAAATTAAGTGATAAAACCGAGTTGCTAGTTCAGGGAGATTATTTGAAAAGTAATTACCCCCCCGATTTTGGTTTAGGCACAGTAGATGGAAAAATTCCTGATATAGGACGTAATGCGTTTGTCAATGTATCATGGGCATACAACAATACCAATACTTCTACTGCCCAGGCAAACCTGACACACCGCTTTAATGATAACTGGAAACTGAATGTTATTGCAGCTTTCCAATCTTATTCCCGTAATTATTTCGGAGCGGAGCGCCCACGCCAAACAACTGCAGATCCACTTGCAGTACGCGCGCTTACCCGCTCAAAGACTCAGGAATATACCTATAATCAACAGTTAACCCTTACCGGCAGTGTGGTAACAGGACCAATAAAACATACTTTACTATTTGGTGCCGATGCTGATGAATCACGTACAAGCACCAATGCATTTAAATATGGAGATGCTCTAAGCTCTCCCACAACAATGAATGCAGCTCCGGTAAACTTATTAGATCCATCTACCTATGCTACCAGTTTAGATATACCTTATACGCGTATTTACCAAACAACCACTGCCCCTATTTATCGTATGGGTGCATTTGCACAGGACCTGATCGCATTAACCGAAAAATTTAAAGTATTAGCGGGTATACGCTACACTTATCAACGTACGCCAAGATCAAGTGTTTACAATGAAGATACCGGCATAACCACATTGACAAATACTGGTATTGATGGCTTTAAAATAGATAAAGCTTTCTCTCCAAAAGTTGGCTTGGTTTATCAGCCAATAAAAACAACTTCGGTTTATGTGAGCTATGCTAATAACTTTACCTCTAACTCTGGTATTGATATTAATAATAACCCGATGGGGCCATCTATTATTAACCAATATGAGGCCGGTGTTAAAAACGAGTTTTTGGACGGCAAACTAACCGTTAATGTTACCGCGTACCGTATAGCTAACGATAGGTTTGTACAAAACGCAGTATTACCTGATGGCACCATATCTACGCTTTACAGGGAATTTAGCGGGGCTACCAAAAGCGACGGACTGGAGTTTGATGTAACCGGAAAAATTTCAAAGGGATTGTATTTCCTGGCGGGTTATACCTATAACTTCTTCCGTTATACCAAAACGCTACCAAACGGTATAACCGAAGGCGAACGCATTATTGGCAGCACGCCCCATACTGCCAACGGAACTGTATTTTATACCTTTACCAATGGGATTGCAAAAGGATTAAAACTGGGTGCATCTGCTTATTATACCGGCAGACGTAATATGGGCTTTAATACTGTTAAACCACCAACTGTATCACGTGGTAATCCTATTGATGTTGCGGCTTATACCACTATTGATCTTTCAGCAGGATATACCTACAAAAAGGTATCCATACTGGCCAAGCTATCTAACATAACTGACGAGCTTAATTATACGGTTCATGAAAACTATAGTGTGAACCCTATCCCGCCGCGTATGGTTAGCGCCACACTGGCATATAAATTCTAAATAAATTACGGATATTGGCCGGGTACTTTATGTGCCCGGCTTTTTTATTACATGAAAAAATTAATTATTCTTTTTTTTATCCTTTACAGCTTTTATGCCGATGCTCAGGTACTGCGTAAACGAACGGTACTGTTAATGGGCGGCAGGTGGGATGTCACTATAGTTGCAAAAAGCAAAACCATTGCCGAGCAAAATATTGATACCGTTATTGCAGAAGTAAGCCGAATTGAAAACTTAATATCCGACTGGAAGCCCGAATCGCAGGTATCACAAGTAAATAGTAATGCGGGTATAAGACCTGTTAAGGTAGATAGAGAAGTATTTGAATTAACCCAAAGAGCAGTACAATTGTCAAAAATCACTGGCGGGGCTTTTGATATCAGCTTCGCTACTATGGATAAGATATGGAAGTTTGATGGCTCCATGACCGCCATGCCTACACCGGAAGCCATTAAAAAGTCGGTGGAGAAAGTCGGTTATAAAAACATCGTTTTAGATAGCGTTAACTCTACCATCTACTTAAAATTACAAGGCATGAAAATTGGCTTTGGTGCTTTGGGCGAAGGGTATGCTGCGGACAAGGGTCGTAAATTGATGCTCAGTAAAGGCATTAAAGCAGGTATTATCAATGGTTCGGGCGATATGAGTACGTGGGGCAGGCAGCCCAACGGCAAATACTGGAACATTGGCATTACAAACCCTTTTAAAAGGGATACCGTTATAGCAATTGTTCCGCTAAAACAGGCATCAGTAGTTACTTCGGGTAGCTATGAAAAATTTGTTGAATTTAATGGCAAACGCTACTCGCATATTATTAACCCGGCGACGGGTTATCCTGCAACAGGGTTATTAAGTGTAACTGTTTTTGGGCCCAGTGCCGAAAAAGCAAATGGTTTCAGCACCTCAATGATGGTTTTAGGAAAGGATGCGGCTATAAAATTTATCAATAAATTTCCGGTCTATAGCTACATTCTTATTACCGATAAAGGTGAGATATATTCATCGTCAAAACTTAATTTTAAAAAGCGCCAGCTTAATAATTAATAGCAGTCTGTGCGTACCTGATTACGTGATTGATAAAAGCTGATACTGGTTCCGTTTTCTGTTTGGCATATAGTTTCCAGCGCATCCATTACATCTTTTTGCATTGCTAATGATCCGCAGATCATTATTACCCCGCCCCTGTCTAGCAACTGCGCCAGCCAAACACCATCTCTATTTACCAGGTCATATACATATTGCTTATTAACCTCACGTGAAAGCGCCAACTGGATAGTTTGGATTTTTCCTTTCGCTTTGCAATCTTCCAGTAATCCTTCATATAAAATATAAGATGAATGATCACGAAAACCGCAATACAAATAACAAGGTATATTACTGTTCTGGCTTATCATTCCCAAAAATGGCGCAATACCGGTACCGTTAGATATCATAACTACTTCGGATACTTTTGCAGGGAAATGAAAATGTGGATTATTAACCAATTTGGCATTTATTTTTTGCCCGGGTGATAGATTATATAAAAAATTTGACCCCAAGCCTCCCGGATGCAAACGAACACTTAACCTAATTTTATCATCAATAATCCCTATAGAATAAAGGCGCTCCCGATGATCATTAGCCGGGTAAATAGCTAACAGATCGCCCGAAGTAACACGCAATTTTTTCTTTCCTTTTAAACCAATAATGAACGTACCGTCTTCTCTCCTAGTTGGTGTAATATCACTTACGATTAGTTCTTCTAAACGTTGGGTGTTACTGTTATTTAGTTCAGGCAATACCGTTAAAGTTATACCTGCTTGCTGCGACCATGCCTCTGCCCATAAACTAAATTCATCCGGTGAGCGGTCGTTTACGGTATGGATATCAATTAACGGCGATGCCCAATCCTGGTGCATTAGCAAACTATTCAGCTCAAAAGCAAATTTGCAAAAATCAGGATATGCATGTGAACCAAACCCTAATACCGAATATTTAATTTGCTGCACTTGCGGATATTTTTTTAATAATGCAGCAAATTTATTTGCGTTGGTAGGTGCATCGCCCAAGCCATAAGTGGCGGTTAGTACCAGTATGTGTTGGGCATTGGGGAAAGTATTGTAACTATTTAATTCTGTAATGAATGATTTTTCGCCCGCTTTAATTAACTGCTGGTGCACCGCCTGTGCAAACCGGAAAGTATTTCCATTTTCTGATCCTACCAGGATTATAAAATTACTTTCGGCAGCCGTATATTTATTTTTTGAGCGATTGGCTCTGCGTTTAAACGTAATGGCAAATCCCGAATAAATGAAAAATAAAATATTGACCGATGCGATAGCTAATATAACCGCCCATATACTGCTGGCCCTGCCGGTATGCAGGTTCAAACTCAAGTTGGTTAATGATACTGAAACAGGATATTTAACTTCGGCTAACACATCCCCGGTAATTTGATTTACAGCAACCTCCCCGGTTTTTAATTTAAGTGTGTAGTAATCCTCCACATCTTCCGAAAAAGGGAACTCTACTGATTCTACTTCTGATAACTTAACAGATTTAAAAATGTCAAAATCGTTCACTTTCTTTTCAGGTGATGACCGGATGGCATCAAAATTTATTTTGGGTGAGGTTTTAGTAGTTTCAATCAACCCAAAACGGGCTAATGATAAATAAGTGCCTGTAAGTGCTATGATAAATATGGGTATTAACGACCATCGCCCTAATACCACATGATAAAACTGGTAAAAATTATCCCTGGCTATTTTTGTAAAGAAACGCTTTACCCCTCGCTGCCGCTGAATAATAAGCATAGTGCCCGAAATAGTAATAAGCAAGAGTAGAAAAGCCGTTAAACCTATAAAAAAACGCCCCGCCTCATGTATAAATAATGAACGATGTAAGGCTGTAACCCATTTAAAAAACTCACTTTGCCCCGTTGGGGTACCTAGTATCTTTCCGGTTTTAGGGTCAACATAAGCCAGTAATTTTTCGCCATTGGCATTGCTGCCTTTTACCTGCAAAAACTGATTGGCATCTACAGAAAGTTCGCTTATGCCGGGATAGGTTTTGCGTAATACAGGTAAAGTTTGAGCTAATGTAACCTGGTCAAAACTGTCAGCGCGGTATGGCTGAAGTTTACCGGATACGGGCTCAAAAGCTAATATGATACCCGTTATAGATGCTAATGCCAGTAAAATAAAAGAAGATAAAGCCAGTGTTAAATGGCTATATCTCCATACAGAAATGGTCATATAAAGTTAATGCCTAATTAGGGCTAAAGCGCACATACCTGATGTAGCCCGTACCGTCGCTTTTTGCCGAAAGGCTCTCCGTAGTTAATGGTATCTCCAGATCCTTCACATTATAATTTTTATCCTCTACAGCACTTTCAAAACGCAGCTTATACCCTTTATTAATTTTTGAATTTTCTATCTCAATAACATTTACACTACGGTCGCCGCCGGTTACAGATGCTCCTGTTATCGCGCTAATATTAGCAGGTTTACTTTTATAAAACTTAAACCACTCTTTAACGGTTTTATACCATTTTTTATCTGATCCTAATACGTAAAGCGTTTTATCATACGCGCCTTTACTATCTATTAAAGAAACAACTATATAAGCACCTTCGCCCATGTAATTGGTCATTTGTATCATGCATTTGTACTTGGTGGTTTGTGCAATAGATGCAGCAGGGCGGATAAATGTAAATGCCAATAATAAGATGGCCGTATAATATATTTTAGACATAAAAATTATTTCAGGAAATTAACAGATACTTTGTTTTTTGCCAATGCTTCATTCTCGGTAGCCAAATCAAAAGCAGTTTCTTTAAAGTTGGTAGTGATATCCTTTTTTGCACCTATTGATAAAAGGTACTGCATCATAGCATCATCTTTTGCAATTAGGGCAGCTTTATGCAAGGCGGTAAAACCTTCTTTATTTTTAAGGTTTACATCAATGCCCAAAGGTTGTAAACGCTTAACTAATGCCAAATTATTTTTAGCTACCGCCAAATGATAAAACGTATTGCCATTTTTTTGTGGGGCTGTTACATCCAACCCTTTTTCTTTTAAAATCGCCAATTTAGCATCCAGATCATCTATTGCGGGCTGACCGGCAGCAGGGCCTCCAAAACCACCACGTTGCGGACCAGCAGCACGATAATTTTCAATTAAATAATAGGCTACGTTATTGCCATTTTTATCTAAAGCATTAACATTGGCGCCCTTACTAATCAGATAACTTACAACCGCCGATGAATTGCTGCCAACCGCCAACGCCAGTGCGGTTACACCTTTATTATTTGCCTGATTTATATTTTTCACATTTGGCATCAGCAGGTCAAACGTGGCTATATCACGGTTTGTTGATGCTGCCGCCATTAATACCGTATTGCCCTCTTCATCTGCCTGGTTTACATCAACACCTTTTGAAAGAAAGTATTGAATAAGCTCGGCCTGGTTTGGCTTACGCACAGTAGCATGTAATACGTTTTCACCATTTTTAGCGGTTACCGTAGGTTTAATATTCAGGGTTTCCAGGTATTGATAAATGGCCAGGCCAGATCCGCTTGTAGGCGCACCTCTGCGGCCACCACCTTGTGCAGCCATTAACATGGCATTAGGGCCTGGTTTAACACCTTTTGCTACCAATGCTTTTAACAGCTCAATGTTGCCTGCTTTGGCAGCATAACCAAATGCATTGTTACCCGCAGCATCTACGCTATTCCAATCAAGCCCCTTTGATATAAAATAATTACTTAAAGCAAAATCCTTATCATTCGCTACTGCCAATAGTAAAGCGTTCGCGCCATCAGCATTAACTTCCTTTTTTATATTTAAACCATAGGCCAAAAACAGGTCATAAATCTTAGTATTTTGCTGGCCGCCGTTCACTGCAAAAAGAAATGGGGTGCTGCCATGCGTATCTTCCACATCAACTTTTGCTCCTTTGCTTAATAGGTATTCAACCACTTCGGCATTACCACGGCTGGCGGCCCAATGTATGTAGTTGCGGCCATCATGGGTAAGCTTATTGATATCATTACCCGGTTGGGTTAGTAAAAACTTAATAGTTTCAGTTGGTGCCGATGCGTTTATGGCCAAAACAACAGGATCAAAGCTTTGCCCGTTAAATTGCGAAGGGTTGCTTCCCTTAGCTATTTCGGCTTTTACCATATCCACATTGGGGGCTTTTTGCCAAAATGATTGATCTAATAAGGTATTTTGCTGCGCATTTGCAGATAATGTAACTATGGCAAAAATGGCGATAAGTAATTTTTTCATGTGCGTACTTTTAACAGTTATTCTGCTTAAAAATATAAAGCGCACAAACTTAACAAGAATTAGTCTAAATAAGAAGAGGGAATGAAATTATTTATATTTAGTTTAAATAAGATGCGGTACAGCTCAGATACTTTAATATCCTACTCATTTAGGTTACGACCTACAAACCTGTTTTTACCCATCAGGAAACCCATGGCCAACTTTATGTTTTTCTCACGGCTTGCTGCTGTTTTTAAGGTGGATATATAACGAATGATCTCTTTCCTTTTGGAAGGCGCAAGATTTTGAAATACGGCTTCCGCTTTTTTATTTTGACCCAATGCTTTTATCAGATCGGGATGAGGCTGCAACGTACGGTCGCGTGGATCAAATTCAATCCATACTTCAATAAATTCACCAATTCTTTTGGGGGAATCAGGTAACATAATGGTATTAATATATAATCGCCATTCTCCTTTATAACGTAACAGTGTTTGTTGGTACTCCTTTCCATTTACCTGCCCGCAAACCGGAATATGCCCCTTGTCTCGTCCGGCGTCGTTAAATAAGGTTAACAGGATGTCCTGCGGGACAAAAATGAAGGGATTTATTCCTATAATATCTAACTTGGCTTTAAAGACTTGCATATAATTATTACTTCTTCAAAATTAGCTATTTACCACATTATTTAGTTAGTATATTAGTATGCAAATACCAATGTATCATTGTTGTTAACGATTAAATTAAACCGACAATACCCATTACTTTCGCTGTAAACAAACAATCAAAAAAATCAATTATTAATTACAAACAAACCTTTATGAACAAAAACAAATACTTTTTGCCAGTTATGGCTTTTGTAGTTTTATTAGGATTACAAGTAGGTGCCAATAACGCTTTCGGACAAGCTCCGGCTGGGCCGGGTACGGCCGCTCCGGGTGCTGGCGGTCCTCCTCGTACAGGTGGCCCTGGCGGTCCTGGTGCTGGCGGCCCGGGACGTGGATCAAATCTGCCGCCTATCCCTCTGGCAGAAGATACGACACATACCCTAACTAAACACTTCATTCAAGCAACTGCTGTTAAAAAGGCACCAGATACCCGAGGATTTATTCAGCGTTGGTTGGTACTTGAACCCGTTAAGAAAAATCTTCGCAGTAATAGCACTATCACCGAAGCTTACCTTAAAACAACGTTTGCTAACGAAAATTTCTCGCAGGATTATAACACAGTACCTAAAGCTGGGCAGACTGTTAAAATTGGTAACCAGGACCTGAAATGGTACGCTTTAGACAGCAAGGCATTTAATTTTAACTTATACCATTTTAGCTACGCTACCAACAATGCGCGGGCTGGCGTTCTGTTTTGGTTAGTAACTGTAATTGATTGCCCACAAGAGATCAAAAACGTACGATTAGCTGCCGGCGTAAATTCAGGTGGCGCGTTTTGGTTGAATGGCAAAGAAATTCTTACAGCGCCAGGCGACAAAGATATTATTGTAGATAATATTGCATCCCCTCTTGTAACGCTTAACAAAGGCAGAAATGTTCTTCGTGCGGCAGTTATAAACGGACAAGGCATGTGCAATTTTGTTGCGCGCTTTTTGGATGAAAAAGGCCAGCCGGTAACAAACTATACATTGAGTACTCAATAAAAAACTTGCTATCCATTTAAGTATTAATCCATCTGAAATAGATTTATAATGAAAAAAATAAAATTAATCGGTCTTACTGCATTTTTAGTAGCATCGATAACGCAAACATTAACTGCACAAATAGGCAGACCTAATATACATGACCCGGCAACAGTTGCTGAGGATAAAGGAAAATATTACACCTTTGGCACAGGCGGAGGCGGCATAATGTCAGAAGACGGCTGGAAATGGACAGGTGGTGCTGTACGTCCCGGTGGCGGAGCGGCACCTGATGTGCTTAAAATAGGCAACCGCTTCCTGATTGCCTATGGTGCCACCGGTGGCGGTACTGACCATAAAGGTATTATTTACACCATGTGGAATAACACCTTGGATCCGAAATCGCTGGACTTTAAATATTCTGAGCCGGTTATAGCAGCTACTTCTGATGGTTATGAAGAGAACGATGCTATTGATCCCGGTTTGTTTCTTGACCCTGTAACGGGCAGGCTATGGCTTACCTATGGTACTTATTTTGGTTACATCCGCTTAGTGGAACTTGACCCTAAAACAGGTAAACGTGTAGCAGGCAATAAACCTGTTAACGTAGCTATTGTATGTGAAGCTTCTTACATGATGTATCATGACGGTTGGTATTACTTGTTGGGTACACATGGCACTTGCTGCGCAGGCGCTAACTCCACCTATAATGTAGTTGTTGGTCGTTCTAAAAGCGTTACCGGGCCTTTTGTAGATAATGTTGGCAGAAGCATGCTGGAAGGCGGCGGTAAGATGGTAGTCACCACCCGCGGGCGTTTGATAGGCCCGGGCCATATTGGAAGAGTTGTTGTTGAACCTGGAGTTGAAAAAGCGTCTATCCATTGGGAGGCAGATCTTGATCAGGGTGGAGCCAGTGTTTTAGGTATATTGCCGGTAGTTTGGAAAAACGGTTGGCCTGTTTTAGGCGAAAACGTTAAAGCCGGTACTTATGAAATTCAATCAGAAAGAAGAGGATTTGGTTTAGAATTAGCTGTTGACCCAACAAATGCGCAAGGTGGTGGTGGTTTTGGCGGCGGCCGTGGTGCCACCGGACCGGTAAAACCTGTTCCAACTCAACAAGTGGCTGATGTATTAAAAAATTGGCCAACCGGCGAAATACAAACAAGAATAGGCGATTACATTGCCCGACCACACCAAAAATGGACAGTTACACCTGCACCAGATTCAAGCGGTTACTTTGGTGCGCCTTATTATAAAATTACTATAAATGGTACTGAACGGGCACTGGCAGCAACTGCCGACCTTAGGGTAACGACAGTTCCGGCATTTACTGGCGCGCCGGAACAATTATGGAAACTTGACCAGCTAACCGATGGTACCTATCGTATTAGTCCAAAAGTAATTCCAAATTCAAAAGAGAAGCTGGCACTGATATCGGCAGGAGATAGCACCCCGGCATTAGGCAAGTTTGTTTTGGAGAGTGACAACTCCAAGTGGAATTTTGTAGCGCAGTAATACATTACTAATAAATAAAAAGCCGGTAGATAATTCTACCGGCTTTTTATTTGATAATTTTCGCTAACTCAATTAATAATGTAAAATTTTGTTCATTATTTGTAATAAGTCTAAATAAACGTAAGTTTGTCGAAAACTTATTATAATGCGAAACTTCATTTACATACTAATTTTATTCACTACACAGGCTTTTTGCCAAACAAATCAAATAACCGGACTAGTTACTACTGCTGATGATTTACCAGCACCTAATGTTAATATAAGCATTAAAAACACTTCGGCATCTACAGCTACCAATGAGCTGGGCAGGTTTACAATTACCGGCATAAAAGCTGGAAATTACATTATCACAGCAAAAATTATTGGCCTTAACCCCACCGAACAGAATATTGAAATTACTGAGGGCAAGGTATCTGAAATTGTAATCAAACTTGAAAAAACCGCAAATGAGTTAAGCGAAGTAATTGTAAAAAGCTATGTTGCTTACCGCAATGATGTAAGTAACCTGGCTACGCGCACTTCAACTAAACTGAGCGAAATACCACAATCTATACAGATTATTCCTCAACAGATAATAAAAGATCAGCAAGCTTTTAGCATTAATGATGTTATAAGGAACGTAGCAGGAATGACCACATTTTCTACTTATCAGGATTACAGCATGCGTGGCTTCAGATCAAATGACGGTAACTTTGCTTATAATGGTGTAAGAGGAGCTCTAAACCAGTTTGATCTACCAGGGCAATTATACAATGTAGAAAGAATCGAAGCTATTAAAGGTCCGGCCTCTTCATTATTTAGTAATGCAAGCCCTGGGGGAATTATTAATATCGTTACCAAACAACCTTTGGCTACCAAAAAATACCAGGTTGAAGCTACTTACGGCACTTTTAACCAACGTCGTATAATGGCAGATGCAACCGGACCGCTTAGTTCAAAATTATTTTATCGTTTTATCGTTGGGTATGAAAATTCAGGCGCAATAAATGAGGTGCAAAAATTGAAACACATTTTTGTTGCACCATCCCTTAAATACGTATTCTCTGAAAACACCAGCGCTACTGTTGAAGTAAATTGGTATAGTGATAACAGAACTGTAGGTTTTGAGCGTGGCCTACTTGCTCCGCAGCTTGCAGATGGTTCGTATAATTTAAATGCGTTGCCTATCAGATGGTCAAGACATAATCCGAATGATTACAGCAAAACCAAGGGCTTCTCAACCCAATTAAGATTTGATCATAAAATAAGTAATTCGTTAACATTTCATGCACTTGCACGCAGTGTAAACTCATCACAGGAACAGCAGGATCATACCAGCGGATTTAATGAATTAACTTTAGCCTCTGATAATATTTTAAGAAACAGGTCTCTTCAATATTTTAAACAGAAACCTATATATGCATACCAGGTAAATTTATTTGCCGAAGCCAAAATTAGCACTGGAGTTGTAAAACACACAATTGTTGGGGGTATTGACTTGGGCACCATTGGCAGAACCTATTATTTCGGCTCATGGAAATCTCCTGACTTGAACATCTATGCTCCAAATTATGCGAATGATTATCCGGGTAACAAAACCAGCGCAAACTTAAATTTTGGCAGTACTACGGTTGATAATACTAACAGTGCAGGTATATATATTCAGGACCAGATCGACATTAGTACCAAATTTAAAGCATTATTAGGTTTACGTTATGATACATACAAGTACACCACGAAATACACTGATGATAGCACACCTACAACCACAACACCGGATACTTCAAAAACCAGTGTGGTATTACCAAGATTTGGGTTGGTTTATTTACCATATCCTGAACTATCCATTTACGCAAGCTATAGTGAAGGTTTTCAACCACAGTATAGCAATCTTCGTGCTGCCGGCGGGCCTTTCGATCCTGAAAAGGGAACACAATATGAGATAGGAGCGAAAGCCGAATTTTTATCAGGGAAATTAGTAACTACACTTGCACTTTACGACCTGAAAAAAACTAACATTGTTATTCCTGACCCTACGGATATTAATGGTGTGCGCCAATTACCTAATGGTGCAGCAAGAAGCCGCGGTGTTGAAATAACTGTCCAAGGCAACCTTACGGATCAATTAAGTATAATCACAAGCTACTCCTTTAACAAAACCAAAAACTTAAAAGGTGGCGAATTTGGCGTTAACGAGGGTGACCTGTATCCTATGGCACCGCAGGCAATCGCTAATGCATGGGTTAAATATCAATTCACCAATGGTGGTATAAAAGGTCTGAGTCTTAATGCAGGCTTGCAGCATGTAAGTAAGCGTAATACCTTTACTACAGGCTTTGTATTACCATCGTTTGCTACGTTTGATGCAGGGTTAAGTTATAAAAAGTCAGGTGTAAACATTGGAATAAATGTATATAATCTCACCGATGTAAGGCATTACACCGGTGGTTATGGTCGCGGAATATTCTGGGCTGGTATGCCGCGAAGTTTCCGTGCAACTATTGGTTATAGTTTTTAATGAAAGGCAGAAAAATATTTGCTATACATAGTGTTCTTGGCCTGATCACCGGGCTTTTGCTCCTGGTGATCAGTTTTTCAGGATCAATTTTAGTTTTTAGTGAGGAGATCGATCATCAACTTAATGCGCCTGTATTAACAGTAAGCATAGGCCAGAAAAAAGTGTCTCTTGATAGTGTATATAAAAATGCACAACTAATTTTCCCCGGTAATTATATTCGTTTCAGACATTTACCTTTTGATCCCAGTCATTCTATCGAAGTATCAGTAGAACATGGTAATGTATGGATATTAGCTTATTTTGATCCGTACACCGGTAAATACTTAGGCAGTCGTAATGCCCGTAATTATTTTATGGGATGGTTGCTAGGGGTCCATTATAGTTTACTAGCAGGTAAATTCGGGGAACTTGCAGTAGGAATATTGTCGGTCGCTTTAACTTTATCGTTGTTAACGGGTATATATGTTTATAAGAAACATATTATTAAAGTGTTAAGTTTCAAAGTCCGGTTAAATTTCAAAAATTGGAGGAAGTCATTCTCCTCATTACACCGAATTATAGGGGTATGGTCATTAATGTTTAACTTGTTATTTGCGATAACCGGATTTTGGATGTTAAGATATGTCTTTTTGCCTTCAACTTATCAGGAAGAAAAAAAAATAGAAAAAACGGTTTATACCGGACCATTGTCAATGGATGCAATTATTCAATCCGCTGAAAAAGATAAAAAATTCAAGGTCTCATCTATTTATTTACCAACCACACCAAAAGATAATATTAACATTTATGGGACGGTTGCTGGTCAAAGCTCGATTTATAACGAATATGTAAACTCCATTGAACTGGACAGCAAAACAGGCAAAGAACTAAGTCGCTCATATATTACAGATCAATCTGCATGGGTTAAGTGGGATATGATCGTATATCCTTTACATACTGGAATGTACGGCAACCTTTTGTTAAAAATAATATATTGCATAGCAGGATTAACTCCGGCTTTATTATCAATAAGCGGCTTTTTCCTTTGGATTAGGAGAAAATATGCTTAGTTAGTTTGTCCTTTGAGCACTGGCTAAATATTGTTCTTCAATTAAAAAACGCCTTCCCAATTGGGTCATCTAATATTTTTCTGATGGCCAAATCTCCGCCGTAGGGTGTAAAGTGGTCCTTATCAAATATATAGGGGGTATAATCAGGGCCCAGCTCAGGGAAAGTATGCTTATTAACTATCTCGATGTAATAAGGCTCAAACTTTTGTTTCATAAAATCATTAACAGCATAACATGCTTTGTTAAGGTAACGGTAAGTAAGCTTTGTATTAAATTGTAACTCTTTGGCTTTTAATACCGGGTAGGTTATGCCGTATGTTTCGCTTTGTCCAATTATAATTACATTTAACTTATTCTCCCTCAGATAATCTACAGTGGCCCGCAAATCTTTTTCCAACTGCTTACGTTTGCTAGCTCTTGTTTTAACCCAATTAGCGCTTATAATAACCCCATCAATTTGAGCTGCATTTTGTTTTACAAACTTTTTTAAAACGTAGTCAACTAACCCTAAGCAAAGTTTATTGCCCCCTTTTTGATCAATAAATGGATAGCACCCGCTTGCGGCAGCAATCATAATATTTACATTTTGATCTTTAAAATGCTTCCTGAATGGTTCAGATATATCTGCTGAATGGCTATCGCCTATTAATAGAAAATTTTTACTACCGGGTTTTATACTTAGGCAACCGGCTTCATTGTATTCGTTTAATGATTTGCTACGGGGCGGTGTTATAAAGCACCCGCTGTTACTTAATTTGGTACCTTCCGGATGCCTTGTCCTGTATCCTGCCACCATTAGGGCATCGTGCTTAAACGCAATTTTATTAACATCAAAATAAGCTGATATTCCGGTAATCATTAAAAGGCCGAGCGCCCCGGCCAGGATTGGCTTGCTGTTGCTAAAATTTAATTCCTCAACGTATTTATAGGATAAATAACCCAATAGGAATGAGATCGCTATTAATGCGACAACAGCTGTTACATTTAGCGAAACACCCCAATATTGTGCGATAACATAAACCGGCCAATGCCACAAATACAGCGAATAGGATATTTTACCCGTACCCTGTATAGCACCAAACTTTAATACCTTAAAATTATTACAATTTGCCGCGATAACCAGAAACGCCGCGAATACCGGGATTAACGTATAGTTGCCCGGCCACTCCATATTACTATTTAAAAAATAAAAGGAAAGAAATATGGTCAGATAGCCCGCAAGTGCTACCAACCTCCGTATGCCTACTTTAATATTTTTTGCTAAGTCTTCACACAAAAAAGCCAGGCCGCCAAACATCATTTCCCAAGCCCTGCTATGTAACAGAAAAAAAGAGCCATCCTTATCAATACTGGTATAATATATTGCTGCCAGGTAGCCTATCAAAATAACCCCAATAAACGCGTATATATATTGGGCTTTATTTTTGAGGAACTTATGAACAAATAATAAAATTATGGGATAGATCAGGTAAAATTGCCACTCGACAGATAAGGACCAGGTGTGCAATAGTATATTAGTGTCTGACGCGTCAGCAAAATATCCGGCGCTTTTCCAGTATACTATATTTGAAACAAACAAAATACTTGCGGCAGCATTTTGCTCATTTAGCTGATAAGTATCCGGAAAATAAATAAAAAAGCCTACCAACGTTATTCCTAATACTAAAGCCAATAGGGCCGGTACAATTCTTTTAAACCTTCGTCCGTAAAATTCCGGCAATGAAAAATTATTACGGTTGAGACCGTTAATAATTATTTTACTCATTAAATAACCCGAAATAACAAAGAATACATCAACCCCTGCAAAGCCGCCATCTAAAAACGAAACTTTAAAATGATAAAGCAGCACACCGATGACGGATATTGCTCTTAATGCATTTATATCATACCTAAATTTCAAGTGATTAGATTGGCTCATAAATATTTATGCTGATAACGCCACGTAAAGACAGCGTTAACTCATCAAAATCCCGAAGGTAGAGATTTTAATTAATTGTTGCACACACGGCTGATGCCTGAGTATCATTATTGTTAATATCCAATTTAATAAACTTCACCTCTTTGATTTTAACTTCATTTTTATAGATTTACGCTTAATAATCTGTATTTCAACCAATAACCAATACAACCTTTTATGAACAGAAACAAATACCTATTGCCAATTATGGCTTTTGTAATTTTATTAGGATTACAGGTCGGTGCCAATAACGCTTTCGGGCAGGGCCCGGGTGCTCCGGGTGCGGGCGGCCCTCCTCGTGCAGGTGGGCCCGGCGGTGGACGTGGACCTGCTTTGCCACCTATACCATTGGCAGGCGATACCACACATACGCTAACCAAAAGCTTCACCCCTGCCAACGCGGTTAAAAAAGCACCCGATGCCAAGGGCTTTATTCAGCGCTGGCTGATACTTGAACCCGTTAAAAATAATCGCAGCAATACCACAATGACAGCAAGCTATTTGAAAACCCAACTTGCTGCCGACAATTTTTCGGCAGATTATAATGCCATTCCTAAAAATGGCTCAACAGTAAAAATTGGTGCGCAAGACCTTAAATGGTACGCTTTGGACAGCAAGTACTTCAACTTTAATTTAAGACATTTTAGTTATGCAACAAACACTACCCGAAACGGTGTGCTGTTTTGGTTAGTTACCGTGATCAATTGCACTGAAGACATTAAAAACGTACGGTTAGCTGCAGGAGTAAATTCTGCGGGGGTTTTTTGGGTAAATGGCAAGGAAGTATTGGTAATACCAGGAGACAAGGATGTGATAGCCGACCTGGGTACCTCATCGCGCTTAACACTTAAAAAAGGCAAAAACATTGTACGTGCGGCAGTTATGAACGGACAAGGTATGAGTAACTTTTGCGCACGGTTTTTAGATGAAAGCGGAGCGCCGGTAAAAAACTATACTCTCAGTTACGAATAATTATAATCGACTTAAATATTATCTGAACAGATTTATATATGAAAATAAAGAAATTGATCGGTATCACTGCCTTTTTGGTAGCATCGATAACACAAACCTTAATAGCACAAATTGGGCGGCCATTTATTCATGATCCGTCAACCGTTGTTGAAGATAACGGAAAGTATTACTCATTTGGCACAGGCGGTGGTGGTATAATGTCTGATGACGGATGGAAATGGACCGGCGGTGCTGTACGTCCTGGTGGTGGTGCCGCTCCTGATGCCATGAAAATTGGAGATCGCTTTTTGGTAGTGTACGGAGCAACCGGTGGCGGACGCGATTACAAAGGCATTATTTACAGCATGTGGAACAAAACGTTGGACCCAAAATCGCCGGATTTTAAGTACACTGAGCCGGTTATAGTTGCTACGTCTGACGGCTATGAGGATAATGACGCTATTGACCCCAGCCTGATGCTTGACCCCACTACCGGAAAACTATGGCTAACCTATGGTACTTATTATGGCTTTATCCGCCTGGTAGAGCTTGACCCTAAAACAGGCAAACGCGTAGCGGGCAATAAACCGGTTAATGTGGCTATTACCTGCGAGGCTTCGGCTATGATGTATCATGAAGGATGGTATTACCTTTTGGGTACCCATGCTACCTGCTGCGCTGGACCTAACTCTACCTACAATATTGTAATTGGCCGCTCAAAAAGCGTAACCGGCCCTTATATGGATAATGTAGGCAGAAGTATGTTGGAAGGCGGTGGCAGAGCAGTTGCCACATCTGATGGTAACTTAATAGGCCCCGGCCATTTTGGACGCATTATGGGTAGTGAGAAAGGCGTTGATAAAATGTCTTTCCATTGGGAGGCTGATATGGATATGAGCGGCCGTAGCACATTAGGGGTGAGGCCAATAGTTTGGAAGAATGGCTGGCCAATAATGGGTGAAATCATCAAAGCCGGAACTTACGCCATTCAATCAGAAAGACGTGGATTTGGTTTAGAGTTAGCAGTTGATTGGACCAGCATGGCAACGGGCGGAGGTGGCAATAGCAATGCGCCAATAAAACCTGTACCATTGATGCAATTAGCCGATGCTATTAAAGGATGGCCAACCGGCGACATCCCGCTTAGATTAAACGAATATATTTCTCGTCCGCATCAACGCTGGACGATTACCCCTGCACCTGACTCAAGTGGTTATTTAGGCGGCGCTTATTATAAAATAGTGATAACCGGAACAGAAAGAGCATTAACAGCAACAGCAGATGCCGAAGTAATCTCAGTTCCAAAATTTACCGGAGCACCTGAGCAGTTGTGGCGAATTGACCAGTTGACCGATGGCACCTACCGCATCATGCCTAAAACGGTTCCAAATTCAAAAGAGAAGTTGGCGCTGGTATCATCAGGAGATGGCAGAGCTACTCTATCAAAGTTCAATATGGACAGCGATAATTCTAAGTGGAATTTTAAGCTGCAATAAATAAAATACATATAGTTATGAAAAGCCGGCAACCCTGTAATTTGTCGGCTTTTTTTAAAACCAGCTTATTGATCGCGCTTCTCTTCTTCTATCTCTGTTTTTATTCTTTGGTTAATGTCAATTTTAGCCCCTTTGAAAACAAATATGGTTGTTTTGTACTCTCTTGCGAGCGGATTAGTTATTGAATCTGCTCCAAAAGCAGTTTTAAAAAGCGGAGCGGTTTCATTTAATTCACCGGCTCTCTCTTCTGATTCTTTAACTCTTATAACATTTTCAATTTTGGCGTCTGCATTAATCCAATTAATGTAATCGGCATGGAAAGATACCGCCCGAACGTTTTTATTTTTCGTGTAAAAATTAATCGCTCCAGCCTGCCCATAATTATCACAAAGGATCAAAGTATTTTGATTAGCCGGAATTTGATTGCTGATAACATCGATTTTCAAGGCTAATTCTTTCCAGCTAAGCATATCGGCAAAATCTTGTGGTAATATGTGATCTTTACCATCTTCCCACCTCAACAAGCCATATTTTTTATAAATAGGTGCGCTTTTTATCACTTCTGCCGGAGTTTGGATAGAGAAAATTATTCGGTAAAATAAAATGTAAAATAAAATCGGTATAGCAAGGAAAACTGGTTTGACAAACCTTTTCCGGCCTGTGCTTTGAATGCTACCGATGTATGTTGAACCAAAAGCAAAATAAATTGGATATAGCCCTATTGCATAATAACTTTTTGCTTTGAAATAAGTGAAAATCAACAGGGTAAAAATAAATATCCAAAAGAAAGCTTTGTACATTTTTAACGGCTCATAAAATAACAATGCATAAAGCGAGATAATTATTACCGGTAGGGCACCAATAAAATACAAGACCTGGTCCTTTAAAAAATCCCATCGGTTAACATTTACCAGCTGGCTGTTAGCTAACTGTTTAAGGTGATGAAAAACAGGGAAACCATTATTATATTGCCATAACAAATTTGGCGAAATAAGCAGCAAACCCACTAAAATTGAAATATAGAATTCTTTGCGTGTAAATGTTTTATACTGTCCTGCCGCCAGGATAGCAGGAAGAACGCCAATAAGCATAAACACAACATTGTATTTATTTAAAAAACCAAAGGCAAATACAATAGCAGCTATGTAAAGCCATTTTCCATTTTGGGTATTAAAATATTTAATAAGTAAATAATAAAACAACGTCCAGCTAAGCACATCCAGCGAATTGGGCTGAAACAAAAAGTTTAACCTTATCAGGATAGAAAGTAACGTGCAAGTCGCCCCCAGTACCAGGGCGAATAAATTTCCTTTCAACTCTTCAATGGTTTTCCAAACCACCAGCAGTGTTAATGCACCAAACAACGCCGGAAAAAACCTTACCCAAAATACCGATCCGCCTAAAAATTTAATGACCCATGCAATCCATGATGTAACAGGCGGCACTGACAAGTATCCCCAAGCCAAATGGTTTGCTTGGTCAAGATGCAAATACTCATCCCTGTGCAGATCATAATAAGGGTTGTTCAGGAAATATTGGAGTAAGAATTTTGCGAGGATAAACCCCAATAAAATAAAGTTCTTGTTTATGAATAAAGGTTTTATGGCCATAAAGACGAATTTATTTACCTAGACGGTATATAAATCAAAAAGGTTGCAATGCTGATACAACCTTTCACATAAATATATAACTGAACGGTCAGCTTTATCATATAACAGACAATCTATGTATAGCTTCATCCCTTGATTGAAGAAAATTAATGTGTTTGCCATTATTACTTTCACGGATAAAGTCGTTTAAGCTTTTACTATCAAATTTGCTAAAATCGCCTACCACAACTAGCCTAACTCTATAATTAGAAAATTTTTGTAAAACTTCTCCGGCCAATCCATTTTTTAGGTCGAAAAATGAGGAGGTGATATTTTTCATGTGTAGGATCATCTTATCATAACCCTGGTAATAGGCATCCCCCAATAGGTCCAACCCATCTTGAGCTGTTTTGATAATTACATCTTCTGATATAACTTCCACAATCCCGGTATCATCAATTCCGCGTAAGTCCATTATAATTATTTAAAAGGCAATATATATATAATTGGCATTTAATAAAGCATTCCATCTACACCGGTTCAATATATTACACTACTGATAATATTCCATACACATATGGTAAGTTTCCATAATGCAAAACCATTGCTTATGGCATAAAAAATAAGTAATTTGCCAGCAAGATACTTATGGAATAAGTACCTCAACATAGCAGCTATTTATTCCAAACCAATTAAACCTGCAACCAAATGAAAAAATTTTTCTTCGTCGCACTATTGTTTGTAGCGACAACCGGCTTCTCGCAAACAAAGCCGGGTATGAAACTGTGGTACAAAACCCCTTCCGGTAAAACTTGGGAAAACGCCTTGCCAATAGGAAATGGCAGACTAGGTGCCATGATATACGGTAACGTTCCAAAAGAGACCATCCAACTAAATGAGCATACAGTTTGGAGCGGCAGCCCCAATCGTAATGATAACCCAATGGCAAAGGATTCATTAGCCAAAATACGCCAATTGATATTTGACGGTAAACAAAAGGAAGCCGAAAGAACTGCCGGCAAAGCCATCATCACTAAACTATCACATGGCCAAAAATTTGAGCCGGTAGGCAGCCTTCAGCTAGCTTTTGACGGGCAAGATAATTTTAAAGATTATTACAGGGAACTGGATATTGAGAAGGCCATCACCAAAACATCATATACAGTTGATGATGTAACCTATACACGTGAAGCATTGGCATCATTTCCTGATCGCGTAGTAGTTATGCGTTTAACTGCAAGCAAACCCGGCAAAATTTCTTTCACGGCTTCATTTACTACACCTCAAAAAAGAGCGACCATTAAAACAACAGCCGATAAAGAGCTAACTATTTTTGGCATTACATCTGACCATGAAACAGTAAAAGGCATGGTGAAATACAAAGGTATTGTGCGTATGAAACCAGAAGGCGGTGCTTTTACTGCCAATGATACTTCGCTGACCGTAAAAAATGCCAATGCAGTAACCTTGTATATTTCAATAGCTACCAACTTTAATAATTACCACGATATAAGCGGCGATGAAAATAAAAGAGCTATGGACTATTTGAACAAAGCTTATCCAAAATCATTTGCCATTATGGTACCGGCACATGTAGCAGCCTACCAAAAGTATTTTAACAGGGTAAAATTAAACCTGGGAGCTAACGACGCGGCTGCCAATTTGCCTACGGATGAACGGTTAAAAACCTTTACTACCACCAATGACCCATCATTTGCAGCACTTTATTATCAATTTGGCCGCTATTTGTTAATCTCATCTTCGCAACCCGGCGGGCAGGCAGCTAACCTACAGGGTATATGGAATGATAAACTTAATGCATCATGGGATAGTAAATACACCGTTAATATTAACGCTGAAATGAATTATTGGCCCGCAGAAAAAACAAACCTGGCCGAAATGCATGAACCATTTATACAAATGGTTAAAGACATGTCTGTAGCCGGACAAAAAACCGCAAAGGATATGTATGGTGCCAGAGGTTGGGTGGCGCATCATAATACCGATATATGGCGTGCTACCGGCGCAATTGATGGCGCTACCTATGGTTTATGGAACGGAACCGGCGGATGGACAAGCCAGCACCTTTGGCAGCATTATTTATATAGCGGCGATAAAACTTATCTTTCTTCCATCTACCCGGTGATGAAAGGTGCATCATTGTTTTACGTTGATTATTTAGTTGAACATCCAAAATATCATTGGCTGGTAGTTGCCCCGGATGAATCGCCGGAGAACCCGGCAAAGGCACACCAAAACTCGGCAGTTGATGCAGGTGTTACCATGACCAACCAGATAGTTTTTGAATTATTAACCTCAACCATACAGGCGGCAGAGGCCTTGAAAAAAGATGCCAAATTTGTTGATACCTTAAAGCAAATAAGAAAACGCCTGGCGCCTATGCATGTTGGCCAATACGGCCAGTTACAGGAATGGTTGGATGATGTAGATGATCCGAAAGATACTCACCGCCATATTTCGCACTTATATGGCTTGTTCCCGTCAAATCAAATATCGCCTTACCGTACACCACAATTATACAGCGCTGCTAAAACCACCCTGGCACATCGCGGTGATATATCTACCGGATGGAGCATGGGCTGGAAAGTTAATTGGTGGGCAAGAATGCTGGATGGTAATCATGCCTATAAATTAATTCAAAACCAGCTTACACCAGTAGGTTCTGGCGGCCGTGGCAGTGGTGGTACCTATAACAATCTTTTTGATGCCCACCCGCCATTTCAAATTGATGGTAACTTTGGCTGCACATCGGGTATTACCGAAATGCTAATGCAAAGCGCAGATGGTGCCCTACATTTAATTCCTGCCCTGCCTGATGTTTGGCAAAACGGTACCGTTTCGGGGCTGCGCGCACAAGGCGGTTTTGAAATTGTAAGTTTAGAATGGAAAAATTCAAAAGTGGTAAAAGCCGTTATTAAATCTACTTTAGGTGGTAATTTAAGGTTACGTGCCCCTAATGCTATCAAAGTAACTGCCGGAGCAGCCCTGAAAAAAGCGACAGGCAAAAACCCAAATGTATTTTATTACGTTGAGGATACTCCTACAGCTATTATATCAGAAAAAGCAACAATCACACCTCCGGACCTAAAACCAACTATATTGTATGACCTGCCAACAACTGCAGGTAAAACTTATACATTGGTGGCACAATAAACTAGTCATCAAACCAACAAAATAAAAAGCCTGCGATCATTTGATCTGCAGGCTTTTTATTTTGCAATAATAGGATTAGCAGGGGTTCCAATTGTAACTATATTATTATCTCCAACATTTATACAAAATTGGGTTACACTTTAAGGTTAAAATTTTCACTCAATTTTATACATGAAAAAAATATACCTTTTAACTATTCTTTCACTTTTTGCTTTTCGTTTGTTTGCCCAAAGCAATTACGAGATACAAGTATATGCATCCCCTACCATGAAAAAGGGCCTTACTATGTTTGAATTGCATAGTAATTACACCATAAGTGGTAGCACAACCAGCTCTGGGCCAGAATTGCCCACTAACCATGCTATACATGAGACTATCGAAATTACTCACGGCTGGACAACCTGGTTTGAAACAGGCTTTTATATTTTTAACTCCATTGGCAGCGATGGGCGCACGGCTTATGTCGGTTCGCACATCAGGCCCAGGGTTGCGGCGCCGGCCAGTTGGAACTGGCCTGTAGGTGTTAGTATCTCAACAGAGTTTGGTTTCCAAAAAAGCGCCTTCGATGCTAATACAGCATCGTTAGAAATAAGACCCATAGTAGATAAAACATGGAACAAGTTATATGTTGCTGTAAACCCAACTGTTGAAAAAAGCTTTTCCGGTCCTGATGTGAATCGGGGTTTTATGTTTTCGCCCAATGTAAAAGGTAGTTATAGTGTTAGCAACATGGTAGCATTAGGATTAGAATATTATGGCAGCACCGGGCCATTTTTTCACTATGATACTTTTCAACAGCAGGAGCATCAATTATTTGCAGCAACTGATCTCAATTTTGGCCCGGCATGGGAGTTTAATGCCGGCATAGGGTATGGCTTTACCAGCAGTACCGATAAGGCTATTGTTAAATTGATTTTAGGACGAAGGTTTTAATTGGGAGCAACAACTACTTTGTTTTCTTAAATAAAATTTTTTGCAATTTCCAGGTTAAGAAGGCTGTACCGGTACCTAGCAAAGCGCCGGCAAGTACATCAGTTGGATAATGCGCCCCCACGTACATTCTTGAATACCCAACAGCCGCTGCATAGGTATATGAAGGTACAATTACATACCATTTGGGGAAAGATAGGCTTACAGCAGTAGCCGTTGCAAATGCTATTGATGTATGGGTAGAGGGTAAAGAACTGCCTGTAGAAGTAGTTTTACCCGTTATCAGATCAGGATGGGCCAAATATGGCCTTTGGCGTTGCGTTATGGATTTTATTGCGGAATTTAAACCTGCGGTTAGTACTATTGTACTACCTGTTTTTAATGCGTTTGTAGTAAGCTCTTTATCATGGGTGGCTAATCCTGTTATTAACATGCCTACAGGCATTGAAACATCAAGTATATAAGCACTTTTTGATATATCCTGCCATGTTTTGTCGGCAGGTGAAACTGGCCCGTTAATTTGTTGAAGTAACCTTATATCTAAACCCTGACCATTAACCTGATAAATACCCGTTAACAGTATAAAACAAATAAATAATTTTTTTATCATATGGCTACGCAATAAAGAGATGTTTTCTGTAGAAACTTAGGATATATCAATGAATTAAAAAGTTAACTTTAAATATCATTATTAAATCAACAGGTTTATATAAAATGATTGCCCAAATTTAAAAAGTGAAATTACTTGTTATAGAAGATGAGGCTGGATTAAGAGAAAGCATCAAAGATTATTTTACTGACGCCGGTAACATTTGCGAAACAGCAAACGATTATACTGCCGCGTTGCAAAAAATAAATGTTTACCGTTATGATTGCATCATATTAGACATCACCCTTCCATATGGCAATGGGTTAGACATTTTGCAAACCCTTAAACAAAATCGTTTTGCTGATGGTGTTTTAATAGTTTCTGCTAAAGATTCGCTTGATGACCGCCTTCGTGGCCTTGATCTTGGAGCCGATGATTACCTTACCAAACCATTTCATTTATCAGAATTACGAGCACGTATAATGGCTATTATTCGTCGAAAATCGTTTGATGGTAACCACTTGGTTGATTTTAACGAAATACAGATGAATTTGCTTGCAAAATCAGTTACCGTACACCAACAGGCTATTAAATTTACAAAAAGAGAATACGCCCTGCTACTTTACCTTATAGCAAATAAAGGAAAGGTGGTTACAAAAAATGCTTTAGCCGAACATCTTTGGGGCGATGAAATTGATATGGCAGATAATTTTGATTTTATCTATTCTCACATTAAAAATGTACGTAAAAAACTGGTGGATGCCGGAAGCAGGGATTATATTCAATCTGCCTATGGCATGGGCTATAAATTTACTGATTAATGAAACTGCTGGATAAATACAACCGTATTAGTTTAATAACAACCGTATTAGTTATTATTGTTACCGGGTTTGTTTACTATTTTACCATTAAGCTTATTTTAACTGAAGAAATAGATGAGGACTTAGCCTCTGAAGAAAATGAAATATTTGAGCATGTTAAATTATCCCGCAGCTTACCACAAATATTTGAATCAGAATATCTGAAAATACGTTTTGATTTGGCCGGAAACGGTCACGTAAAAAGGCAATTTACCAATATTCAATATTGGGATAATCAACATAAAAACAAACTATCAGCCAGAGAACTTATAAGCTCGGTACAAGTGAAGGGGAAAATGTACCGTATTGGTATCATACAATCAACAGTAGAAACAGAGGGGCTTATCAGGCTAATATTTCTTATTACATTAGGTATCATTTTTATACTTATCTTGATTTTATTCGCAATCAACAGATTAGTTATCAGTAGCTTGTGGCAGCCGTTTTACCAAATGCTACAACAGATCAAATTATTTAATTTGACTGATAATAATACCATCACCGCCTTAGATACTGCAATAGACGAATTTAACGATATGAACCAGGAGGTAACTGCCATGTCATTACGTGTAAATAACGATTACCGGGAATTAAAGAGTTTTGTTGAGAACGCATCACATGAATTAATGACCCCATTAGCTGTTATCAATTCAAAACTTGATACACTTGTACAAAGCGGCGGCTTATCAGATAGCCAGGGAACATTAATTGGTGAAGTTTATACCATGGTTTCAAAAATGAGGAAATTAAACAGATCCATGCTCCTGATATCAAAAATTGAAAATGGCTTGATCCATAAAAAAGAAACCCTTGATCTAAAGAAAAAAGTAACTGACTTAGCCAACGATTTTCAGGAGTTACTGGCCGCTAAAAATTTGCAATTGACCACTAACTTACAGGATGTAAGTGTATTAATGAATAAAGAACTATTAGATATACTATTAAACAATCTACTTGGCAATGCCATCCGTCATAACATCCCTGCAGGTGAAATTGATATCATATTAGATGAAAATGCGTTTACTATAAGTAATACAGGGCATACCAATCCGCTGCATGCAGAATTGATATTTCAACGGTTTTATAAGTCAGCCGAGTCTGATGGTACGGGTTTAGGGCTTACGCTTTCGCGCGAAATATGTGAAAGTTCGGGATTTAGATTAACGTATAATTTTGATATTGACAGACACATTTTTACGATTCACCTAAACTAATTAGTTATCCTAGCTGTAGTTTAAATTTAACAATAAAAAAACCGCCTGCAAATTTATGCAGGGCGGTTTATATATATTAGGGATTAATAGGCTTTTTTATTTCTGCCACTACGTTAGCTGTAGTATTAGCCACATATAACACACTTGTGTGCGAGGATCAATACAATTGTTCTTGCACCAAGTTAAAACTTAGTTACATTTAATTTTGAGCTATTTTAGTTAAACAATCTGTAGGAAATTTGGATGATTAAAAAATTGGGTGTTGGATATTTGTCGCGATTAACCCCTTTATATGTCTTAATTCTGCCCGATAATTTTAAGCATGATACTTAATTTAGGATATGAAAAACTTAACATATAACATCAACATTGCAGCAAGCCCGCAAAAGGTATGGGATACCATGATTGGGCACGAAACCTATAAAGACTGGACCAACGCCGCATGGCCGGGTAGTGATTATAAAGGTGAATGGAAACAGGACCAAAATCTGCATTTTGCCGGTGAGGATGGCAGCGGTACACTGGCCACGGTAACCACCTTTGATCCTTATAAAAAAAATATTATTAACCCACATTGCCCTGTTACAACCGGGAAGTGTAGAGGACAGAGATAGTGAATGGGCCAAAAAGTGGATAGGCAGTTTAGAAGGATATAGTTTCGCCGAAAAAAATGGCACAACCCAACTGACCGTTGACATGAAAATATACGAGGAATGGGAAGAGATGTTCAATAACGATTGGCCTAAAGCCTTAGCTCGCTTAAAACAAATTTGTGAAGAGTAATTTATTATTGATCAAATAAACGAAGTCGGAAATTTCATTGCGTTTGCCTGTTCCAACTTTCAATCTGCAAACTCTTTTTCGTTTTTTATATTTGTGTCAGTAAAAAATGCATCCGCTTATACAACATATTCAAAAAATTACCACCAGCTCAAACCTGGAGGATGATCAAATTTTAACTTTTTTTGAAACGAAAGCATTCCAAAAGAAAGGTATTTTATTAGAAGAAGGCAAGCGTTGCCAATCCTATTTTTTTGTAATAAAAGGCTGCCTGCGTTTGTTTTTTACCGACCAAAAAGGAGTAGAACAGACATTGCAGCTGGCGTTAGAAAACTGGTGGCTGACGGATATAGATGCTTTTCGGTCTGAACGGAACTCTGCATATACCATCCAGGCGCTGGAAACAACCGAAGTATTGGCCATTACGGCCCGGAATTATGAGTTGATGCTAGCACAGTTCCCGGTTATGGAACAATATTTCAGATTGGTGTATGAACGAGCCTATGCGGCCTCATTATCCCGTATCCGTATGATTTCAAGGATGCCTAAAGATGAGTTTTATGATTTATTTCGGTCTAAATATCCGGCATTCCTGCAAAGGATCCCACAAAAAGTTTTAGCCTCTTTTTTAGGTTTTACCCCGGAATATCTAAGTGAGTTGCGGAAAGAAATAGTAAAAAGTAAAGCTAACCCATGACCGAACAGCTGTATCGGCATATACAACAACTTATCCCCGGATTTACTGCCGAATGGGAACAACTATTGCCATTCCTTCAAACAAAAACAGTAAGAAAAGAAGAATTACTTTTGCGGGAAGGGGAGATTTGCGATACCATTTATTTTGTTAATACAGGTTGTCTGTACTTATTTTATGAGCATAATCAGGAAAAGCAGGTGATTCATTTCGCATTGGAGAACTGGTGGCTAACCGACTATAAAACTTTCTGCGATGGCCGGCCTGCTGTTTATGCGATTGCAGCGATGGAAGATTCGGAAATAACCTTTATGAGCCGGGAAAATTACGAAGCCCTTCAGTTGCAATTCCCCTTACTGGCCTTGTATTTCAATAAGATCCATGAACGGGCATATGGAGCAGCTTTGCTTAAACAAAAGACATTTGCCACGGTATCTAAGAAAGATTTTTATCACTATTTCAAAACCACCTATCCTGAACTGATCCTAAGAATTCCAGATACTATTTTTGCTTCTTATATGGGTGTTTCACCCGAAGCTTTAAGGGTTCTGCAGGAGGAATATGTTTCTTAAACCAGCTTAAGTTTTCAGGAGATCGCTATCACCATCTTTGTGTTGTATAATTCACTAAAAAACACAGAAGATGAAAATTGTAGTTATCGGCGGAACCGGCCTTATAGGCAGCCAAACAGTAAATCAGTTACAACATACCGGACATGAAGTAATTGCGGCTTCACTCAATACAGGTGTAAACATCCTTACGGGCGAAGGTTTAAATGAAGTGTTAAAAGGCGCCCACGTGGTAGTGGATGTGTCCAACTCACCTTCTTTTGAAGATACAGCTGTGATGAGCTTTTTCAAAACGGCTAATCAAAACCTACTGGCAGCAGAAAAGGTAGCAGGTGTACAACACCATGTTGCCTTATCAGTAGTAGGCACACAAAAATTACAGGCCAGCGGCTATTTCAGGGCCAAACAAGCGCAGGAAGATATGATCCAAGCATCAGGTATTCCTTACACCATAGTTCACGCAACACAATTCTTTGAATTTGCTGGTGGTATTGTCCAAATGAGCCTGACGGACGGAAAAGTAATATTGCCGGATGCCAACATACAACCCATTGCGAGTAAAGATGTAGCCTCCTTTATGGCAGAAGTTGCACTGAGTAAACCGGTTAACAAAATACTGGAAATAAGCGGACCGAATAAATTTAATATGGTTGCCTGGATCAAACAATATGAACAGGCTACGCATAAAAACCATGAAATAGTTGCAGATGCCAAAGCACTGTATTCCGGGGCACCATTGGATGCCGACACCCTGGTGCCTGAAAATGCGGTTTTTTTGGGCAAGAACCATTATGCAGACTGGATTGCTATTGCTGAGAATCAACGGTAATATTAAATCATCAATTCCTGAAAAATTAAAAAAATGAACAGCGAACAATTAATTGAATTGACCAAAAAGCTCATTTACGAGGCGACGCATTTTAATGTGCCGTATGTAAAACAAATTTATGCAGATAACCTGCTGATTATTAAGGTTGATGAAAATGGCACCGTAGATACCATGGATAAAGAACAGCTTATAGGGTTTGTACAGGGTAATAAAGATTCAAACGCCGAGCCCTTATCCAGCAAAACCGAGTTTCATTATGCTGTATGCGATGAAAACCTGGGTATGGTGGTCATTACGCGCGAATTGACATTGGACGGCAAATTGAATCGGAAATTTTTTACCGTTATCTGGCAATATTTATCGGGAAGGTGGCAGGTTGTTAAGGAATCAGCTATGGCACTTAATTGACGATTATTACAGATCTCAATTGTTGATTATAAAAAAAACGAAATGAATAACTTTTTATTCGGGTCTGTTTTAGACCCCAAAACTACAGCTAACGACCAGGACGGTGAAGGAGAAATAAAAGATTTTGACCCCAATGAGGAAAGTTTAACCGAGGGGGGCGAATATATGGACGATGCTTTAAGAATGGTAGAGCAGCCTTTTATCTCAAATATTTAAAATAGCCTGCTACGCTATGCACTAAATTGGCTTGGTTGAGAGGTATTAAGAGAAATCCTATGCGATCTACTTATCAGCTCGTATAGGATTTCTCTCTTCGTGTGGAATGACCACATTCTTTGAATTATTGAGTTGTTCTCACGATCTTGCAGGAGTTGGTGATGTCGATTTTTTTGGTGGTCCCTGTCTCCTGCCCTTTTCCATTTGGGTTTGTCTATCCAAAATATATTGGGCATAAATCAATTTTTGATCGATATTGAATACGGCATAAAGCTTAGTGTTAACTTCACTCAGTTCGCTTTTCATTTTTGTCATTACAAACCGTCCATTTCGTACAGTCACACTTTTTGCCAGGCTATCCATTTCAAAGTTCCGGTTTTTTAAAATGTTCGTTACCTTAATCTGTTGCTCGGGTGTAAGCTTCAAATCGGCTTCTAACTTTGGTGGTAATTTAGCGGGAAACGTCCGCATTGGTTTTTGTGCATACGCGCTCAGTCCTAGCGCCAGCATCAAGGTGATCAGGGTAATTTTTTTCATAATTTAGTTTATTTTATACAATATAAACATTTTACATAAAAACGTAAAGGTTTAACATCAAGATAATAAGTGGCTTAAAGTTAATTCTAGTGATTAATTTGCATTGCGGGGGCTAACACCACTTTATTATCATAAAGCGGTTTTTTCTTTTAGAAGAGAATATGCTTAGCATAAAAGCGCGTAGCCAAAACTATGGGCACATTAAAATAAAAATGCCCGGCTATGCCAGGCACTTTTATTTGCGGAGA
>CAZTAU010000015.1:0-81060 GCA_964611565.1 uncultured Mucilaginibacter sp. | reverse complement strand
TAATTAATCATTAACATAACCAAAAACTATATATATTGTCACTTATCGCAAAACGCATGCGAGACGTGCTATTGTATAGGTAAGATTTAAAATTGCGTACATGGTTTAATTGCCCTTTAAAATTATTTTTGTTAATAATACAGCTAAATAATTTTAGCTATGTTTGTTACCATTGCCGGCAGGCACATTTACACTTTTAAAGCACCCTGTTTAGTTAATGCTGAGCATCGACGAAATTAAAAAACCCATAGCCGCTGATATTGATGTTTTTGAGGAACGCTTTAAAACTTCCATGCAAAGCTCGGTGCCGCTGCTTGACCGAATTACCCATTATATTGTTAAACGCAAGGGCAAACAAATAAGGCCCATGTTCGTCTTTTTTTCGGCTAGTATTTGTGGTGGCATTAATGAGGCTACGCACAGGGGTGCAGCATTGGTTGAACTTTTGCATACCGCTACCTTGGTGCATGACGATGTGGTGGATAACTCCTACCAGCGCCGTGGTTTTTTCTCCATCAACGCTTTATGGAAAAATAAGATAGCCGTTTTGGTGGGTGATTACCTGCTATCAAAAGGTCTGCTGCTATCTATAGAGAATAAAGATTTTAAATTATTGCAGATAGTATCAGAAGCGGTAAAGCAAATGAGCGAAGGCGAATTGCTGCAAATAGAGAAAGTGCGCCGCATGGATATAAGTGAGGATGTTTATTACGAAGTTATCCGCCAAAAAACAGCATCATTAATTGCCTCCTGTTGCGCCTGTGGGGCCGCATCTGCGGGGGCTGATGATGAAACTGTTGAAAGGATGCGTTTGTTTGGTGAGAAGATTGGTATAGCCTTCCAGATCAAAGATGATATGTTTGATTTTGGCACAGATGATGTAGGTAAACCGGTAGGCATCGATATTAAAGAAAAGAAAGTAACTCTTCCCCTTATTTATGCCTTAAATAATAGCGATACCACAACAAAAAAGAAAATGATCAACCTGGTGAAAAATCATAATGACGAGCCGAAAAAAATTGCCGCAATTATTGATTTTGTAAAGCAAGCAGGTGGTTTAGCATATGCCGAAACCCAAATGAAGAAATATCGCGAGGATGCCTTTACTATTTTAAATACTTTCCCCGAAGGCGATGCCCGTACCGGTTTAGAACAACTGGTACAATTTACTACCGAACGCAATAAATAACATGTCAAACGAAATACTTTTTATAGGTGGATTTGTAATTTTCATTTTTTTAATGATGGCCGCCGACCTTGGCCTGTTTGGAAAAGCAAATAAACCTGTGAGCCTGAAACAAGCCGCCATTATGAGCGGGATATGGGTAAGCTTTGCACTGGGTTTTTACTGGCTGATATTACATTACGGTCATCTGCTTCACCAGGTAGATAGCTATAGCCGCCTGCAGGAGGTAAACCAAAAACACCTGCATAAACTGTCTATAAATTTTAATGACCTGGCCGCCAGCTTACAACTGTATCGTAAAAACCTGGGATTGGAGTTTATTACCGGATACGTGGTTGAATATGCCCTGTCAGTTGATAATATATTTGTAATGGTGCTGATATTCTCGGCATTTGGGGTGCAGCCAAAGTATTATCATAAAGTATTGCTTTGGGGAATAATTGGCGCGGTAGTAATGCGTTTCCTGTTCATATTTGTGGGCGCGGCGCTCATTAATCAGTTCCATTGGATACTATACTTATTTGGAGCTTTCCTGATATATACCGGTATCAGCATGTACATCAACCGCAACCAGGAAGAAGAGATTGACCCTGAAAACCATAAAGTGGTTAAGTTAGCCTCTAAATACTTTTCTGTACATCCTAAATTTGAGGGTGGCAAGTTCTTTATCAAACTTAACGGGAAAAAGTATATAACGCCATTATTCCTGGTGTTATTAATCATTGAGTTTACTGATCTTATATTCGCGGTCGATTCTATCCCGGCTATATTCTCAATCACTAAAGATCCTTATATCGTATTCTTCTCCAACATATTTGCCATTATGGGGCTACGCTCCATGTTTTTTTTACTGGTGAATATTATCGAGAAGTTCCACTATCTTAAAGTGGGCCTGGCGGCTTTGCTAACCTTTATTGGTTTAAAAATGCTGTTGGCTAACTGGGTTGAAAAAATTGGTTTAACAACCTTAAACTCGCTTATAATAATTTTGAGCATATTGGTAATAAGCGTAGTTGCTTCGCTTATCTTCCCCAAAAAAGGAAACTCCACACGTTAAATAAAAAAGCAAAAGGCCCCGAAACCCGGAGCCTTTTACATAAGCCTAAATGTTTTAATTATTGGTTAGAATCGATCAGTAGAATTTTCACCTTCATCGCATCAGGTTTAACAGGTGTAACACCATTAGAGGTTTGTGCATATAATACTATATTTCCCGTCTCATGGGTATAGCTATAGGCTACATTGTTAAACGTGTAAGGCGCCTGCTCATAAACACCCTGATTAAAATTAAAGTAAACTAATACGCCACCATTTTCATTAAAATAACTGTCAATTTCAGGCAAGTCGTCTAAAACCGAGTAATATGATTTGCCGTCGGTGCTTAATACCCAACTGCTTACCGGTACGTCATAAATTATGGTTCGATTGGGATTGGGCGTAATGTAGGTTTTTTTGCAAGATGATAAGCCTATAGCTACCACCGCAATAAATAGGATTGATAATATTTTTTTCATGAGGATATAATTATAACTGTTATTATAAGACTATTAACCGCAAAAAGGTTTAATTTTATTTCAAAAAATTATATCCTGCAAAAAAAATCCCTCCCGAAATTATCGGGAGGGATTGATTACTTATTTAGATTCTTCCTCTTTGGGCTTCTTCTTATCAGGTTTATCCGTTTTGCCTGTGGCTTTTTTGTCGCTGATCTTTATTTCGTTCAGGTCCTTATCAAAATCAACCACCATGGTATCGCCTTCGGTTAATTCACCTTTCAATATCTCTTCGGCAATTGGGTCCTCCAAATATTTCTGGATGGCACGTTTTAACGGACGTGCACCAAACTGCGAATCATATCCTTTATCGGCAATAAACTCTTTGGCACCGTCGGTCAATTCAACTTTAAAGCCTAAACCGTGTACCCTGCCAAATAAAGCGCTCAACTCAATATCTATTATCTTAAAGATATCCTCTTTACTCAATGAGTTAAATACGATAACATCATCAATACGGTTCAAAAACTCTGGCGCGAAGGCCCGTTTTAAAGCGTTCTCTATTACACCGCGTGAGTGAGCATCGGCCTGTGTAGCTTTGGCGTTGGTGGTGAAACCTACCCCTTGTCCAAAATCTTTTAACTGGCGCGCGCCAATATTTGATGTCATGATGATGATAGCGTTCCTGAAATCAACCTTGCGGCCCAATGAATCAGTTAGCTGTCCTTCGTCCAGCACCTGTAACAGGATGTTGAATACATCAGGGTGAGCTTTTTCTATCTCATCCAATAACACCACCGCGTATGGTTTACGGCGTACTTTCTCTGTAAGCTGTCCGCCTTCTTCATAACCCACATATCCCGGAGGCGCACCCACTAAGCGTGATACCGCGAATTTCTCCATGTACTCGCTCATATCAATTTGTATCAGCGCGTCTTCGGTATCAAACATAAAACGGGCAAGCTCTTTAGCCAACTCGGTTTTACCAACACCTGTAGGGCCCAGGAATATAAAGGAACCAATTGGCTTTTTAGGATCTTTTAAACCTGCACGGGTGCGTTGTATAGCACGGGTTAGTTTCTTGATCGCGTCATCCTGACCTATGATCTTACCACCAATAGTCTCGCTCATGTTAAGCAGTTTCTGGCTGTCAGCCTGACCCACTTTTTGTACAGGTATACCTGTCATCATGGATACTACCTCGGCAACATTATCTTCAGTTACGGTGTAGCGTTTTGATTTAGTTTCAGCTTCCCAAACAGATTTAGCCTGTTCAAGCTCTTCCAGTAAGTTTTTCTCGGTATCGCGCAGTTTAGCCGCTTCCTCGTATTTCTGGCTGCGTACTACCTTGTTTTTCTCCACCTTGATCAACTCTATCTTTTGTTCAATATCCAAAATTTCCTGAGGAACATGGATATTGGTCAAATGCACACGAGAGCCTGACTCATCTAAAGCATCAATAGCCTTGTCTGGTAAAAACCTGTCAGTTATATAACGGGTGGTTAAGTTAACGCAAGCCTCAATAGCCTCGTCTGTATAAGTTACACCGTGGTGCTCTTCGTATTTTTCTTTGATACGGTTAAGTATCTCGATAGTCTCACTTACGCTTGCAGGCTCAACCATTACTTTTTGGAAACGACGATCTAAAGCGCCATCTTTTTCAATGTACTGACGATACTCGTCTAAAGTAGTAGCGCCGATGCATTGTATCTCGCCCCTGGCCAAAGCCGGTTTAAACATGTTTGAGGCATCTAATGATCCTGATGCACCGCCCGCGCCAACAATGGTATGTATCTCGTCAATAAACAAGATCACGTCAGGCGATTTTTCCAGCTCGTTCATTACCGCTTTCATACGCTCCTCAAACTGGCCGCGGTATTTGGTACCTGCCACTAAGCTGGCCAGATCCAAAGTAACCACACGTTTGTTAAACAACACACGGCTTACTTTGCGCTGTACTATACGCAGTGCCAAACCTTCGGCAATGGCACTTTTACCTACACCCGGCTCACCTATCAATATCGGGTTGTTCTTTTTACGGCGCGATAATATTTGCGATACACGTTCTATCTCTTTCTCACGGCCAACAATAGGGTCCAGTTTGCCATCCTCGGCAGCGCGGGTTAAATCGCGGCCAAAGTTGTCCAACACCGGGGTTTTTGATTTAATGTCTGATACTTTTTTAGGCTGGCTAAATGCTTCATCATCCTTAAAATCATCCTCACCACCAGTTGATGATCCGGGCATCTCGTCAGTTATATTATTTTTATGCGATTCTACCTCGCCTTTAAAAATCTCGTAATTTACATTAAACTGCATCAGTATTTGTGATGCAATGTTATCCTCGTCACGTAATATCGACAGCAGCAAATGCTCTGTACCAATTACATCACTTTTAAAAATTTTAGCTTCAAGGTAAGTTATCTTCAATACCTTTTCGGCTTGTTTAGTTAGCGGTATACTGCCTATATGTACATTAGTTCCAATAGTTCCTTTTACAGCATCCTCAACGGCACGGCGTAATTTTGCCGTATCAACCGCCAGTTCGCGCAATAGTTTAATGGCAACGCCATCACCATCACGAATAAGCCCAAGCAGCAGATGCTCTGTACCTATATAATCGTGCCCAAGGCGCAATGCCTCTTCCCGGCTGTATTGTATTACATCTTTAACTCGCGGCGAAAATTTAGCTTCCATATTATAGTCCTCGATTAATGCCCTAATTTATCAAATAGTTCGACTGGTAGGGTGTATTGTTTTTCTAACTTATCAACAATATTATTGCCAAGTTTTAACAATGCCTAAAAACAGACATTATTATGATATCGCAATCTATTAAAAGTTCAACTTTATACAACCTTTTGTGTAAAAAATTATGCTTTGTTGATGCTTCTTTATAGGTATACGTTGATAATTACTTATTGGATGGCTCAAACCATAAATAGTTTAACCCAAATACTGCGTTATTTCCCCGTTTTGGGGCAATTGCGCAATAAAGGCAGAAATTATGACAGAGTGGCGGGGTTGGGTTAGTTGTAGGTTGTGAGTTATGAGTTGTAGGATTTGGGCGTTCCCTCCCCACTGCTGTGGGGAAGGCTGCGCTATACGCTCATACGTTCCGTAGGAGTCCTATGGACCTGCAGGCATTAGCCCAGGGCCGGTATCCGCTGCTATCGCTAACGCAATCATTTCTTAGCCAATTCATACTCCCCCCAAAAATCTACATGTGGGTTTCTTTTGGCAATGCGCATATTTAAGTCGTCTATTCCTTGTTGTATTTCCGGCGTTACCGCTACTACTGCTACTTCATGAAAACTCGAATCCATTACTTTAATATTCTGCGGTGGTGTGTTACCATACTGCGGTGGTTTGTTACCGTTAAATATCACATGGTAGGAAAATTTTGAAGTACCATTTACAGCAAGGCCCAGTTTTTTAAGCGGTATTGCTAATTCCAGCGTATAAACTTTTTTATTATCCATACGGCTTGCAGCTTGTATATTCTCGCTGTTATATATGGCCAAAGTATCTAGTCCGGGTATCCCTTTAACAACGATCCATTTAAATTTTTGATCAATTGTTTTATTGTTTTTAATCATTAATTCATTGAGATGATCGGCTGACGTATCTCTATCTACTTGACCACCAGCACCTCCAAAAGTAAAGGGGTGTCCTCCTTTATCGGCCACCGGGTAATGAATGCTTATTTTATCTGCATCGCTTTTTCTACCCGATTTATGTATAGCCAACTCAAAGCCATAGCCGGCAATGGTATTGATCATGTTAAATTTGTTTGACTGTAATACCAAATACAAATTATCATTATCATTCGCTATGGTGTACCAGCTATCTGCAGCGGTATTATATGCCTCAAATTGGTTATTCCATTCGGTAGCCTTGCCATCTATTTTAATATTAGCAGGCGCGGTAACACTATTAGTTTGGACATTGGGCAATTTTTGCGCTACTACTGTAAAACCGGCGGATAGCAAAAGAGATAAAACAAGACATTGACTATAAATTGTTTTCATAACAGTATTGTGAATAAGTGGTTTAGTGAAGGTAACTATAATTTTAGGAAACGTATAATTTGTCAAATTATTTACAGTATCCCCCGCTGTGCGAAGTCTCTGAATAATTTATCAAAAAAATTTGCGTAACCAAACGGCTTCATTTACATTTGCGTAACCAAACGGTTACTAATTGAAAATTTGAATGAGACGAGATGTTTTCCAGGCTATTGCCGACCCTACCCGGCGCGAAATTATTGGCATGCTGGCCAAACAGCAACTAAACTTAAATGCCATTGCCGATAATTTTGACATCAGCCGCCCGGCCATATCAAAGCATATAAAAATTTTAACCCAATGCGGGCTGATAACCATTAGGCAGCAGGGCCGCGAGCGCTTTTGCCATGCTGACTTAAAACAGCTGCAAAAGGTAGCCGAGTGGACCAACCAGTACCGCGCTTTCTGGACAGCCAAACTGGATGACTTGGATAATTTTTTAAACCAAACAAAACCTCAATAACTATGGAAACACAACCATTAATTGTAGAAAAAAAATTAAATGCTACCGCAGCCCGGGTGTGGGAAGCACTTACCAATAACGACCAGATGCAGCAATGGTATTTTAAGCTGGATAATTTTGAAGCTCGCGTTGGTTTTGAATTTAGCTTTTTAGGACAGGGCAGCAAAGGCGAAAATTATAAGCACAACTGCCGCATAACCGCTGTTATACCCGAACGCAAATTGAGCTATACGTGGGCTTATGAAAATCTTGAAGGCTCATCAGAAGTTAGTTTCGAGCTTTTCCCGGATGGCGACCAAACGCTGGTACGCATAACCCATACCGGTTTAGACAGTTTCCCTAAAAACAATCCTGACTTTGATATATCTAGCTTTAGCCAGGGCTGGAACCATATATTGGGAATAAGCTTAAAGGATTTTGTTGAACAAAAAGCCCGATAAAAACCATTATGCCAGAAGCTCCGTTGAACCGCGAGGTCTACACTCCCATACTTCAACGGGGCTCAGCATGACAAGGCACTTAAGTGGAAAGCAGGGAATAAACGAAACCTGCCGAAATCAATTAAAGCCCAAAGTCCCCTTTCCGCCCGTATTGGTAGTAATATGTATTTGAGCGCTTTTTAAATTGACTGATTTAACCATAGATTCTGCCACGATAACAGGACCAGGGTGAGTTACCATTTTACCGTCAACATATACAGGCAAACGCGTGTACTTTGCATCAAAGTTATACTTAGCCAATAAACCAGGGAGCCTTAGCAATTTTACATCCTTTTTAACGGTAAAAATGGCTACTACATCTTCATCAACAGGTCCTAATGTTTTTTCCGCTTTAACTTTTGGGGGAAGGTCTAAGTTCTCAACATCAGCCGACATTACAAATAGGTTGTTGGTCCTTACATCTCCGGTATCGGTTTTAAGAATAACCAATACCTTTACTTTAGCATGATTACCAGGGCCAATTCTTCCGTTTGGAGAAAGTGGGGCAACTGGCCCGCTAAGGCCATTCTGCGCCTTAACTGTTACCATGCATAAACAAAAGCAGGCAGTAAGTATTGTTCTCATATTAAAGTTATAACTTATCTAAGTTAAACTTTTAATATCAATTGATGATCTCCCCTTTGTTAACCGCCAATCTCTCCCGCCATTTTTGTAACTCTTCAGGGGTTATTTTATCCCAGTCTGTTACTTCGCCAATAATTTTTAAAGGCGCGATGCTGCGGTAGGAACGTGAAGGATTGCCTGGAAACTTTTTATCGGTAACATTGGGGTCATTTTCAAAGCTTCCGGTTGGTTCAATAATATAAACACGTTCATGGCCCTCGCCTTTGGCTAGTGCCGCCGCAAGCCCTGCCCCGTTGACTAATGCCGTAAAATAAATGTGGTTCATTACCAGTTCGTCCTTATAGTTAGACTTACTTCCCGGGTTCAGCAGATCACCCACTTGCAAGTCTGCCCGTGTACCGTGATAAAAGGGCCCTTTGTCTGATGGATCGGCTTTTAACGAAATGGCTAAGTCATTATGCTTTTTGGCATTGTCTAAATCGGCCAGGTCTTCATAGCATTGGGCAATGCTGGTGTGGAGGGAAGATAACGCCCCCTTAACCGAATCATTATTTACCTGTAAGGCAAACTGCAAGGCTGTTTTATACCACTTTAGTTTATCAGTAGCATTTTTTTGATGCCGGGCCACATAAAAAGCCGCCAGATATTTTTCAAAATCGTTGCTAGCTTCATTATAGGCCTGCATAAATAGCTTGCCTGCATCTTCATAATTACCCTTTTCTTCCATACCCATCCCCTGGATACAAAGTTGAATTATTGGGTTACCGGGGTTAAATTCCATTTGTTAAATATGTTTACCGCAGAGCGTCACCTAACAACCCTGCGGTTTTAAAGTTACTGAACTGTGGCTGTCTTCACTTCGCCGGCCTTTTTATAATTGCTCATAATAACGCCGGTAGATGTGGTTGTGCTTTCTACTAACGTAAATGTTCTGGGTATAGCATCGTCGCCAAATAATCTTTTCCCGCTGCCTAGTATTACCGGGTAAACATTCAGCCAAAACTCGTCAACCAGGTCATGCTTTAATAATAGTTTAACCAGTTGGCTGCTGCCCCATATTTTAAGGTCAGGTCCGTCTGTGTTTTTAAGCGCTTTAATATCCTCAATACTATTTAACAAATTTACATTTTGCCAGCCTGTAGCCAACGCGTCGGTTGGTTTTACGGTGTTGGATATAAAGTATTTGTTCACTTCATTAACGCCCGGCCATTGGTCGGCATGCTGTGGCCAGTAGCCCGCAAATATCTCAAAAGTTTTTCTGCCTAATAGCAGGTCGGCAGGGGTCATTTCTTTCTGCATTACCTGCCCTGCAATTTCATCGCCCAGTGGTGATGTCCAGCCGCCATATTTAAAACCGTCTGATCTGTCCTCGTCCTGTCCGCCCGGTGCCTGCATTACGCCGTCTAACGTAATGAATGATAAAACAATGATCTTTCTCATAATGATGTTCTCCTTTTTAATTTTTTAGGTTATGTATGATGCAAATCTCGGCAAAAAAGAAAACCTGCGTGCGGGTGGTATGCGGCAAAAAAAGGGCTAATTACGACAAACCAAAATTGCCGAAGCTTCACATAACACAAATTAAGCAAATTAATTATACACAAGTGGTGACAGCGCTTTGTCAGTGTTTCCAAACTGTTCCACTTTCTCAAAATGGAACACCTTAAGTGTTGCAGTTAGTTTTACTAATGCTCATATTTGCCCATCATTCGTTAATTCACTCAATCACTCATTACAATGTCTGACGAGAAGATCATATTTTCAATGGCCGGGGTAAGTAAGGTTTACCCGCCGCAAAAAACTGTATTAAAAAACATTTACCTGTCGTTTTTTTATGGCGCAAAAATTGGCGTGATAGGTTTAAACGGTTCGGGTAAATCATCCTTGCTAAAAATTATTGCCGGGATAGATAAAACCAATATCGGCGAGGTGGTATTTTCACCGGGCTATACCGTAGGCTACCTGAGTCAGGAGCCCGAACTTGATCCCAATAAAACCGTGCGCGAGGTTGTAGAAGAAGGCGTTGCTGCAACCACTGCCCTGCTGAAAGAATACGAAGAGATCAACGAGAAATTCGGTTTAGAAGAATACTATGGCGACCCGGACAAAATGGATAAGCTGATGAACCGCCAGGGCGAACTACAGGACCAGATAGATGCCGTAGGTGCCTGGGAACTGGATAGCAAACTGGAGCGCGCCATGGATGCCCTGCGCTGCCCGGAACCGGATACTAAAATTTCGGTACTATCAGGTGGTGAGCGCCGCCGTGTGGCTTTATGCCGATTGCTGTTGCAGGAGCCTGATGTGCTGCTATTAGATGAGCCTACCAACCACCTGGATGCTGAATCTATCGACTGGCTGGAGCAGCATTTAAAACAATACAAAGGAACTGTTATAGCCGTAACCCACGATAGGTACTTCCTGGATAATGTAGCAGGGTGGATATTAGAACTTGACCGTGGCGAGGGTATTCCATGGAAAGGTAATTACTCATCATGGTTAGATCAAAAAGCCAAACGTCTTGCACAAGAGGATAAAACAGAAAGCAAGCGCCAGAAAACATTGGAGCGCGAGCTGGAATGGGTACGTATGGGACCAAAGGGCCGTCATGCCAAATCAAAAGCACGTTTGGGCAATTATGAGAAACTAGCCTCCGAAGAAACTAAGGAGCGCGAAGAAAAACTGGAGTTGTTTATTCCGCCGGGACCGCGTTTAGGTAACGTGGTTATCGAGGCCAACGGCGTAAGCAAAAGCTATGGCGATAAATTATTATTTGACAACTTAAGCTTCTCCTTGCCACCTGCAGGTATTGTTGGTATTATCGGGCCAAATGGTGCGGGTAAAACTACGCTGTTTCGTTTAATTACCGGACAGGATCAGCCTGATGCAGGTACCTTCCGCGTGGGAGAAACCGTAGCCCTAGGTTATGTTGACCAGATGCATGACGACCTTGACCCTAACAAATCTGTTTGGGAAAACGTAACTGGCGGTTTAGAAACCATTATGGTGGGCAACCGCCCGTTAAACTCAAGGGCTTACGTATCGCGGTTTAACTTTAACGGTGCCGATCAACAGAAAAAAGTAGGTGTACTATCAGGTGGCGAGCGCAATCGTGTGCACCTGGCTATCACCCTAAAAAAAGGAAGTAACGTATTGTTACTGGATGAGCCAACCAATGATATTGACGTAAATACTTTACGTGCTTTAGAAGAAGCCTTAGAGAACTTTGGCGGCTGCGCGGTAATTATCAGTCACGACCGTTGGTTCCTGGATAGGATATGTACACACATTCTGGCGTTTGAGGGTAACTCGCAAGTTTACTTCTTTGAGGGCAACTACTCTGATTACGAAGAGAACCGCAAAAAACGCCTGGGCGATGTGGGGCCGAAAAGGATCAAGTATAAAAAGTTGACGGATTAATTCTCTGTGAAAGTTAAAACCTACGATTTACAGCATGGTCAATTTTCTTTGACCCTTCCTGATGAATGGGAAGAGTACGATGATGAGTCAGAAGATTCATTCGCTTTCTTCAACGCTGTTAACTGGACGGGGAACTTGAGAATTACACCCTTTAGTTGGCAAAGTTCTATAGACCCTAATGAAAATAAAGCGGCCCAATATATCCTAGATGAACTATTAGAAAATCCTGGCGCAGTCAAGATTACTCTCAAGAATTTTGATTGCGCTTTTTATAAAAAATCCTTACTACAGGATGGTGATGATTTAATAATTTATTACTGGATTTTAGGAGATAAAAATGAACTCTACCTGTGCTCATTTACTATCGATAGAAAAAACGAACAATCGAATCAAAATGTTATTGAACTCGAAACAGTCCAATCTATTTTAGAAAGTATAACAAGTTCGAATAAGTAAATCATTTTTTCAATAATTCCGTATTAAAACTAAAACCATTATCTTGCGTAACATGCATGGGATTGATTTTAGCTTACTGAGATTTACCTTTTTTGATGTGCTGGATATTGTACTGGTAGCACTATTGATCTACCAGTTATATAGCTTGGTACGGGGTACCATTGCTGCCAACATTGTTATTGGTATAGCTATTTTGTATGCCATCAATTTTGCGGTAAACGCCCTGCACATGAAACTGCTAAGTACCATTTTGAGCAGGTTTACCGATGTAGGTATTATATTGGTTATTGTAATTTTTCAGCAAGAGATACGACGATTTTTATTGCTGGTGGGGAAAAACGCTTCGCTGCAGCGCAACAAGGCATGGTGGCGCTACTTTTTTGGCAAAGCCGAAGTGGAGAAAGACAATTACCTACGCATAAAACCCATTATTGATGCCTGCAAAATATTAAAGCAAACCCGTACGGGAGCGTTAATAGTTTTCGCTAAATATTATGATGAGCAATTTTACCAAAACAGCTGTGAGGTAATGGATGCCAAAATATCTAAACGGTTATTGGAAAGTATATTTCAAAAAACAAGCCCGTTGCATGATGGGGCGGTGGTAATTGCCGAGAATAAAATTAAATCTGCCAGTTGTATTTTACCGTTAACAGATAAAGACGATTTGCCTGCGCAGTTTGGTTTGCGCCACCGTGCCGGTATTGGTGTTACCGAAGCTAACGAAGCTACAGCCATCATCATATCTGAAGAAACCGGCGAAATATCCTACGCCAAACAGGGCCGCGTTAAAATGAATGTCAGCTTCGCGGAGCTGGAAAAAATGTTGAATAAGGATTTTTAGACCCTCTTAACTTAATATTCTAGCTTTCTGAGTTTGATACTCATCTTCCGTAATAGCACCGCTATCTAACAGATCTTTATACTTCTGTAGGTCGTCTGCTTTTCTTGATTCGGCTTGAAAATCATAAAACGGTTGTTCTTTTACTTTAGGTGTACAATAAACTATTATTATACCAATAAAACCAAGGAATACCCCTAATAGTAATCCAAGGGCCGCACCTATTGTACGTTTAGAGCCTTCCCTGTACCCCCATATCGGGAATATGACATAAAAGGCTAAAAATAATCCAATGATAATAATTTCAGTTGCTCCTATATCAATAAATCCTAATTTCATGATTGCTACGGTTTGGTTACTACAAGGTAGCAATAAATTTAAAAACAGCAATACTTACCTTTTGGGGGTTATCCTTTTCTTCCTGTCAACTATCGTATCTGGCATTGGTTTTACTATAGGCATTTTTGAATCATTACGTGGTTTAACAATGGGCATCTTTGAATTTACCCTGGGTTTTATCACGGGCATTCTATCTTGTGTGTTGGTATCTACTTTTGCTGCCGGGCTTTTTGATTTAGCTTGCGGCGAAGTTTGCGCGCTTAACCTGGCAGCAACGGCTACCAGTATTAATATAAACAAAAACTTTTTCATAACTGTATTCCATTTATTCCAAATCAATTACAGCAAAAAGGCTGCCTGATTAGGCAGCCTTTTATATTTTAGTCAATTTAGTTTATGGTGCTGTGCTACGTCTCATCTCTATTACACCTGCATCAGTCTTCGCCACCGGCATTTTTGAATTTCCTTCAAATTTAACAACAGGCATATTGGACCTGCCTTCCATTTTTACTATCGGCATTGGGTTATAAGCATATTGTTTGCTTAAATCTGGTTTCCGGCTGTCTATTAATTGCGGATTGGCCTTGTTAGGAATTTGCGGGAATAAACGCGTTAAACTATCGGGTAATTTATATTGATAATTCCTTTTAAAGAAACTATCAGGCAATTTGTTAAAAGGCCTTGTCTCCAATTTGGCTTGTGCCTTTAGTTGCAATCCGGCACCTATTAGCATAAACAATAATAATAGCTTTTTCATAATGCGGTTATTTGGTACAACTAAATTAATAAAACTTTATAAATGAAAGTGTTAAATAGCGTTAAACTTAAAAATGGCATCATCCTGAGCTCCCTATTATTTAGCAGCACCAATACCCTTCACTGCCTGATCAATTGCCTGTACGGATGCCGCATCATTTTGTTGAGCCAATGGCTGTTTTAAATTTTGCAATAACGTTGATATTGGCGCAGCTATGGATTTGTATTTCATTCCCATATCCTTTATTTGTGCTATACCCTGCTGTGCATAGGCTGAATTATTTACCCTTGCTATCATATTTGCAAATTGGCGCACCATGGTAACCTTGGCATTAATAGTAGCTTTATCAAACTCATTGTATACAAATGGCCATTGCTCGGCAGAACCGTTAGCTGCATAAATACCTATTAGCGATGTGGTCAACGCGCCCCTGTTATCTTTCTCATAAGTTTTGGCTAAAGTAAAGCCCTGTGCAGGGTCAAGTACGGCAATGCCATTTAAAGCGGCGCCCTGTATGGCATATGATTGGCTGGCTAATGCCTGTTTAAACAAGGTCATATTACCTGCCACCTTTAAACCAGCCAGTACATTTAAGGCAGCTGCACGAACCAAAGTATTATCATCTGTTTGTGCTAATGAGGCTAAAATGGATTGAGTTGCATTTCGTACATCATCATTCTTCATATCCAATCCCTTTATAGCTTTAATGCGCAAACCATAATATTTATCCTTTAAGGCAGCTATTAACACGCGTCTTGCTTCTTTATCGCTTTGCACTGCCAGTACTGCATCAATAGCTTCATAGCGGTCCATATATAATGGCGCATTAAAGTATTGGTAAACGTATTCTGCTAATTTTTTGCTTTCTGTCTTCTCCGCCAATAGAACCTTATCGCCATCTACATTAAACAGGTCGGGTTTTGATGCCACTTTAAAAGTTAAGGTATCTGTAGCGTTGCGCATCCAAACCTGGTGACGCTCCTTTTTACCACCTGCATAAATATCTATCGCCATAGGCAAAATAAACTTTTGGCCGGCTTGTATTTGCTGTAAATAAACCGTTTGGGTTTTGGTAGCCTCGTCCCATTTATAGCCAATTTTTAATTCCGGGTGGCCCGCACCAAAATACCATTGGTTGAAGAACCAGTTCAGATCGCGCCCGCTCGCTTCCTCCAATGCTAAGCGTAATTGGTGCGCCTCGCCGGTTTTAAACGCGTTAGTTTTTAGGTAGATGTTTAGTCCTTTATAAAAAGCATCCTTACCTAAATAGTTACGTAGCATATTTAATATGTTGCCTCCTTTTTGATAAGTAACCAAATCAAACATGTCTTCCTTATCATCATAATAAAAACGCACCAAATCTTTGGTTTTATTCTCCGGATCGCGTAAATAGCTTTCCATAGCTGTATAATTATGCGCATCTGCCTCGTCCTGCCCGTATTTATGCTCGGCCCAAAGCATCTCGCTAAAATCAGCAAATGATTCATTAACGGTTAAATTGCTCCAGCTTTCGGCAGTTACATAATCACCAAACCATTGATGAAACAACTCATGCGCAATGGTACTGCGGCCCTGATCATAATAAGCATCCAATAACTCCCGATGGGTTAACTGCACATATTCGCCATGCAGGGTGGCTGTGGTATTTTCCATCGCCCCACTTACATAATCGCGTACCACTATCTGCGCATATTTGTTCCATGGATAATCAACTCCTAATAATTTGGAGTAAAATTCTATCTGCTCAGGTGTTTGCCCAAAAATCTCTTTAGCATAAGGCGCATACTTGGGTTCAAGATAATAGCTTACCTCTTTGTCGCGCCATTTATCTTTATAAATTTTAAAATCGCCCACGGCCATCATAAATAAATATGGCGAGTGCGGCAAATCCATTTTCCAAGTATCGGTACGGGTACCGTCAGCATTAGTTTTCTGTAATGACAAACGACCATTTGATAAGGTAACATACTTTGCAGGTACGGTCATACTTATTTCCTGTGTGGTTTTTTGCGCGGTTTTATCAATAGTAGGAAACCACGCTGATGAGCTTTCGGTTTCGCCCTGCGTCCATATTTGGGTTGGTTTATCCTTTTCAGTTCCCAACGGATTAATAAAGTATAAACCTTTAGCATCATTAATAGCCGCGCTGCCTTTTGCTTTTAACAGGTTGGGTTTGGCGGTGTAATTAATATAAATAGTATAGCTTTCATTATTGCGGTAGGTTTTATCAAGCTTAATGGCTAACGTTAAACTATCATAAGTATATTTAAGTGGCACATTTTTACCCGCTTTAATTACAGATATATCTTTGATATCCATCCCTTTGGCATCTAAACGCAAACTATCAGTTGGATAAAAATGGGGTTTTATAGTAACCCACTCTTTGCCATACAAGTATTGCTTAGCATAATCAAACCTAACATCCAGTTTAGTATGTACCAGGTCGTTAATCCTGGCAGGTGTTTCACGGTAAATTTTTAGTGGATCGGCGGAGGTTTGCTGAGCTTTAACAGGGGCAACCAAACCAATAGTGATAATAAAACCGGTTAGTAAGCCGGTAGCATAGTATTTCTTCATTTTAATATTAAGATCAGTTATCAACGAAAATAAGTGTTTTATTATTAACAAAAGACACCGAACTACCTGTTGCGTTACAAAAACATTGTTTTTTATTGAAATCGATTGCAATAATTAATTTGCCATAGTATATTTACCGCAACCAATACACCTATTATGAATATTAAAATTACACTTGGCGTTGCTTTGGCTTTAAGCACTTTTATGCTTACCCAAGCATCGGCACAAAATAAAAAAGGTTATACTAGTTTATTTGACGGCAAAACCCTAAAAGGTTGGAAACGCCTTGCCGGTACTGCCGATTATAAAGTACAAAATGGCAATATTGTAGGCACTACCGTAGCCGGATCGGGCAATACATTTTTAGTGACAGAAAAAGAATACGGTGATTACGTATTGGAACTGGACGTTAAAATTGATGATGTTGGCAATAATGCGGGTGTGCAAATACGCAGCCATTACGATGCAAATGGCAATGGTGGCAAAGGAAAAGTTTATGGCAAGCAATTTGAAATTGACCCTTCTGACCGTAAATGGAGCGGAGGTATTTATGATGAGGGACGCAGAGAATGGCTATATCCTTTGGAGTTAAACGCTAAAGCCAAAGATGCCTTTAAAGTTGGGCAGTATAACCATATTAAAATGGAATGTATTGGCAACGAAGTTAAAACATGGGTTAATGGCGTAGCTGCCGCTTATGTTGTAGATACTTTGGATCGGACCGGATTTATAGCTTTGCAGGTACACTCGGTAAACAAACCTGAAGATGCAGGCGAAAAGGTATATTTTAAAAACATACAGATCAAAACTAAGGGCCTTACTCCTCAACCATTTGACAAAAATGTTTACGTAACCAACCTGCAACCCAATACGCTTACTGCCTATGAGCAAAAAGATGGTTGGAAATTGCTATTTGATGGCAAAACCAGCAAAGGCTGGCGAAGCGTACGCAACATGAACTTCCCTACAAAAGGCTGGGACACGGATAATGGCTACTTAACCATACAAGGCGCGCCGGATAAATCAAGCCAGGTAGGCGGCGACATCATCACTGAAGAAAAATATGGCCCAATGGATCTGTCGTTTGAATTTAGGATGACTGAAGTTGCCAATGGCGGATTAAAATATTTCACTACACTGTCTCAAAGCACAACGGGTTCACCGCTTGGTTTGGAGTACCAGGTTTTGGATGATGATAAACACCCGGATGCACGAGCGGGCAGAGATGGTAACCGCAAACTGGGCTCGTTATATGATTTGATACCGGCAAAAAAACAAGCACGCTTTACCAAAAAAATCGGCGAATGGAATACTGCCCGTATCGTAGTATATCCAAACAACCACGTGGAGCACTATTTAAATGGCGTCAAAGTCCTGGAGTATGACCGTGGAGGCAAGGAATATAAAGAAGCGGTTGCTGCAAGCAAGTTTAAAAACGATGCCAACTTTGGCGAAGCCAAAGAGGGTTATATCCTTTTGCAGGATCATGGCTGCCGGGTAAACTTCCGCAATATGAAGTTGAAGCGGTTATAGTAATTATCCAATTTAAAATAAAAAGTCCGGAAGATAATATCTTTCGGACTTTTCTGTCTTTACCGACTTTTCGGACTAATTAGCAATACTGTTCAAACGCGCCAATCAAATTATCAGCTATCATTTGTGCAGGGCGGCCTTCAATTTGATGACGCTCAATAATGTGTACCAATTTGCCATCTTTAAATAAAGCCATAGATGGTGATGATGGTGGGTAAGGCAACATATAATTACGTGCCGCGTCAACCGCGTCTTTTTCCATACCTGCAAAAACAGTTACCAGTTTATCAGGATGTTTAGCGCTTTGAGCAGCCATTTTTGCCGCCGGGCGGGCATTAGCTGCCGCACAACCACAAACCGAATTTACCATTACAAAAACGGTTCCTTCGCTTTCAATAGCATTTTTTACAGCTTCAGGGTTTTTTAATTCCTGGAAACCAACTTTGGTTAAATCTTCCCGCATTGGGGCAACTAAATATTCTGGATACATAATGTTTCTTTTCTTAAATCTTTCACAAAAATAGCAAATCAATTATAGCTATCATCTTAAAATCAGAATAATAACATTTTGCTGACGATACAATTTTTTAACAGTATTGTTTTAAATTGTGTAAAATTTTTGAGGATTAATGGCGTTTATATCCTTCGTTGTTTATAAATTGCGAACCCGAATATATGAAAAATAGTTTATGAGGTCAAAAGTTAAGGATGTTAGTACAGTTGTTATTTTAAGTAAAAATAAACAAGCTGCAAAAACATTACAAGTTAAAACCAGGCATATAACCAACCTAAAGCATTATATATTAAGCGTGGTATTGGTTATTTTATCCTTAGCTGGTTTTATAGCTTTTTTACAGTACAAAAATCAACAAAAGGATATTGAGAAACAGTTACTGGTAGCACAAATAATTAAACTAAAGGGTCAAATACCTCCTCCTGTTCTTGACGCAAGCAAGCCGTCCGCCCAAACTTATATACAGGCAATTGAGGCTAAGCTGAAAAAAATAAACGATTATTTAAAAAAACGCGGCTTAAAAGGTTTTGCTACCAAATCTGTTGGTGGCGACAACAACGCAGAAGGCACTAAACTTACTGACAAAGAAGTTTACATGGCCTATGATGAATACCTAAGCAAACTAGTAAATACCGTAGCTTTTACTCCCATGGGCTATCCGCGTACTACATCACTAACTTCGTTTTTTGGTTACAGAAACGACCCATTTTCTTCTGCGCATGCAGAATTTCACCCGGGTATTGATTTTCAGGGCCGCCGTGGTGATGGTGTAAAAGCAACTGCTAATGGCAGGGTTATTTTTGCGGGGTGGTCTGGCGGATATGGCAATTGCATACGCATACAACACAACAATAACTTTGAAACGCTTTACGGCCATTTGTCAAAAATTAAAGTAAAAGTTGGCCAAAAAATAGCTGTTGGAGATAATATAGGATTAGTGGGTTCAACCGGTCATTCAACAGGCAGCCATTTACATTACGAAGTACGAAAAAACGGAAAGCCGATAAACCCGGCTAAGTTTTTAACCTTAAACAACTAGCAGATACTATACATGGGCGTTTTTTCAAAAAAAGATAAAGTTGCGTTAGACCTACAAGCCATATCAACCTTTATTGCTGAAGGTGCCGTTATAGATGGCAACTTAAAAGCACCTGCAGTTGTGCGTTTAGATGGCCATGTTACAGGCGATGTGAATATTACCGAAGGTTTAATATTAGGCGAAAAGGGCATTATACATGGCAATGTAGTTACTAAGGACATGGTTGTATATGGTGTAATTAATGGTAACATTAATGTAGAAACACTTGAAATTAAAAGCACCGGTAAAATTAATGGCGAAATTAAAACCGGCGCCCTGCTGGTTGAAACCGGCGCCATCTATAATGGCACACTTTCCATGTATCAGGATAATAAATAGTTAGACCTATCTGGTTTACTATAAATTTTATATTCATATTATTTTGTGCTATTTTTGCAGCTAAATCAATATAATATGTCATCATCAGTTGGGACTGCTTACACCAAATATAAAGTAAAAGACATTGCATTAGCCGAGTGGGGCCGTAAAGAAATTGAACTAGCCGAAGCAGAAATGCCGGGCTTAATGGCTTTACGTAAAGAGTATGGACCATCAAAAGCTTTAAAAGGCGCACGTATTGCAGGTTGCCTTCACATGACCATTCAAACAGCTGTTTTAATTGAAACATTGGTTGAATTAGGTGCCGAAGTTACCTGGTCATCATGTAATATTTTTTCTACCCAAGATCATGCTGCTGCTGCTGTTGCTGCTGCCGGTGTATCTGTATATGCCTGGAAAGGTTTAAGTGAACCTGATTTTGACTGGTGTATTGAACAAACTTTATTTTTTGGAGAGGACCGTAAACCATTAAACATGATATTGGATGATGGCGGCGATTTAACCAATATGGTTTTTGACCGTTATCCTGAATTGGTTGCCGGCATCAAAGGCCTATCAGAAGAAACAACTACCGGTGTACACCGTTTATATGAGCGCATGAAAAATGGCACATTGCCAATTCCTGCAATCAACATCAATGACTCGGTTACCAAATCAAAATTTGACAACAAATACGGTTGCCGCGAATCATTGGTTGATGCTATCCGTCGTGCTACTGATGTGATGATGGCTGGTAAAGTTGGTGTTGTATGTGGTTATGGTGATGTAGGCAAAGGATCAGCAGATTCATTACGTAACGCTGGTGTACGTGTAATTGTAACCGAAATTGACCCTATTTGCGCTTTACAAGCTGCAATGGAAGGTTATGAAGTTAAAAAATTAAGCACTGCTATTGCTGAGGCTGACATTGTAGTAACCGCTACCGGCAACAAAAACATTGTGCGCGAAAAACATTTCCGTGCATTGAAAGACAAAGCTATTGTTTGTAACATAGGCCACTTTGATAACGAGATTGATATGGCCTGGTTAAATGGTGCTTATGGCAATACCAAAATTGAAATTAAACCACAGGTTGATAAATATACCATTAATGGTAAGGACGTTATTGTTTTGGCTGAGGGCCGTTTGGTAAACTTAGGTTGCGCTACTGGCCACCCGAGCTTTGTAATGAGTAACTCATTCACCAACCAAACTTTAGCGCAGTTAGAACTTTGGACTAATGTTGATGCATACGAAAACAAAGTTTATACTTTACCTAAACATTTGGACGAAAAAGTTGCCCGTTTACACCTGGAAAAAATTGGTGTTGAATTGGAAGTACTTGACCAGGATCAGGCTGAATACATTGGCGTAACTGTTGACGGTCCGTTTAAACCGGAATACTATCGTTACTAAGTAAAAAGTAAAAAAATTCAAAGGGCTTGGTTTTAGAATCAGGCCCTTTTTAGTTGTAATATTTTATTATTCGTTTAATGCTGTATGATCGTTCGTTATTAACTACAATAGTTTTTTGCAACCAATTACCTGCCCTATCAAAATTTTTGTAACTATAGCTAACAATGTAAATATTGCCCCTTTTTAACTTAGACGTATTTTCACCTCCTATCCGCTTAACCGCCGAATCAATTCTTAACAATACATTACCCCTACTATCATATCGATAATTTGTTTTACTTACCCGCTGGCCTCTTACACCCAAATTAATCTCTTCGACCAGGTTATTATATTTATCATACTTGTATAAAGTTTTATAAACAGGTTCGCCAATTATAATATTTTCGTGGTCATGTTTCTCCACACTAGTAACGTTATGATTTTTATCATAATGATAAACAAGGGCAAGTTTTAATTTGCCATTTTTATCGGGATTGTAACAAGTATCCGGTTGTCCGTATTTGTTATAAATAGTTCTTGGGCCAGATTTATCATAGTCAATATGGCGATCCGCTGATGTTTCCGCCTGTCTGGCTTTTGCATTATAGCTTTGGGAATAGGAATTTATAACTTTACCACTTGCATCAATATCGCTATTCAGCATTTTGGTTTTGAAACCATCGCGGTTATAAAAAGTTATAGTTTTTGAAGTTTTTATTTGGGGATTAAAGATTTTAAGAAACTTAGGGTCATTGATCTCATGGTGATACTCCGTACATGATTTCACATGTCCTTTCAAATTAACGTTTTCAAGATCATTCTTTAGTACTCCTTTGCTAAACAATTTGTTTACAGAAGCATTAAGAATAACAGAGCAACCAATTATGGCAACTACTTTGAGCATAGCATGTAGATTAATAACTATAAAGTTAATTAATCTACATGAAATTCCATCTTAATAGTTATTGAGCCGGTCTTTTCGCGGCTTGAGGTATTGAATGCTCCCCCATAGCTGTAGTCTTCATTGGAATTTTTGCCCGTTATTTGGAATATACCCATGGTAGCTTTTTTAAGATCGCCCAATGAGCTGCCAGCATTTTTTGCAATAGCTTCCGCACGTGCTTTTGCATCGGCACTGGCTTTGCCTAATAGTTCCATTTTAACTTCGGTTAATTTGGTGTTGTAAAATAAAGGCGAAGATGAGTTAAACTCAATCCCTTTTTCAATTAGCTCTGTAGCCTCGCGCGATATTTTATCTACCTTATCTACATCGGTTGATTCAATTTTTACGGTTTGCATTAAATTATATCCTGTAAAAGTTTGCCCCGTGTTTCTTCCGTTTGCATCAAAACTCATGGCAAAATCTTTATTAATGTTTACTGATGAGAAAGTAATTGCCGAATTACTAATGCCCTTTCTGTTCAAATAAGCACGTATGGTTCCCTCATCAGCCTTTAATAAAGCATAAGCTGTTTTTAGATCCATGGATTTTTGTGAGTAGGTGCCGCGCCATACGATTAAGTTACTGGTAAAATCTTTTTCGGCCAAGCCGGTAACTACGATGGTTTCCATGGTGTTGGCACGCGACCTGTACGCGTTGCCAATTATAGCAAAAGATATAATGGCCGTAATACCAATAATGGCCGCTGTTAGGTATGATCTCATAAAGTATGGTTTTACTTTATGACAGACTATTCGCTCAAATGTTTAAAGTAATATTGATATTTGCCTTAAATATATTTTATGGCCCGTTTATCTGTAAATATCAATAAAATAGCTACGCTGCGCAATTCGCGCGGGGGTAATAATCCTGATCTGGTACAGGTTGCTTTAGATTGCGAACACTTTGGTGCCGAAGGCATCACTGTACATCCGCGCCCGGACGAAAGGCACATCCGTTATAAGGATGTATTCGATTTAAAAAAAGTAATCAGCACCGAGTTTAATATTGAAGGCAACTGCCAGGAACAAAAATTTATTGACCTGGTACTAGCCAATAAACCTGCCCAGGTAACTTTAGTGCCCGATGTTTTAGGGCAAATAACCTCCAATCACGGCTGGGATACTATTGCCAACCAGGCCTATTTAAAAGATATAATAGCTGTATTTAAAAATGCAGGCATACGGGTATCTATATTTGTTGACCCCGACCCTAAAATGGTAGAGGCTGCCGCCACTACAGGTACCGACCGTATTGAACTATATACCGAAGCTTACGCGCACCAATATCATCAAAATAAAGAAGCAGCTATTGCACCGTATATTGAAGCTGCAAAAGTTGCGCAAAGTGTTGGCTTAGGTATTAACGCCGGTCATGATCTGGACCTGCATAATCTTAAATATTTTGCTGAAAAAGTACCGGGCTTGCAAGAAGTTAGTATTGGACATGCTTTAATTAGTGATGCCTTATACCATGGGTTAGAAAATACCATACAATCGTATTTAAGACAATTAGTTTTTTAAAAAAATAAAATAGTTGCCTTTTTGCTAATACGAGTTTTACAAACTATTATAATTATAGTTGAACAAAAATTACAATTTTTATAATTTGTAAAGCACAATGATTATGAGTTGTAATAAAAACTTATTACTTTAGATAATTAAAGCATATTACTAATACAACTAATAGGAATAACCTTTTTAACTTAATTTGCGTATAAAGCAAGTATGACTACTGAAAACCGCCCTGTACACATTTTATTGATTGACGATGATGAAATTAACAACTTTATTTCCATCAAGTTAATTAAAAAAGCATTAGCCGATGCAGAGATATCTGCTTGCCTTAATGGTAAAATTGCTATAGATGAGTTAGTCCAACTCCATAAAACAGATCCCAACAGTTTACCTGATTTTATTTTGCTGGATATTAATATGCCTATTATGAACGGTTGGGAATTTTTAGAAGAATATAAACGCCTAAATATTGACACAACAGGCAAAAGTAAAATTTATATAATCTCATCTTCTGTATTTAGTAACGATATAAGTAAAGCACGTTCATATCCTTTAGTAAAAAACTTTATTTCAAAACCTCTTAGTGTTGAAAAAATAAGGGAAATGCTTGAAGGTGGCGGCGCTGCGCTTTAGGCAGGTAAAACACTAAAACTTCCATCGGTATAAGCTACTTTACCTACAGCTGTCGATTTAGCATGGTAAAATAAACAGGTCCAGTTTTCAGCGGCGGCTATTTTACCATATTCTTCACGTAACTGCATAGCTTTACGGCCGTCATAATCATATTTAGCTATAAACTTTCTTATCAATTGTTCAGGCTCGGGTAGTTCATCTCCGCCAAAAAAACATTTGTCGCCATTATCATCCAGCCAAAAAACCTGGTGATACGGGCAATGCCCACCCGAAAGCTCATACCTGATACCCGGTTTAAACTCGCCTGATCCATCAACTAAAACCAAACTTTTTAAATTTTTTAACGCTTCAAATATCTCTACATGATAGGATGATGATTTTCCGGTGAAAGCAAACTCCCATTCCTGGCGCTGTATAACATGTGTAGCATTGGGAAAGCTGGGTTGTAATTGCCCGCCACGTTCAACCACTAATCCGGCAGAATGATCATAATGCAGATGAGACATTAGTACCAGGGTAACATCTTCGGGCTCAAAACCGGTGTTACGTATATGTTGGTGCAGTAATAATTCGTCGCGGGTATCTTTATAGCCAAGCCCGGTATCAAATAATATAAGGTCGGTACTGGTTTTAACTAAAAATGGATTTACGTGGATAAATAATGAGCCGGGCCTATCTTTAGCATTATCTGTTTGAGGATCAAACGGAACGAATTTTTTTGAGCTATCTACCGAGTATGAGCCTTCACCTAAAGCGAAAATTTCCATTTATAATTAATTTGTATTTTACGAGTTAATTACCTGTTATAATAACCCAATAAGTATATTTACTGTTTTAAGCGATAAAGATATGAATAAACGGTGGTCGACACGAGAAATGCCGGATGATACTGTAGTAAATGACTTAGCCGGTGTTCTCAACATTGATACTGTTTTAAGCACATTACTGGTTCATAGGGGTATTACCACTTATGAAGAGGCGCGCTATTTCTTTCGTCCCGACCATCGCCATTTGCATGACCCCTTTTTAATGGCCGATATGGAAAAAGCCATATTGCGTATTGAAGAGGCTATAGAAAAAGAAGAAAAAATACTGATATATGGCGATTATGATGTAGATGGCACTACGGCTGTAGCCTTAGTGTACAGCTTTTTTAAAAATCATCATGCCAATATTGAATATTATATTCCTGACAGATATACAGAAGGTTACGGTATATCAACCCAGGGGATTGATTATGCATCCGAGTATAGTTTTAGCTTAATTATAGCGTTGGATTGTGGTATAAAATCGGTGGATAAAATAGCCTATGCAAATGCCAAGAATATTGATTTTATTATTTGCGATCACCACACACCCGGCGATGTTTTACCAGATGCCGTTGCTGTACTTGATCCTAAACGGAAGGATTGTGAGTACCCTTACAAAGAATTATCCGGCTGCGGTATAGGTTTTAAACTGGCGCAGGCATTTGCCGAAAAAAATGACATCCCGTTTGAGGAAGTTAGTATATACTTTGATTTGGCCGCGGTAAGTATTGCCTGCGATATTGTACCCATCACCGGCGAGAACCGGATACTGGCTTATTACGGCCTGCAAAAAATAAACACCAATCCCTGCATTGGCATAAAAAAACTGATGGAGGTTGCAGGGCGCACGGGTAATTTTACCATATCTGATATTGTATTTTTATTGGGCCCACGCATTAATGCCGCGGGCCGAATTGACGACGCCAAGCACGCGGTTGAGTTATTAATTGCCTGTACCGAAGAAGCCGCCAATGAAAAGGGTGAACTCATCAACATAAAAAACACCGAGCGCAAGGGGCACGACCTTCAAATAACCGATGAAGCACTAAGCATGATTGACAGCGACAATATTTTAATTGGCCGCAAATCAACCGTGGTATATAATGAAAATTGGCATAAAGGGGTTATTGGTATTGTTGCTTCGCGATTGACGGAAAAATACTACCGCCCAACTATTGTATTGACCCGTTCAAATGGGCATGTGGCAGGCAGTGCACGTTCTGTTTTAGGATATGACTTATATGAGGCACTATGCGGATGCAGTGATTTGCTGATACAATTTGGCGGACATAAATATGCTGCCGGGTTAACCATGCACCCCGAAAACGTACCCGCGTTTATTGATAAGTTTGAAGAGGTAGTAAGCGCCACTATTACTGATGAGCAGCTAATACAACAAATAACTATTGATGCCGAAATAACACTGAGCCAGATAGAATCTAAATTTTTTAGGGTACTAAATCAGTTTGCACCATTTGGCCCGGAAAATATGTTGCCGGTATTCGTCACCAAAAATGTGTATGTTAGTGGTAACGCGGGATTAGCCGGAAGCAAGCACCTTAAAATGGCAGTTATGCAACCGGGCTCGCCGGCATTTGATTGTATTGCCTTTAACCACGGCGAATATTTAGAGCAAATTAAACCAAACGTGCCCTTTGATATTTGTTATACTATTGAAGAAAATATCTGGAAAGAGAGAAGATCAATACAACTGAATATAAAAGGCATAAGATTTTAAGTCAAAAGCCAAATTTTGAATTGAAAATGATTTTAAGAGCAGAAAATTTAGTAAAAAAATATAAACAGCGTGCAGTTGTAAATGATGTATCATTCAATGTATCGCAGGGAGAAATTGTGGGTTTACTTGGCCCCAATGGCGCGGGCAAAACTACTTCGTTTTATATGATAGTAGGGTTAATAAAACCTAACGAGGGCACCATTTACCTGGATGATGAAGATATAACTACCGACCCTATGTATCGCCGCGCGCAAAAGGGCATTGGCTATTTGGCGCAGGAGGCGTCGGTATTTCGTAAACTATCTGTTGAAGATAATATTAAAGCCGTGCTGGAAATGGGTAAAATGACCAAAGTACAGCAGGAAGAAAAACTGGAATCGTTAATTGATGAATTTAGCTTGCATAAAGTGCGCCGTAACCGTGGCGACCTATTATCAGGTGGTGAGCGCAGGCGTACCGAAATTGCCCGTGCCCTGGCAGCCGAACCCAACTTTATTTTGTTGGACGAACCGTTCGCGGGGGTTGACCCTATTGCAGTAGAAGAGATACAGGCCATGGTGGCTAAATTGAAACATCGTAACATTGGCATATTAATTACTGATCATAACGTGCAGGAGACGCTATCTATAACAGATCGTGCTTATTTACTTTTTGAGGGCAAAATACTGGAATCAGGTGTTCCGGAAGTATTAGCCGAAAATGAGATGGTTCGTAAAGTGTATTTAGGCGCCAACTTTGTATTGAAAAGAAAAACCTTTGCTCAATAAATTTAAGCATGACATTATTTAACTCCGTTTTTACCTGGTTCATGAAAAAGCGTATCCACCAGATAGAGCTTTTTATGAAATATCCTAACGAGGTGCAACGTGAGTGGTTTGAGCAGTTAATATCATCAGCTGAGGACACTGAATGGGGACGTAAGTATGATTATAAAAGCATAAGTACTCCGCAACAATTTAAGGAGCGCGTGCCTATACAAACTTATGATACGCTTAAACCCTACATTGAGCGTATGCTTAAAGGCGAACAAAATGTGCTTTGGCCATCAGAAATAAGATGGTTCGCCAAATCATCCGGCACCACCAATGACCGGAGTAAGTTTATCCCCGTTAGCGAGGAATCATTAGAGGAATGCCATTTTAAAGGTGGAAAGGACCTTTTGACCATTTACTTTAACAACCGCCCCAATGCCCGCATGTTCACGGGTAAAATATTAACATTGGGTGGTAGCCATCAAATTAGCCAGTTAAGCCCTGATACTTCTTTTGGAGACCTATCTGCCGTGCTAATGAAAAACCTGCCACTATGGGCCGAGTTCCATCGCACCCCTGATCTGGACATTGCTTTGTTGGAGAACTTTGAAGAGAAGATTGAAAAGATGGCATATGCTACTAAGGATGTTAATGTAACCAGCCTGAGTGGTGTACCTACCTGGAACCTGTTATTATTTAAACGTATACTGGAAATAACCGGCAAAAACAATTTACTGGAGGTATGGCCAAACCTGGAGCTTTATTTTCATGGCGCGGTAAACTTTACACCCTATCGTGAGCAGTTTAAAAAACTGATACCTAATGACAGCATGTATTACCTGGAAACCTACAACGCTTCTGAAGGTTTTTTTGGCATACAGGACCTGGATGATTCGGGGGATATGTTGCTGATGTTGGATTATGGGATTTTTTATGAGTTTTTACCATTGGAACATCTGCACGACGAGAACCCGCCCACACTTAATTTAGATGAGGTGGAACTGGATAAAAATTACGCGCTTATTATTAGCACCAATGCCGGTTTATGGCGCTATTTAATTGGCGACACTGTTAGGTTTACTTCATTGGCGCCTTATCGTATACAAATTACCGGCCGTACCAAACACTTTATAAATGCCTTTGGCGAGGAATTGATAATTGACAATGCCGAACGTGCTTTGGATGAAGCCTGCCAGCAAACCGGGGCCATTATACGTGATTATACGGCCGCGCCTGTATATTTTAATGATAATGAATGCGGCGCCCATGAATGGGTAATTGAGTTTGAAAAGAAACCTGCCGAATTTGACCGTTTTATTGACCTGTTAGATGAAACCCTGCGCCGCGTAAATTCTGACTATGATGCCAAGCGCTTTAAAGACATGGCGCTTCGCCGTCCACAGATACAGGTGGCTCCTAAAGGTACTTTCTTTAATTGGATGAAAGAAAAAGGCAAACTAGGCGGTCAGCATAAAGTACCGCGCCTGGCCAATAACCGCGAGTATGTAGATAGTATTTTAAAGATGATGGAGTTGGTGGTTGATACCAAATAATTGTCATTCTGAACGTGGCGAAGAACTATTTTCTTGAACGAAGTGAAAAATCTTGTACGCCATGCTTGTCGCTCATATATGATTCTTCGCTCCGCTCAGTATGACAAAAAGGCAATTAAAAAGCCTTCGCAAATTCCACTGCAAAATCTTCCAGTTTGATTTTACCCAATTGGGCAGGTTTGTTGGAAAAATAATGCTCGTATAATTTACCCGACCGGGCGCTGGCTCCCATTTCGGTATAAACTCTGGCGACTTCTTCGGGCAACCCTGCCTGTGTCATTCCATTATAATTATCGTCGTCACTAAATTCAACCCAGGGTAATTCAGGTTTTCCTATTGCTTTACCTAATATTGCTGCTACTTCACCTGCGGTTCGTTCATCGCTGCTTACATAACGGATGGTTTTACCGGTAAAGTTCTGTTGTAATTCTTCGGCAGCCGCGTCGGCAATATCTTCAGGATGAACCAATACCAATCTAGTGTCGGCACCATAGTTACTGCCTAATATACCCGCGTGTTTGATCATATCTACATTGCCGTAAAAATTTACATAAAAGTAAGCGGCACGCAAGTGTTTAACGGCTACGCCATCTAAACCGGCAAAAATATTTTCCACATCGTGTATACCGGCAATTGGTCCTGTACCACTTGGCAAGTGCGCACCTATACTGCTTAAATTAACTACTTTTTTTACTCCGGATGCTTTTATTGCCTCTGCATAAACACGACCTACTCCCGCAATGTATTCCCGGTAGTTTGAAACACCAAAATTTGGTGGAACCATGGTGTATATGGCATCAGCCCCGCTAAATGCTTTGGTTACAAAAGTTACGTCACTTACCGAACCTATTGCCGGTGCTGCGCCCATTGTCTTAATGGCATCAGCTTTATTTTCATCGCTGCTGATGATAGTTACCTGGTGGCCCGCACTAATTAATTTTTTGGCTAAGGGTTTGCTTATATTTCCTAACGAGCCTGTTATTGTAATTTTCATGATCTTAATTTTTTATTTGTTGGCAACAAAGTTATATTTGCACTTACTTTTATACAAGTACTTACCCTAAAGTATGTATCAATGACAGCGATTAAAGAAAGTTCTACCCGTAATTTTAATAAAGGCTTGAATGAACTGGCCTGCCCGGTTAGTTATGTAATGAATAAAATTGGCGGCCATTGGAAGCCCATTATTTTATTCCAGCTTATGAGTGGACCAAAAAGGTATAGCGAATTGAAACGAGCCATACCTGCCATTACCGAAAAAATGCTGATACAGCATCTAAAGCAACTACAGGCAGATAATTTAATATCCCGCAAAGCAGAACAAGTAGTACCGCCCGTTGTTACGTACAAGTTAACTTTATCTGGCGAAAAACTAGCGCCCGTATTGGACGCTATGGCGGCTTGGGGAATAGAGGATAATAAAACGGTTAGTTACACCAGATAAATATTATAGCAAATTATAATGAAAAACATATTGCTTATTCTTTGCCTTTCCTTAGCTATCATTAGTTGCAAAAAAAATGGCGTGCAGCCAAAGGGGCTTGCAGGTACCTGGGAAATGACACAACAATCAAACAACACAACAACAGCCATAATTACAACCTATCCTCACGGCGAGGGTAATATATTACAACTTCTTTCAGACAGCACCTATAAAAAGTTCGTTAAGTTTAAACAATCAGAAGAGGGGCCTTATCGAATTGTTAAAAAAGGAGTAGTAGTTTCAGGTACTGCTTATGATGCTATTTATTACGACAATAATTCGTTTGCTTATTACCTTGTTTTAACAGAAAATGAACTCACTATAGGCAACACCTCTCCTAATGGCTTTATATGGAAATATGAAAGGCGAAATTAAGGTGTAACATTCTTGCCTGCAAAAACGTATTGGCAATAACTATGAAGAATGTTTTATTTATCCTTTGCCTGTTTACACTAGCCAGCTGTAAAAAAAGTGACGATCTTACTACTATAAATTTAACCGGTAACTGGGAAATGGTTAGCCAAATGAGCGTATTTCATACCGAAAATTTTGCCCCGGGCCAGGGTAACTTTATACAGTTTAATCCGGGTAATAACTACAAAATATTTGTAAAGGACCTAATGATCAATGAAGGTTCTTATCGCATCCTTAAAAAAAATTCCACATCAATTAATAAAAACTTTGATGCTATTTTTTTGGGTGAAGATGGTGCCATGAATGCTATAAGGATTACATCAGACTCGCTTTATATAAGCACGCCGCCAAATGATATAAAGGGAAATTTGATAATGGATGGTGGATCAACACTTTATATAAGACAAAAGTAACAGCTTAACTACAGGCTTCCCAAATTTTAACTGTTTCAACCGCTTCCTTAACATCGTGCACCCGTAATATATTGGCGCCTTTAGTTAGGGCTATGGCGTTTAACGCTGTTGTTCCGTTCAAGGCATCTTCGGCAGTTACCCCTAATAAACCATGTATCATTTTTTTGCGGGATACGCCTACAAGCATAGGTAAACCCAGGGGTTCAAACTCTTGTAAACGGTTCATTAATTGATATCCATGTTCGGGCTTTTTGGCAAAACCAAACCCCGGATCAATAATTACATCGTTTATTCCAAGCTGCTTTAGTTGATAGTATCGCGAAGCAAAATAATCATATACTTCTCCAAACACATCTTCATACTCGGCCAGTTGCTGCATGGTTTGCGGATCCCCTTTCATGTGCATTAATATGTAAGGCACCTGTAATTTTGCAACCGTGTTATACATAGCTGCATCCAATTGCCCGCCAGATATATCATTGATGATATGTGCGCCTGCTTTAATAGCGGCTTCGGCAACTTGCGAGCGAAAAGTATCTATGGATAAAATAGCTTCAGGATGATTAGCAACAATGGCTTCAACAACAGGCAGCAGCCTATCCATTTCTTCTTGTACAGATATATCATCAGCGCCTGGTCGGGATGAGTAAGCCCCGAGGTCTAAAAAAGTAGCACCATCTGCCAGCATTTTACCGGCTAATTGCACGGCCTCATCAACCAATGGCTTGCGGCTACCATCATAAAATGAATCGGGTGTAAGGTTGATAATTCCCATCACTTTTGGTGTGGACAGATCGATCAATTTGCCGCCTGCATTCAGCGTTACCTTTTTATTAAAAACTGTATATTTAGCCATTGGTTATATAACGCTAAGTTACGGCTTACCTTTTTACCATCTAACAATTCAACAATAATAAAATTGAACAATACATCAGCAGAATACGAAGCGGTAATTAATGTATGCAAGGGCCTTTTCATGAAAAAGACCTATGATTATGGTACAGCATGGCGCATTTTACGCCCCGAATCAATAACCGACCAGCTTTTTATTAAAGCGCAGCGCATCCGCACGCTTGAAGAAAAAAAGGTATCGAAAGTTGGCGAAGACATTACCGGCGAATATATTGGCATTGTGAACTATTGCGTTATAGCCATGATGCAACTGGATTGCGCCCCTGATGCTCCTGTTGAGTTGCAACCGGAAGCGGTAAGCAAATCATTTGATGACTACGTTACCGAAACCAAGGACCTGATGTTTGCCAAAAATCATGATTATGGCGAGGCCTGGCGAGATATGCGTATCAGCTCATTAACCGACCTGATACTAATGAAGATATTACGCGTAAAACAAATAGAAGATAATAAGGGACAAACCCTGGCGTCAGAAGGTATAAAAGCCAACTACCAGGACATGTTAAATTATGCAGTATTTGCCTTAATTAAACTGGGTGTAAAATGAAAAATGGCATCATATGGTTTTGCAGGATAGCAGTAGGTTTACTATTTATATTCTCGGGCCTTATAAAAATTAATGATCCGCTTGGTTTCTCCTATAAACTGGAAGAATATTTTGAAGTTTTCCATATTACCTTTTTAAACGGTTTTGCTGTTGGGATAGCAATTATACTTTGCGCACTGGAGATCATACTAGGTTTTGCTTTATTAATTGGTGTACGTGCCAAACAGGTAGCCTGGGGATTACTGCTTTTAATAATCTTCTTTTCGTTTTTAACGTTTTACTCGGCGTACTTTAAAGTAGTGCAAACCTGCGGATGCTTTGGCGATGCTATTCCTTTAACACCGTGGCAATCATTCAGTAAGGATCTGATCTTGTTGTTATTGATATTGGTACTATTTAAAAACAGGGATGCCATTAAACCACTCTTTAATACTAAAACCAGCGATCAGCTTTTAGTGGCCTCCGTAGTGATATCATTAGGCCTTGGTGTATATACCTATAGTTCTTTGCCGATAATTGATTTTTTACCTTATAAAATAGGCAACAATATTTTGGAGGAAATGAAAACGCCCCCCGGTGCCAAGCCTGATGAATATGAGTTAACTTATAGCCTGCAAAACAAAAAAACATCGGCCACCAAAACCATGACCGATAAGGAATACCTTAAAACCGGCATCTGGAAAGATAACAACTGGATAATTGTAGGCAACCCGGAAAGCAAATTGGTTAAAAAAGGTTTCACCCCTAAAATTACCGACCTGAATATTCAGGATGCGCAAGGCAACAACTATACACAGGAACTATTATCAAGCCCTTATTACCAGTTATATATTGTGGCCTATAATTTAAAGGCAACCAATAAAAAAGCCATTAACCGTATCAACGCCCTGGCAGCCAATTTGACGCAGCATTATAATGTGCGTACCATATTTTTAACTTCAAATTCGCCAACGGATGCCGCGGCTTTTGCCAAGGAACACCGTTTAATAAGCGAAATATTTTATGCTGATGGCGTGCCGTTAAAAAGCATGGTGAGGGCAAATCCGGGATTGCTATTAATAAAAAACGGAACGGTTATAAATAAATGGCATTACCATAATATGCCTAAATATGATACCCTGGTAAAAGAATACCTGGCAAAATAATATGCTTAAATATCTTACCCGCAAATTACTTTATGGGCTGGCGGTGATGCTGGGCGTGGTAGTTGTGGTGTTTTTTATGTTCAATATTTTACCGGTCGACCCTGCCCGCATGACGCAAGGACAGCGGGCCGATGTACAATCATTACAAGCCGTTAGGATTGAGTTTGGTCTGGATAAACCCATACCTGTACAGTTTGCCTATTATATGAATGACCTGTCGCCTATTGGCGTGCATTTGAATACTGCTGCCGAACAAGAGCGTTATGGCTATGTGAAGCTATTTGCGGTATCCTCACAAAAAGTTATTGCATTAAAATGGCCATACTTGCGCCGTTCCTATCAAACCAGCAAGGATGTAATGGGCTTGCTGATGGAAGTAGTACCCAACACCTTAATATTGGCCTTAACTGCAATGTTGTTCGCCATTATCATCGGGGTGTTTTTAGGAGTGGTGAGTGCCGTTAATCAAGACACCTGGATAGATAAACTGGCTATTGCTTTTTCAACTTTGGGTATATCGGCACCATCATTTTTTGCGGGGATAATTATTGCCTGGCTGTTTGGCTTTTTATGGAGCGATATTACCGGGCTGAATATGTCTGGCAGTTTATATAGTTATGACCCTTTTAAAGGCGAGGTAATGACCTGGAAAAATTTAATTCTGCCTATGATAACACTAGGACTACGTCCATTAGCCATTATTGTGCAGCTTACCCGTAATGCTATGCTGGATGTTTTGAGCCAGGATTATATACGCACGGCCCGGGCCAAAGGGTTAAGCAATAATGCTGTTATTTATCGCCATGCTTTAAAAAATGCTTTAAACCCGGTTATTACAGCGGTAGCCAATTGGTTCGCATCGCTAATGGCAGGGTCGTTTTTTGTAGAGTACGTATTTGGCTACAATGGGTTGGGCAAGGCTACGGTAAACGCGCTGGAGATGTCGGACTTTCCGGTGATCATGGGCTCTATTTTATTTATTGCTTTTATTTTTGTGGTGATCAATATTTTAACAGACATTATTTATGTTTGGGCAGATCCACGGGTAAAATTGAATTGATTTGATTATGAAGATTTTTTTGATAGGTTTTATGGGTTGCGGTAAAACTACCTGGGGACGTAAACTGGCCGCGCATCTGGGCTATGAGTTTATTGACCTGGATCATGTTTTGCAGGATAAAGTAGGCACAACGATTGCCGAATATTTTACCGCTAATGGCGAAGATGCCTTCCGTAAACTGGAATCATCCCTGTTAAAAGAAACTGATTATGCCGAAAATACCATTGTATCAACCGGTGGTGGGCTGCCTTGCTTTTTTGATAACTTACAATGGATGAATGCCAACGGCAAAACGCTATACATCAAATTAAGTCCGAAAACACTAGCCGAACGCCTTGAAAACTCCAAAACCGTGCGCCCTGTGCTTCAAGGTAAAAAGGGTGACGAACTGGTTACCTTTATTGCCGAAAAATTGGCCGAGCGGGAAGGATATTACCTGCAGGCTACACATAGCATCAACGGTATTGATCTTTCGGTAGAGAAGATGGCGGATGTGTTAGGGGTATAGTTTTTCAACCTATCCCTGTCTATATTAGCTTAATAAAGACGTTTTATTAAATTTTCTCGATACACTTTTCCTATAGGTAATTTCCTGCTGGTTATGCTTATTTCATTACCATCCAAATAGTTTACTGCTTTCAGTGCTAATAGAAACGATTTATGTATTCGTATAAAATCATTCTGCGGTAATTGCTCTTCAAACTGAGTAAGAGTTTGTTTGGTCATAATACGATCTCCTCCGGTTCGATAAATAAAAATATAATTACCATATGCCTCTGCATATTCAATATCTTTTAATAATACTTTGATAAGTCTTTTGTCGGCCTTTATCATGATAAAGGCTTCATCTTGTCCGTTACTATTAACACCAGCATTATGTCCTTTATTTATTACTTTTTCAGTAGCCTGCACAAACCGCGGAAAGGAAAAAGGCTTTAAAAGGTAATCTACCACAGACAGTTCAAAACCTTCTAATGCAAACTCACCATATGCCGAAGTAATAATTACAGCAGGATACTTTTTAAGCGAACGAAGCATTTCAAAACCGTTCAGTCGCGGCATATTAATATCAAGCATAATTAGATCTATTTCGCGTCCATTCAAAACACGCATGGCTTCAAAAGCATCTTCACAGCTTGCAACCAAAGTTAAATACGGTATCTGCTCAATATACGTTTTCAATATCTCACGCGCGATGGGCTCATCGTCGACTATAATGCAATTGATGTTCATATCAGCTTAGATCTATTTCTAGTTTTACTTCAAAAAAGGCACTTTCCCGGAATACAATTAATGAGTGCTTGCCAGGGTAGATTAAATGCAATCTTTGCTTTACATTGTTAAGGCCTAATCCTCCGTTTTTTTCCTTGTTACCAGTAGCATAGTCCGGGCAGATTGAATTTTTTACATTTAATTCTAATCGGTCATTGCTTAACATAAATAAGATATGTACATACGGTTGCCCATCTTTTGATGATGAAAAATGCTTAAAGCTATTTTCAATGAATGTGATAAGCAATAATGGAGCAATATAACAATCTGAATAATTGCCTGACACTGCCATTTCTATATCAACTTTATCACTCAGGCGTATTTTCTCCAACTCTACATAATTACTAATATAATCCAGTTCCTTTTTTATAGGCACATAGTTTTGATTAGTATCATAAAGCGAATAGCGTAGTAATTCTGATAATCTTAGCATCAAGTCAGGCAGTTTTTTTGATTCAGCAACTGATAGTCCATATAAATTATTGAGCGTATTAAACAAAAAATGAGGATTTAATTGTGCTTTTAAATGTCTCAGTTCATTTTCCTTTCGCTGCTTCTCCAATATAAGCCCATCTAATGCCATCTTATATACGGTTGCAACTAATGTAAAAGCCACCACGGAGAAAGCAATATGCTCATTTCTCCAATCCACACGGTCAGTAATAGGGAAAAGCATACCTATTGCATTTAATATGTAAGGCAGCAAAGAGATAAGTAGAACCAACTGTATTAAATATACCGCGGTTCCCAATAGCCATCCATGTTTTTTAAACAAGGGTATAACCAATAAAGTCTGCGTATAACAAGGTATTATGAGTTCCAATGTACCTTGCAGCACTAAGGCAATCATCGTCAAACCGGTCATTCGTTCAGGGTATTCTTTAAGAAAGATTATCGCGCACGAAACTATCAGCCAAAATACAACATGGGTATAAATTTTATATGGTCTGATGAATAACCGTGTCCAATCGAATGATTTCATTAACCAAAGAAAGGGTAAGTAATCGCACAAAGCAAATTTTGGGGATTAACAGCTGTTTTTAAGTGATGAACGTCAAAAACAGTCGTTTGTCATCAATCACAACAGACTGGTCACTATTATTTTATTGAATGAAATAACCCGAATACTTTCGGTTATAAATCAAGAAAAATGAAAGCTAAATTTTTACTCCTTTTCACCAGTATCTTAATCATATCCATAAACATCGCCAAATCTCAGACTACACAGTCCTCGATAAGTGGAGGTATAAAAGATTCGGTAAATCACAAACCAAGGGTAGGTTTGAATAACCTGAACGAGGTTGTAATAAAGGGAAACGCACCAGCAGCAAAGCAGGATATTGATAGGATAACTTACAATATACAGGCCGACCCTGAAAGCAAAAGTTCAAATATTTTAAATATGATGCGGAAGGTCCCTCTTTTATCTATAGATGGTGATAATACTGTTCGGTTAAAAGGAAATACAAATTACAGGATATTTATTAATGGGAAACCTTCAACCATTTTAGACAAAAATCCGCAAGATGTATTACGAAATATGTCTGCTTCAGGAATTGAAAAGGTGGAAGTAATAACTACAATTCCTGCAAAGTATGAGGCCGAAGCGTTGGATGGTATTATTAATATCATTACCACAAAAAATATAAGCGATGGATATTCAGGAAATGTAAATGCAAGTCATAGATTTTTGGCAGGTGGACCAGGTGTAGGTGGATCATTCACATTCAAAAGCGGTAAATTTGGAGTTTCAAGCTTTATGGGCGGAAGTTTATTTGATTCGCCACCAATTACAAATTCAAATAAAAGATATACGAGCACTACAACCTTATTGCAAAGTACAGATGTTAAATCAAATAATATAACTGGATATTTTGGCTCAGATTTGAGTTATGAGATAGACAGTTTAAATTTGATAACAGCACAGTTTAATATAGGGGGTAATCATAATGATATTAATAGCGATTTAAATTCCCTCCTTAATAACCCCACACAGAGTTATAAACTAATAAGCAGTAATGTTATAACCGGTGCCAACTTTGATGCATCTTTAAATTATCAAATAGGTTTCAGAAAAAATAAAAGTCAGCTATTAACTTTCTCCTATAGAATTCTTAGAACTAATAATAACCGATTCAGTAATTTCGACATTACTGATGTTATATCCTATAACTCTCCTGACTATCAGCAAAGAAATAATGAGAAGTCGTTAGAACAATCTTTCCAGGTAGATTATTCTCACCCGTTCAAAAAACTTACACTTGAAGCCGGGGTAAAAGGAATAAGAAGAGACAATAAAAGTAATTTTCTTTATGATACTTTAGGTACTAATCAAATATCCGCAATAGACGAATCAATTAGCAATAAGTTCAATAATATCCAGGATATCATTGGAGTATATAACACTTATCAATACAAGCTAAATAACTGGAATTTTAAGGCAGGGGTTAGGTTAGAGAATGCCACTATTAACGCAGATTTCATTTCTACAAATACGCAAATAAAAAGATCATTCTTTGATTATATTCCATCAGTATCTATTCAAAAAAAATTTAAAAATAATACCAGTCTCACACTTGCATATTCCCGTAAAATAAGGAGACCGCAGATTCAGCATTTAAATCCTTTTATAGATCGATCCAATCCAAACTTTGAATCGGGTGGGAATCCTAATTTGCGCCCAGCTTCGTCTAATAGCTTTGAATTAAGCTATAGTAGCTTTAAAAAATTGTCCTTAAATGTCCGATTGAATTATGACTTTAATTCTAATATCGTATTACCAACAGTACGGTATGATGCGGTTAATAATATATCACGGTCCACCTTGCAGAATTCCGGCCACCTGAGCATGATTGGGGCCAATGTCTACGTAAACTATCCTCTTACTTCAAAATGGAATGTGAGTTCCAATTTAACCACTATATATGGCCAGGTTGATGGACTAGTCAACAATGTATTGATAAAGAATCAACGATTAATGTATTATTTTTCAGCATCGTCTTCATACCGTTTTAACAAGGGATGGAGTGTAGCCGGCAGTGTAAATTTAAATGGGGCTGACATCAATTTGCAGGGGATAGAGAACAGTGCATTTCGCGGTTGCGGATTTAGTGTGACAAAAGAAGTTTTAAAAAATAAGTTTTACTTTACAGCTGAGGCTAGTAACCCGTTTTCAAAATATTTTAATAACACCAATATTGTAAATACCACAACCTTTTATCAAGAAAATACCAGGCAAAGATATTTAAGAAGTTTCTCTGTAAGCCTCAACTATCGTTTTGGCGGGTTAAAGTCAAGTGTAAAGAAAAATCAAAAGGGAATCGCTAATGATGATAATGGTATATCGCCATATTAATGTTCTGCTCTTTTGTATTGTAGTTTCATTTATAGCTCTTTCCGGCTAGTGTGTGTTGTATAAACAATATTCAAAGAACTTCCCTTTCAGATAGCGTGTAAGGCGTTATGAATGTCCATTCAATCTGGCGGGCATATCAAATATCGGGCTTTTTAAATTCAGATATGCTGACAGTACTGTGTCATCCTGTTTTCACACTCCATAACCTGTTGATATTAAGGCAAATGTTAACAAATAAATCATATTGAATTGATGTTAATCTGCTGCGTTATGCTTTATCTTTAGTAAACCCATTCAGGTTTGTGTAAGATTTAACTTAAAGCAGCTATATGACATGGAGAAAATTTAGCGGCGAGATCATCCAATCGCCCATTATTGAAGAAGTTGAGCAAGCCATTGAACGCGAAAGCCTATTAGGCAACAAACTCAAAGTTTGCATCGGCACCGATTCGCAGGTAAAAGGATCTGTAACTGATTTTGCAACCGTAATTGTTTTTTTACGCGAACAACGCGGCGGTTTTATGTTCATTCACCAGGAACGTACATCGCAAAAAATGAGTATTAAAGAACGGATGTTGAGTGAAGTTCAAAAATCAATCGAAACCGCCTACACCCTTTGCGACCTGTTGGACCTTTATGATGTAGACCTGGAAGTGCATGCCGACATTAACACCAATCCTCAGTTTAAATCAAACCAGGCTTTACATGAGGCTATGGGTTATATTTTAAGTATGGGCTTTGTGTTTAAAGCCAAGCCGGAGGCATTTGCAAGTTCATACTGCGCAAATAAAATAGTACAATAGGTTGTTAGGATTGTTTAAAACAATCGCCCTTTCTTGGTATTATTACTAAGTGAAAACTTATCATCTAACTTTCGAGCAAAAGCTCCCTATTCCCTTAGCCGAGGCTTGGGACTTTTTCTCGTCCCCGCTTAATTTGGCCAAAATAACGCCGCCCGAAATGAAGTTTGTTGTTACTTCATCATATAATACCGATACCAAAATATACCCGGGGATGGTAATTACCTATAAGGTGTCGCCCTTGCTTGGCATCAAACTAAACTGGATGACCGAAATAACCCACGTAAAGGATCAGGAATATTTTGTAGACGATCAGCGCGTAGGCCCGTTCGCTATTTGGCACCATGAGCATCATTTTGAACCCATAAAAGGCGGAGTTAAAATGATGGATAAACTAACCTATGCAATTCCTTACGGTATAATCGGGCGAATTGCCAACAAAATTTTGGTGGCCAAAGAAGTGCAAAAAATATTTACTTACCGGGAGCAAGCTATAAACGATTTGTTTGGTACTTATAAAGAAAAATAAGCCGAGCCTTGTATTACGCCTCTATCGGAAATACGTTTATCAATATAATATTGTATTTCGGACTTTTTAAGCTGCCAGTTCGGTGCTATTAGTAATTCCCTGTCTGATAAGCCAAACAAGCGCTGTATAACTATATCCGGGCGTACTAAGGGTAAAAACTCGCATAAAAAATCGGCATACTCATCTAGTGTAAAAACTTTAAACGGCTCGCGTTTGTATTTTACACCCATAACTGATCCTTCAACAATGTGCAGGTGATGAAACTTTACAAATTTAATTTGGGGGAAACGGTTAATTTCATCAGCGTAGCGCAACATCATCTCATGCGATTCCCACGGGAAACCAAATATGGTATGCACGCATACATCCAGCTTGCTGTTTTTAACTAGATCGAGTGCTGCTATCAGTTCCTCATGCGAGCAGCCTCGGTTTATCTGGCTCAGCGTATCATTATAAATGGATTCCATACCCATTTCCAAATCAACGTCAAATCTATCAGTATAGCTTTCTAATAACGCTACTTTTTCAGCATCAATACAATCAGGGCGGGTACCTACTGATAGGCCCACAATATCTTCAGTACCATAACTCAAAGCCTCGTCATACATCATTTTTAAATAATGTGCCGGAGCATACGTATTAGTATTGGGCTGAAAGTATATTATAAATTTATCTGCTCTATTGCCTTTGCGGGCACGCTCCATGCCTTGTATAACCTGCTCGCGTATGGATGGGTTATTACGAGATACTGATGGTGTAAACGAATCTACATTGCAATAGGTGCATCCACCGTACCCTTTTGACCCATCACGGTTGGGACAGGTAAACCCTCCATCAATAATAACCTTAAATACACGCTGTCCGTTATATTTTTCACGTAGCCATGCACCGTAATTATTATAATTCTTAAACCCTTCTTTAACCGCCGTTTCTGTAATTTGCATTGCAACAAAGATACAAATTATTGCTAACGCACGTTTTATCGCCTAAATGTCAAAATAAACTCAACAAATGGCTTATAATATCCGTTAAAACACCCATTAAAGCTTTTTTACCAAAAAATTGCTTAAATACCACATTTTTATTTAGTAAATTAGCTTTATTATATTTACTTATGCAATTAATGTATTGTAAATTACAGTAGCATGGCGGCAGAGAAGATAACAGTACTATATGTAGATGATGAAGAAAATAACTTATTTTCCTTCAAGGCTACTTTTCGTATTAAATACAACGTACTCACTGCAATTAGCGGCGAAGAGGCATTAAAGATATTAGAAACTAAAAAAGTTCATATCATCGTTACCGATCAACGAATGCCTGAAATGACGGGAGTTGAATTTTTAGAGAAGGTTTTAGAGAAATATACCGACCCCATGCGCATACTTTTAACCGGTTATGCAGATATGGGTGCTGTGGTTGACGCGGTTAATAAAGGCAAAATTTTCCATTACCTGGCCAAACCATGGAACGAGGAAGAACTGGACCTTACCATAAACCGGGCCTACGATAAATATTTGGAAAAAATTGAACTGAAGGAAATGAATGATAAGTTGGCAGGCTCAAATGACCAGCTGGAGTTTTTACTTCGTCAGAAACTACTTTCTTAATTACTGCTCAGATCTTATTTTTCTCAACAATTCAAGCAATTTTTCGCGCGTAAATGATTTTTCAATCATACTAAGTACCGTATCATGGCTTAGTATGCGATAAATATCGTTTGTATTTTTGCTGGAGGATAATATATGTATCTGGTATTTTCTTTTAATATCTAACGGAAATTTTTCAAACTCATCAACAAACTGGAAACCGTTCATGATCGGCATTCGCAGGTCAAGCAAAATTATGGTTAATGGCATGTCGCGATTATCAAAATCCGCCCGTATCAGTTCGATCACATCGCGTGCGTTCACGTAAGTTTTTACGGGTAAGCTTTTATCAGTGTGCTCAATAATTTTACGAGCAACAAAACAATCTAATTCACTGTCATCAATAACTATAAATGATAGCTCCATTATTGTATCAGATAGAAGGAATTGTTACTTTAAAGGTTGTTCCCTGGTGCATAACTGAATTTACTTCAATTTGCCCGTTTAACTTTAACAATGCGCTTTTTACATTATATAATCCAAATCCAGAGCCAACCTCTTGCGAATTTGCCCGGTAAAATAAATTAAATATCTCGCCAATATGGCTTCCTAAAATACCTATACCGGTATCTTTAATATGTATGGTTGCTAAACTTTTTTCTACCTCAATAGTTACTTCAACTTTTTTATCGCCCCTCGTTTTATCCTGGTATTTAAACGCGTTTGATAAAAGATTATTAAATATCAGTTTTAAGGGGACCACATCACTTCGAAATACCTCTTCCTGCCTGATATTGACATTGAATTCAACACCGGTTGTTTTGGCAAGCACTACATAAATGTCTTTAAGCTCATCAATCAATTTTTTAAAATCAACTTCAGATACTTTTAACTCTCCTCGTTGCAGGCTATAATAATCATGCATACTCAAAATGTAGGTATCCAGCTTTTTTAATGATTTTTCCATCAAAAAAAGCATCTCCTTCATTTCCTCAATATCATCAATCTCGCGGGCTACGTTTATGGCACCCAATATACCCGATAATGGGCCCCGTATATCATGGCTTACGCTATACGCAAACTTATTAAGCTCATTATATGCTTTTTCCAGCTCATCATTTTTAATTGATAGCATGGAGTTGGCTTTGTAAAATTTATTAGCCTCATCAATAGCCGAAATGATATCTGCTTCGGCCCATGGCTTTTTAACGTACCTGAATATGTTACCCTTATTTATTGCATCAATTATTGATTCAACATCAGTATAAGCAGTTAGTAAAATACGTACGGGTAATGGGTAACTTATCCTTATCTCTTCAAAAAACTCAACCCCGGTTTTATCAGGCATGCGTTGGTCGCAAAAAATTATTCTGATATCAGGATGGTTCTCCAGGCAACTTAATGCTTGCGGTACATTTACAGCTGTTAGGATATGATAATCAAGCCGCAAAGAAGCTTTAAAACCTACCAGGTTATCCGGCTCATCATCTATGTATAATACTTTAATTTTTTCTGGCATCGCAAAATACTTTAGGTATCAAAAAAGGGTAACTTCATCTAAAAAGTAAAACAATGTTATACAATAACAAACATCGTATAAATCCTTTATACAACCTATTGTTGTTTTATGTTGCCTTTAGATTAAAAATAATTGGAATTTGTAGTATAAATTCGGTCCCTTCACCTAAAATACTATTAACTATTATTTGACCATTATGTTTCTTAATAGTATTGTACGTAATTGACATGCCTAAGCCGGTGCCTTCTCCAACCTCTTTTGTAGTAAAAAATGGCTCAAATATTTTTTTCTGGGTTGATTCATCCATCCCTGTTCCGTTATCTTTTATAGTAACGTAAATGTTATCTGCATCATGGCTGGTTTTTATTAAAAGCTCGCCGCCGGGATTATCTCCAAACCGTTTCTGTATAGCATACACCGCGTTTGACACAATATTTAGAAACACCTGGTTTAATTTACCTGCAAAGCATTCAATAAGCGGCAACTCAGTATCGTACTCGGTTATTACCTGAATTTTATTGTTTAACAGATTGTTGGCAATAACCATGGTTGATTCCAACCCCTCGTTAATATCAGCCTTTTTCAGATCGTCCTCGTCTAAACGTGAAAATATTTTAAGTCCCTTCACAATTTCCGCGGTACGATTGGCCCCTTCATTAATACCTTTTATAAGGTGTTTAATTTCAAGCGTTAAGTAATCAAAGTCCAATTCTTCTTTATAGTCTTGTATTTGTTTCTGCTTTTCAGCTGCAGGGGCATCGGATACGCTTATCTCTTCTATTTTAGCAAGTGCGTCAAGCACCATTTCAACATCCCGCTTTAAAGGGTTAACGTTTGAGGTTACAAAATTTATAGGGTTATTTATTTCATGCGCTATACCTGCGGTTAACTGACCCAACGATGCCATTTTTTCTGATTCTACCAACTGTGATTGTGTTTGTTTCAAATCATCCAATGTGGTATTCAACTCATGATTGGCTTCACTTAGTTCGTGGGTTCGCTCTTCTACTTTAGCTTCCAGAATCACGTTTTGTTCACGTATTATACGTTCATTTTCCTTTAATGCTATCAGCGTTTCTTCCTGCGATTTTTCTTTTTCGGCCTTAAATATGTTTATCTTATCTGCAAGCGCGAAGGAAAGGAGAATAGCTTCAAATGCTGAGCCTATTAGTAATGCCGAACTGGTTAAGCTATTATACGGCAACAAAACATCAAAATCTTTTAATACATATATTACTACACAAACAATAAATACCGACCATGCTATTAAAAAGAATTTTGCAGAACGAAAACCCTTGATGAGAATAGTAATAGCCATTGATAATACAAATATTGCGCTTGCCATTGCTGATGACAGCATTATGGTATAACTGGTGTTGTATTGTTTTGCAAAAGCCAGAACAATTTGTATAGCATACAAGGCCCAAAAAACGTACGACCATTTATATAACTTCGGTGTATATTGTTTGGCCGATAGGAAATTTTTTGAAAACTCAATAGCCGCAAGACCTATTAAAGCCGTGGTGATGTATACACTAATATTTGCAAGTTGGGGGTTGTTGGGTAATACATACCTGAATAGGTAACCCTCCATACAGGCCTGTGTAAGCAATACTACTGCTAAGTATAAAACATAATAAAGGTAATTCTTGTCACGTACAGTAAAATATACAAACAGGTTATATAAAAGCATTACTAATATAATCCCAACATACAAACCAAACGAAATATCTTTATTTACTGCGCTTTCCCTAACCTGTTCCTCTGTCCCTACGTAAATAGGCATTACCATTTGTTTACCACTGCTTACATAAAAGTATATTGTACTAGATCCACCTCGCTGTAAGGTAATTGGATACATGAAAGTTTGAACATTTATGGGCCTGGTAGAAAAATTGGTAAACTGCCCGCTATGATTTGACTTTACTACTTTATTATTATTATTATTATTCAACTGGTAAAAATCAATATGATCTATCATAGGTTGCCCAACATGTACAGCTAATGCTGTTGCCGATGAGTTATTAGTTATAGTAAACCGTAACCAATAAGAAAATGGCGTGATCATTAGGTTAGGGAACTGGCTTGTTGACTTTTTATATTGCGTTGATTTTACAGCAGCTTCTAACGGGATATTGGAATTGCTGTCAATTAAAATTTCAATCTTATCGCCAACAACTTCAAGCGCTCCTTTAAAATTAGCGGTATCCTGGGCAAAGGATAAGTTGTTAATAAAAAAAGTAAAACCAAGAATTATATAAAACTTTAGTCTATGCATATTGAGTTATATCAATTGCCAAAGTGGCTAAAACTGAGGACATATTATTCCAACTTAAAGTTGTAAGATTTACAGCTAATTTATTATTATTCCCTGTAAAATAAATTATTTTTATCTTTTCTTAATGACTTGCTACCTAATTCATCAGCAATGGCAAGCTTCATTAAAAATACTTCATGATTGTTTTTAACGGCCGGAAAAATCTTGATAAACTTCTCTCTAAGTACGGTCAAATTGGCTATTGCATTTGCAGGTAGATCTTTTCCCTGGCCATGTATCAAGCTATTGAAAAAGAAAGCAGGTGATAACATTGGATGAACCGATATACCTTCCTTGCTAGCTTGTATCCAAACTCTTTCTACTAATCTTCCTACATTAACAAGGCTTTCGTGATCAAATTTAGGTATGGTAAATAATACAATAGACGACGCGCTTTTTACCGCTTTTAATGAAAGCTTTTTAAAAGCATCCCCTTTTTCCCATTTAGATAAAAGCTCTACAGCCTTCCAATCGCTGGCTACTTTAAAACCGGCTGCTTCGCTTTGGGTAATATCTACCGAGGCTAATTCTACACCGTCACGTGCTTTTTCAGCCTCATCTTTGTTCCAGCGTATCTCGTGATAAAATTCTTCATGTCCTAATTCATGCAGCAATCTAACCTTATCACATTCGGCAATTATTTCTGACAATTCATTTAAATCATTTTCATCTTCCGTATATGATATGCTTACGCCTTTTGATTGCTTTACTGTTTCATTTAACCGAGTATAAAAACTTGCGTCTATTAGTTGCCTGCTACCAACTTTGCGATTAGTACGGCGCGTATATATATTAGCGGCAAGGCTAACTGCATCGGGTTCAATAGCAACAGTTGATGTACCAAACCGTATGGCCGCTATTAAAAATGGATCAGTGCTTAAGGGGAACAATTCCACATGATCAATTAAGCCCAGCGCTTGCGATTGTATGTGAATATTCTCAAGAGCTGCACCTAACCCCATATGCGAGCCCATTTCATAATAATCGCCCCATGACCATGAACGATATTTATCGTGAAACAGAAATAATATGTTTTTACTTAATACCAATCGCCATGGTTGGTTGTTCCCTGCAGAAGGTGCTACAACAGCAGCATCTATAATTTTATCAATCTTGCTTGCATCTATTTCTTCACTTGCCGAATTATTTTTTTCAAAATATTTGCTGATTAGATTGTGCATTTCATCCTTTTCAAGTGGTTTGTAAGGATTGGTAACGTGTTGATGTTTTTCTATTACTACTTCGGTATCCTTAATCAAATCTTCCAGATCAATATAGTACCTGCCCGATTCATGGTATTGATCAAGCAATATCCGGCGTGAAACATCAGTAGTTAAGGCTCCTCCAAGTGTAACTGATGATGCCAGTTGCGGCCAGGTATTGATGGATTGCTCTACCTCAAGCATAGAAGCCTTAAGCCGGGTTGAAATAGTTTCGGCACCAATCATCCTTAAAATATAGGGTATTTTTTGCTCGTTAGTAAGGTCTTTAATATTATTCGGATCCAAACCATCGGCCAAACCATGTAGTATAGGCCTGTTAGGTTCCAAATCAAAACGCTCAACATCCATCATTCCACGGTCGTTGGTATCCATTACTACAGGTATCTTCAATTCGCGTGCTTTAAAACGACTTTCTATTTTTACATCAAGCCCATCACACACTTCCACAAACAGATCCAACCTACCGTCGCCTGTAAAAAACTCATCTATATTACCTTGATGCAAACCATCGTTAAATATTTTAACATTTATATATGGGTCAATTTCTGCAATCTCGCGGGCTGCAATAATTGTTTTGTTGATACCCAGGTTTTGCACACCGGTGCGTATACGGTTTAAGTTACTTAGTTCTGCAGTGTCAAAGTCAGCCAACCGTAGTTCGCCGCAAATGCGTTCCATGGCAATAGTTAATGCAATTGACTGGCCCACCGATAAGCCAACAATGCCTATCTTTTTTGATTTTAAGATCGCCTGTTCGTCGCGCGTTATTTTATATCTATTACGGTTGGTGCGTACTTCTACAAACTCTTCTTCATCTAATAAGTGCACCAGCTTTTTATTCCACTCATAATAAACCCATACACCGTATTCGTCAATATTTCTTCCGGCCAAGTGGTTGCTTATCAGTTCCGGATATTCATCTGTTTTTAATTTAATAGATGGATGTTCGCTTTTAACCAACTCTTGTAGTTGGCCGTACATTTCATCATAAACTGATGAAACCTTTCCTTCTGTAAATAGCGATTCAAATGTTGTTTTATCCGCAGCTACGCTCAATCTTAATATTAACGGCTTATAGGATTGTTGAATGTTTTTAGAGCTTGCCAGCAGGCTTGCGATATTTTCCATGAATATATATTAATAATGGGGCCTTATACGGAGATATAAGTAGTTGAATAACATTAAAACAGGTTAGAAAAACTCAATATCCTTTTCATCCATTTTGTATTGAAAATAATTTTTCTGTGCACTAGCTATAGTTTCCTGCAAATTCCATCTCTCTAATCCCGGTATCTCAACATCGTAATGTATAATTATTTCTTTTTTTCTTAATACTTCTGTTCGTATCACTGTAGGGTTTTCTCTTATCCTAAATACAGCTTCTTTGTCTTCTGGTTCAGCATGAGTCATTGTTGCAACATCCCGTAATAACATTGTTGTAGCTACCAGATCCAGTTTTGGATAATAAAAAGTACCATCATTGCCAATACTTCCCTCCAGTTGCATGCCTACGGCTTCAACAGGTTTAATTGTATAGGGTGCGCATAATGCGAAAAGAGAGGTTAAACCAATTTGATGAGCAACTGCTACTGCCGTACGTATTAAAAATATACACCCAATACCGTAACCCGCAATTTCCCTTGAATTCCATAAACCACAGAGTTCGCCGGTACCTTGCTGAGCGTATTTCCATACCAGATCAAAAATGCCTTTATCCATTGCTCCGGTTGCCTGCTCAATAGGCAACGGTTCGGATCCCCCGGCTACATGTACCCGGGCTCCGCCATAAACCCTTTTGCCATCCATTGATTCCACTATCATAACAAATGCGGCCGGGTTTTCTGTCCACTCGTGTTTGGAGGAAGTGACTTTAGTAACCCCAATACTTGTTAATACATGGGTATGGCCTTCAATAAATAGCTTACAGGTTTCGGGCTCATCAATAGCTCTAAAGGCTCTAAGCCTAACTTCGGGCTTATCTTTATTTAAACTATCCTCCATGTAAAACCTTTAATCCAAATCATAATTAGGGGCAATTTATATTACAAAGTAGTAATATATTATATTTTTAATCAATTGTATAGTATGAGTAAAATGATTTTTGTGATTTTATTTGTATAATTAACTCACTACTAGTTATTTATACTAAAAACCAATCAGTTACTCTTACCAACCCTAAATATAACATATTACTTTTTAAATTTACATTAGTACTGTAGTCCATATGTCTTAATTTAAAAAATTACCCGGCAATTGCATAAACAAGATCAATAAAATTTCTATTACAAATGATGTAATAATGCAAATAAATAATACCTTAGAAAGTTAAATGCCGACTATATTTTAAACAACCAATTTAGTACAACCTTTAAATTGCATACTTATTTAACCTATTATGGAAAGGCGTAAATTTTTAAGGAATATGGCTATCGCCATTCCCGCGGCTTCATGTATGCCGTATTTTGACATGCTGGCTGCACCTAATATTAAAAAAGTTAAAATAACTAATATTAAGTGTGTGCGGGTAAAAATTGGTTTTAGGCCAAGTTTACTGGTTAAAATTGAAACCGATGCAGGCATAATTGGTGTGGGCGAGTGCCATCATGATGAAAATAGCCTTGGCGCTAAAGACATGGTATTGGGTGTATTTAAACCCATACTAATGGGGCAGGATCCTTTTGATTTGGAACGATTGGTTTTTAAAATGAGTACCCGCACTTCATATTATGGTGGCAATCATGGTATACCTACTCATGCTATAACCGGTATTGAAATAGCCCTTTGGGATTTGATAGGCAAGCTAAATGATCAGCCTGTTTATAAAATTTTAGGTGGCGGAGCGCATCGCAAACAGGTAAGAGCCTACACTACCAGCAGGCCAAGCGATTTGTTAAGCAAAGATGCATGCGCCGAATTTGCAGAGAGGATGAAAAGGCAAAAATTCACCGCGGCTAAAATTGACTATATAAGAGACCAACAATGGGAAAGGTTAGATAACCGCATGTTATCAAACAAAGAAGTTGATAAAAATGCACGCGGGTTTCAAAATGTACGCGATGCTGTAGGCGCTGATTTTGATATTGCTGTACACACCCATTGGGAAATGGATTTTGATAGCGCATTACGGTTGGCACATGCCGTTGCCCCTATACGCCCATGGTGGTTAGAAGATCCGCTACCTATAGCCTATAATGAGCAATGGGTAAAACTTACTGAAAAATCGCCGGTAGCAATTTCCACAGGAGAAAATTTATATACCCGGGAAGACTTTAGGCCTTTCATCGTTAATCAGGGAGTAAATAAAATTGAAATAGATGTATCAATGGCGGGTGGACTATTGGAGGCTAAAAAAATTGCCGACCTTGCTGAAATATACTATATGCCGGTAGCTACACATAATGTTGCGGGCCCTATAGCTACAGTGGCATCTGCGCATTGGGCTGCAACTATACGTGAATTTTCAGGACATGAGGTGTTTATGAACAATCCGCTTAATGCTGATGGTAAAAGCTGCAATGGCGATCCGGAAGTATTAGGTTATGGTATTGATCTTTTAAAAGATGGGTATCTTCAATTTAATGATAAACCCGGATTGGGCATAACCTTAAATGAGAAGCTTATTAAAGAGAAATACATGATGCCGGGAGAAACCTGGTGGGAATAATCGATGTTAACATTTAGATCATTATAAAGCGATGAAGAAAATACTATACGTTTTTACCTTATTGGTATTATTAAATATTACTGCAAAAGCTCAAAGTGCCGATGAAAAAGCAGTTGATAACGCCGGTAAGCTATTAAACAGTGGTTTAATCAATAAAGATATTAAATTATTGAACAGGCTGACATTGCCCGGTCTATCATATGGCCATTCAAGCGGTAATATAGAGGATAAAGCCGCCTTTATTAAAGCAGTAGCTGAGGGGCCTGTACGTTATATTTCTATAGATATTTCAAATCAAACCATTTCAATTAATGGAAACATTGCCATAACCAGGCAAATACAAAATCTCAAATTAGCAAATAACGGAACACCTACTGAACTTAAAATAGGCAATATGCTGATTTGGAAAAAGACAAAAAATATTTGGAGACTACTAGCTAAACAAGGATATAAACTTTCATAAAATTAAACACCCTTTATAAATTAAAAATGAATTTTTCGCTTAACCCAATTAAAAAACTAAACAAAAGAAAAGCATACACAGTAATTGGTTTGCTGGGTATTGTTGTAGTTTATTCTGCTTACAAGGCTTTTGAAGATCATCCTCGTGTATGGAGCTCATACAGGGGCAACTCTGAAGCAAATGCTTATTCGCCATTAAAACAGATCAATAAAAGTAATATTCAAAATTTAGAGGTGGCTTGGCAATTTGGCCCTGCACCTGCACCGGGTGCGGCAGCAGGCGGCAGAGGGTTTGGTGGCGGCGGTCAATCAAACCCTATTGTTATTGATGGCGCAATGTACTCTATTCTTAACCGTAAGGTTTATGCTGTAAATTCAACTACCGGCCAACAAGTTTGGGAGTTTGATCCATCAGCCAACGGACTTACCGGCGCTATTGCTATGAGAGGAGTTAGTTATTGGGAAAAAGGAAACGATAAGCGTATTTTAACCACTGTTGGGCCAAATCTTATTGCCATTAATGCTAAAACAGGCGAAATAATAAAAAGTTTTGGTGTAGATGGTAAAGTTGATATGCGCGTAGGTTTAATTCCAGGAGTTGATCCAACAACCATTCGTGATGTCACGGCATCGTCTCCTGGTGTTGTTTGCGGCGATTTGATTATCATGGGCTCAAGAGTAGACGAAAATTACGGTGCTTCTCCCGGCCATATCAGGGCATACAATGCCATTACCGGAAAGCTGACATGGACATTCCATACTATTCCACATCCGGGCGAATATGGTTATGAAACCTGGCCTAAAGATGCCTGGAAAGAATTTGGCGGAGTTAATGACTGGGCCGGCTTAAGTGCTGATAAGAAACGCAACATGGTTTTTATAGCTACAGGCGGTGCATCCTATGATTTTTATGGGGTTGATCGTCCGGGCTCTAACTTATTTGCCCAATCTGTAGTAGCATTAGATGCAAAAACAGGTAAACGCAAATGGCATTTTCAAACCATCCACCATGATTTATGGGATTGGGATCTTACATCGCCACCAAACCTGATCACTATTACAAAAAATGGTAAAAAAATAGACGCGGTAGCGCAGCTTAGCAAAAGCGGGTTTATTTTTGTACTTGACCGTGTAACAGGCAAGTCATTATTCCCGATAAAAGAAACAAAGGTTCCAAAATCAGATATACCGGGCGAAAAAACTTGGCCAACACAACCAATTCCGGTATTGCCAAAACCATTTTCCCGCCAGGTACTTACCGAAGCCGATATCAGCAATTTCAGCCAGGCAGCGCATGATTCATCTGTTAGGTTCTTCAGAAAATTGCGTTACGAAGGTATATTTACCCCTCCATCTGTAAAGGGCACTTTCCATAGTCCGGGTTCTTTGGGTGGAGCTGATTGGGGTGGTGGTGCATTTGACCCTACAACCAACGTCATCTATATCAAAACAAATGAAGCTCCTGAGATTATCAGGATGGAGAAAATTGAAAACAGAGCGGTAACTAACCAGACTGATTTCGAAATAGGAAAAACTATATACAACCAAAACTGTGTGGCTTGTCATGGCGCATCTAAAGGTGGTGATGAGTTTAACTATCCATCATTGATCAATATTCAAAAAAGAATGACTGATGAGCAGATAATTACCAAAATTAAAACAGGTGGTGGTAAAATGCCTGGTTTTTCTGCCGCCGTTACTGGTAAAGAAGCTGCGATTTTGGCTTATATAACCGGTAATGATGCCAAAACATATGTAACAGCACAATCAGGTAATGCTCCTGCACAGCCTGCACAGAAAGTAAAATACAGAAACGGTCCGGCTTATCAGGCTATAAGCGATATGAATAGGAAACCGTTTATTACCCCACCATGGGGTACTTTAGCTGCAGTTAACTTGGCTACAGGTAAATATTTATTCCAGGTGCCAGCCGGCAATAACCCAACATTACAAAAACCAGGTGAACCTGAAACCGGCTTAGTGAGCAACCCTGGTGCCGTAGCTACTGCAGGTGGTATTGTATTTTTAGGCACCGGCCCAGACCGTACGTTGAGAGCGTTTGATTCAAAAACCGGTAAAGTCATTTGGCAAACTACATTGCCTGGAGCTCCAGGTTCAACACCATCTGTCTATCAAGGTACTGATGGCAACCAATATGTTGCTGTAACTATTGGTGCTGATGCAACTCATCCAAATGGATCTATAATAACTTATAGGCTAAAAAAATAAGGCTGATATAAAACCAAAAAAAGGCTGCTTCAAATTTGAAGCAGCCTTTTTTATATAATTAAGTTTTATTTTTTCCGTAAGGATGATTCTCTTATAATCAATTCATGATCCATTAATATATCTTTTGGTTCTGATTTATCATACTTAAAAAGCAAACGCTTTATAAGCAGTTTAGCCGATATTTGTCCCATTTCATACCCTTTGTAGTTTATGGTGGTTAAGTTAGGCTCTATAATACAAGTTAACGGGTCATTATTAAATCCTGCAAAAGCAATATCTTCAGGGATTTTTAACCCATTTCTTTTTAACACCTGCATACAAGCTATTGCACATTGGTCATTTGCCGCAAATATCCCATCCGGCAATTGTTTCATTTTTAATATTTCCTCAGCCACTGTTACACCATCTTCAGGACTCAGGCCTGTTTCAATAACCATTTTAGGGTCAAACTCAAGTCCGTTATCCAGCAATGCTTGTCTGTAGCCATTAAACCTGTCAACATAAACTCTCTGTGATTGGTTACCAGTTGATTGAAATATTCTTTTACAACCCTGTTGTATAAGATGATTGGTTACCTCATATGCAGCTTTAAAATTATCTATATGAATGCCCGGATAGTTTTTATTCTCAGCTATTCGGTCAAAAAATATAACCGGTGTACCTCGTCTTATAAAGCTATCAAGATGAGAAATATCTTTTGTTTCACAAGCTAATGAAACTAATAAACCATCAATACGATTGCTATACATAGCTTCGGCATTAATGATCTCTTTTTTGGTATCCTCTAAAGATTGGCTAATTATAAGTGTGTAATTAGCCTCGCTAAGTTCCTTTTCAATACCTGCAATTACCTGCGACATGAAAACGCTGTTAAGCTTAGGTACAATTACACCAATAATATTACTCCGCTTATTCCGCAGATTACTGGCAAATGAGTTAGTTTGATAACCCATTTCCACTGCTGCTTCCAATATTCGCTTTTTGGTTTCTTTATTAGTACCTGCACGATCTTTCAACCCTCGGCTTACAGTAGCGGCAGAAATGTTTAGTCTTTTAGCAATATCATAAATTGTAATATCTTTTTCAGGCTTGTCCATATATTATATCAACACAAATAATTATCAGGCATACAGCCTGGTTTAGGATATGTAAATTTATCATATTATTTGGTAATAGCTGCTTAGGGGTGTAGATAATTTGATTTTTAACCGTTTTTTAACAGATATAACCCGTGTAAAACAAGTAATGCAGCCTATAGCTGCATTACTTGTTAGATTTAAATCAAAATCATTGAATTATTATGGAATATCCCAGAATACACGACGAGTTACATCATCAGTACCGCCCAGATTAGCAACAGCTGCTGCATAATTTGTGGCATTAGCTGAACGTTCAATGCTAGGGTATGGCACACGACGTGCAAAACCACCGGTTGATACTGGCAGAGGCGTACCATAAGGGTTAGGCGTTAGTGCAGGTAGGCCCGTTCTTCTAAAATTAGCAAACGTTTCTGCAGTGTTTCCTAATGATACTACCCAATATTGGGTATTGATCTTTGCCAAATCATCAGCAAATACCCCTGTTAAAGCAACAGCTGTCTGGCGCTTATAACTTTGGTAGTTAAGATCAGGTATAGCCACAGCATTAGGATAGCGTGCATACTCATCCATTGATGCTCTAATACCAGCCTCGTATAAGGTTACTACACTAGGTCCGGTTGTTATCCAACCTCTTAATCTGGCTTCGGCCAACAATAGTTCAGTTTGCGCAAAAGTTACAACTTCAAGTGGAGCTGTATTACTACCAAAGCAATTGTAATTTAACTGGCTGTACCTAAAGCCAGCTCCTGCCTGAGCCACCCCTTTAAAGTCGGGTTTAGCGGTGATACTACTATTATCATAACCTACCGGGAAACCAAATTGGTGCGATAGTACTGTATCCTGCGGCGCACCACCTATGGTATTAGGGTTTTGATAATAGGCAGCAATATACTTACCTCTTGGGTCGCCAGTGTTTTTTAACTGATTAACAAAAGGCTCATATAAATAATAATTGAACGGATTTGTACCTCTTGGTCCCGCGTTTAACGGATTACCGTCAGTAGCATTAAATGGAATATAAGCGTCATCTGCTGTAGATGTCATTACGCCTGGCCCAGATAATGCATCAGCTACAATAGTTTGCGCAGTTGTAGGATTTAGTTTAGAGTAACGCATACCTAAGCGCAACATTAAGCTACCGGCTAAACGTTGCCATTTAGGTATCTGCACATTTTTATCAGTACTGGTAAGGCTGGTACCATAAAAAATATCGGTATTTACTGCAACGCCTGTATTTACTCCGGCTACAGCGGTGGTAGTTAACGCCGCTCTTGCTTCTTTCAATTCCTTATATAAATCGGTATAGATATCAGCACCTTTATCATACTTAGGTGTAAGAATACTTGCGGCAGTACCTGTGTATGCCTGGTTAGCTTCGCTATAAGGTACATCACCATAAGTATCTACTAATATCATATAGTTCATTGCCCTTAATATCCTTATCATTTGCAATAAGTTGGCTTTATTAGGGTCGCCTTTAGCCAAAGCAAGCGCACGGTCTAATAATCTAACAGTTCCGTCTGGTGCATTATACATTTGGTTCCACCTTGTTTGATTGTAAGTTTCAGCACCAAACAAACCATTAAATTGAAAGCCTGTAGTAGCACCACCATTATATGCATTAACAAATTGTTGCACAATGGTTGCTTCAACTTCCCAGCTTCCGGCACTTGCCCTACGTTGTGCCGAACTAAATAATATGCTAGGCTCCATAGTGGTAAAATTATATGGGCTTTGATTTTTGTCTACAAAATTTTTATCACAACTCACAAGGCTAAATACCGCCGCGATTGCAAATAAAAATTTAATGCTATTTATTCTTTTCATAATGCTAAATTTAGAATTTTACGTTTAAATTAAGACCGAAAGTACGTGTTGTTGGTAACGCACTTTGCTCATATCCCAACCTGGTATCGCCTGTAGAAGCCATTGCTTCCGGGTCAACATCCGGAATAGCTTTGTGAAGAATTGCGACGTTACGGCAAGATGCAGATAAAGTCAGTCCTTTAATATATTTAACATTTTTAACCATATCAGAGAAATCATACGTTAAAGTGATGTTTCTTAGTTTGATAAAGTCAGTTGCAAATACAAACGGATCAGCTATCTGAGTATTACGATAATCTGTATAGAAATCTTGTGGGTTAACTCCAACAGCCCTGTTAGCATTCTGTGTACCATTTGTTGGACCAGGTGTACCACCCGGGCCACCGGTTGGATCATATATTATAGCCGGGAATTTTACACCACCTTCGCGGCCAACCAATGAAGCTTGGGTTAACCCTTGTCTTAAACCATTAAGTGCAGTAGATGAGAAAGTTTTACCACCAAATTTATAATCTAAGTGTACCAATAAGGCTAGTTTTTTATAGCGGAACGTGTTATTCCAACCACCTGTCCATTTTGGATCAGCCTGGCCAAAAGTTACCTCACTCGTAGATTTTATTAACCTTCCTGCAGCATTAACTAATATATTTCCACTTGCATCTCTTAAATAAGTAAATGATTGTAGTTGGTTCATAGCCATGCCTGTTTTATACATTAACTTGCCTAAAAACTCATTACCATTAGCATTAAATTCATTCACTAATTGATCAGTTGCTCCGGCAGCTAGTTGCATAACTAAGCTTTCGTTATAAGCGGCGTTAAATGATGAATTCCAGGTAAATTTTTCGGTTTTTATTGGCGTACCTTCAATTAAAAACTCCAAGCCTCTGTTGCGCAGTTTACCTAAATTTACCGGTGTTGACGTAAAACCAGAAGCTGCTGAAAGCGGCGCAATTAATATTTGATCACTGGTACGTTTATCATAAGCAGCTATATCAAAATTTAAACGGCTTTTCAAGGTTCTGATTTCAAGACCTATCTCTTTCTCTGTCACACCAAAAGGCATAACGTATGGATTTGGATTTTGGCCGCTAAAGTTAGCCATGTTATAGCTAATACCATTTGCAACAAAAGGATTGGCATTTAAGTTATAAGTAAGCTGTCCGGAAAAATTATTAATACCTGACGCGCTACCTGTAGATGCATAGCTTGCCCTTAATTTACCATAGTTTAACCATGACACATTTGGTAATAATTCCGAGAAAACAAAGCTACCACTTACTGAAGGATAGTTGTATGAATTATTAGGATTTGCTACTATACTTGATGGTGGAGTTAATACAGAAAACCAGTCTACACGATCAGTAATAGTTAAATATAAAAAGCTTTTATATCCAAAATCTGCTATGCCATAAAGAGAGTTTACAGCACTTCTGCCAAAATCATAATTAACATTTTTTTGAACTCCATTCTCAATCGAATAAATATCCTTTATAACTAAACCATTTGCAGTTGAACTTCTTATACCGCTACCTCTGTCATCACGCATATTACCCCCTACGGTTAACTCGGCACTAAAGTCACCAAACCTCTGATTGTTTGTTCCCATCAAGAAATCATAATTCATATTACGTTGTCTTGATAAGTTAACATTATAACTACCATTGTAAGCAGGGCCTGTGTTATTTTGTAATAAAGTGGTAGAACCTACACCGTGTGGAACATTACCTTCACTAAGTACGTTCTGATAATCTACCGCAACCCTACCTTGTAAGTACAAAAATTTAGTAAAATCATACCTTGCTGTAGTAGTAGACAGGAAACGATCAGTGTTTCTGTTATTGAACTGGCGCGGGTTAGAAAAATATGGGTTTAACAAAGTAGTTTGGAAAGCTGATGATACACGCTCAGCTCCGGTAGCCGGATCAACAGCGCTGTCTCTTAAAGCGTCAATTGGAATGGTTGGACTAATGCGATAAAAGAAGTTAGGAGCTCCTGCACCTTGAAAACCTACCTGAGGCGGGTTGTTATTTACTTCGTTGGTATAGTTCAGGTTAAATGAAACATTTAATTTTTCGGTTACCTTGCTATTTATACCAATGTTAAAAATCTTTTTATGATAATTATTCACGGGCGAAATACCATTAGCATCTGAATTTGAAAAAGACATTCTGAAACTTGTGCTAGCATTTCCGCCAGACAGTGCTATTGTATTAGTAAATGAAGTTCCGGTTCTGTAGTATTCTGTAATACGATTTGGATGTGCTACATACGGCCTTTTAATACCATCAAAAAACATAGCGTCTGAACCGTCGTGCTTAGCACCCCATGTTTGACCACCACCAGCTATAGCTTCGGCCACAGTTGTAGGTTTTACACCTGTTCCGAGTGCCGGGCTCCAAACACCCATACCATATACCGTTTGGTAGCGGTTATAATCTAATACTTGATCGGCGCCAAAGTTTGAAGTAAATTCTATACCAAATTTAGTGTTTTTAGCACCGCTTTTGGTAGTAATAATAATTGCTCCGTTTGCTGCTCTTGATCCGTATAAAGCTGCTGCGGTAGAACCTTTCAACACTGTCCAGGTTTCTATATCATCCGGGTTTATTTGTTGCAAAGCATCGCCCCTATCAGTAGTATTATTAGGATTAACACTTTGCTCACCCTGATCCATTGGCAAACCATTAATAACAAATAAAGGAGAGTTACTTGTACTAACATTGTTACCCCCAAAGGCAGCTTGTCCACGCAAACGTATCCTTGTACTTGAACCCGGACCTGCTGCCGGAGGAGAGATATTTAACCCGGCTACTTTACCTTCCAATGAAGTCATTACGTTGCTGGTACGGTTTTGCTGAAGTTCATCAACAGCTACAGTAGTAGCAGCATAACCTAATTTTTTTGATTCGCGTTTAATACCTAACGCAGTTACCACTACGTCGCTTAAAACGTTTTCTGCTTCACTCATAGTAACGTTTACAACTGTTCTGGTACCTACAAGGGCCTCAGTTGGTGTAAAACCTACGTAGCTAAATACTAATGTTGAATTTGAGTTAGCAACAATAATACGGTAATCTCCACTGGCATTTGTGGTAACCGCGTTACCGGTAACACCCTTCTCACTTACAGTTACACCTATTAAAGCTTCGCCTTTGCTATCTACAACCCTACCTGTTACGGTTTGTGCTATAGCTTTGACAGCACTATTGGCTCTAGTTAAAATGATAGAATTGCCTGTGGCTTCGTAAGTTAAATTTAATTGAGGTAATATTTCATTTAAAACATTTCCTAACGTTTTGTTTCTTGCTGAAAATGTTATTTTTCTATTAGACTCAATAATAGTTGAGCTATAAATAAAATTTACGCCTGAGAGTTTTTCAATAGATTTTAATACACTACTGAACTCATTATTAGCTACGGTTAATGTTATTTCTTTATCAAGGGCTACCTGGGCAACTACGTTGCTTGCCAGTGAAGTCCCTAAAGAAAAAATTATCGCAGCATAAACTAAAGTAATACGCATAATTACTAAGGCTAGTGACTTTTTTTTCATAATTTTGTTAATGTTAAATGGTTAAAGTTTAACACAATCCCCCCTTGTTTCAGATTTATTCTGTAACATGATTTCTTTGAGAGGAATGTGGGAAATTACGGTCGGCAGTGTCCCGAAACACTGTCGACTTTTTTGTGGGATTTAAAGTATCTCTTATCTCATATATTCAAATTAGGTTAATTTATCATAAGTTAATTTTTAGTAATCAGTTGTTTGTTACATCCCGCACCTTGCAACACAATATGCCCATCATTTATATAATATTTTACATCAAGGGCTTTGCTTATTAAATCAAGTTTTTCAAGCAAATGCTGATCACCCAATGATGCTGTTAATGGGCACCCGCCTATTTCTTTTTCATTATATACTATGGTCACATTGTATGCTTCTTCGATACGGGATATTACTTTATTAAGAGGAGTGTCATTAAACGTAAAAACATCTTTGGATATATCAGCAGAAAGCATTAATGGTTTCTCTAGATTTTCTTTAACCAAGCTTTGCTGGTTAATATTATATGTAATTTGTTGGTTTGGAATAACCGCTACAGGTTTACTTTGTAAATTGGCTAGCTGTTTTGAGTTATTGCTTGTTTGGCTAACTAATACCTTACCTGTATTTACAATAACCTTATATTCTTTAGTACCATTATAAGCTTTGATAGTAAAGCTTGTACCAACTACACGGGTAACTAAATTACCGCTGGTAACAAAAAATGGATGTTTTACATCTTTCTGAACTTCAAAAAAGGCCTCTCCTTCTAGGCTTACAGCTCTGCTGCTTCCCTTAAAAAAATTAGGATAACTCAATTTACTACCCGGCGCTAATATCACTGAAGACCCGTCGGCCAATTTAACAAGCATGCCTTCGCTTGTACGGTTAACCTTATTATTTATTGAATACGCAATTGCTTGAACTTTACTTACTTCAGGAGTTTTTAATTTGCTATAAAAATACGGCATCATTAAAAGACCCATTATTAGTACTGCCGCAATAGGATAGGATAAAAATTGATTAAAAGTAATGTTATCAATCCATTTTGGCTTTGCATTAGCATTGGCTTGAACCCTCCCCTGTAAATTACCAATCATACTGCTGATTTCAGTATCAGTAAGCGAACGAACAGGTTTTACATATAATGCTATTAAAGTTTTTTGGGCAAGTTTAACCGTAGGAACACATGTAGGGTGTGCAGACACCCATGCCTCCCAAAAGATCGCATCCTTTTCAGAATTATTTAATACCCAATTAATAAAAGATTCATCTAAAAGAAAATCTTCTACCTTGTAGGTGCTGTAATTGCCCATGAAGATCGTTTATATCGGTTTTGTTACATGTAATATGCAGAAACTGCAAAAATCTACTCAACAAAATGAAATTAATTCGAAAAAAACGAAGAAAACACTATAAATTAGTGATTACCAGGCTTATATTTATTAAAAGAAATTAATAAATTCTGCTTTTTTACGAAGGGTTGTTATAGATCGATAGAGCAAATTATATACAGATTGACGATTAAGGCCCATAGTACGGCCTATGCCATCGTGATCCATATCTTCAAAAAAGTGGAGATATAATATTTCTTTTTGCCTCTGGGTAAGGTCAGTTAAAATTGTTTGTAATTTTTGCCTGATCTCTTTAGAAGTTTGTTCTTGTATTAGGTGCGATTCGATGTTAAAATCATCTTCAAATAAAAAACTATCTTCAAAGGATGATGAATTATTCCATTTAGACTGTTCGCGAAATATTCTTAAACGTAAGGATTTAAATAAATAGGCTTTTACGTTTGCTGCCTGACTTATTTTTTCACGTCTGTTCCATAACTCGAAAAATACATCCTGTATACAATCTTTAACAAAATCTTCGTCTTTAGAAAACCTACATCCATAACTAAATAAAACATTGGCATGCTTACGCAATAAAAGCGTATATGCTTTGTGGTCGCCCTCTCTAAAACCCAGCCATAAAGATTCATCGCTTTGCGTAGCATCCGTGTTATAAGATGTTAAATTCTTATTTACAGCAGAGTTCTCTCCAACCTCATTTTCAATAGCAATAATTAACTTCTCCATAGCCTTACCGGTTTAATATGGGGCACTATCTTTACAAAAAACAACTATTTTATATTATAGTTAATTGGCAATGTAATTGGTTTATTAGTTATATAAATATATAAACTATTATTTATTATAATAACTAATAAATTAAGTATTCATGTATTTATAAAAAAATTCTTTATAAGAAATATTACAACATCATATTAATGCATAAAACTCCTATAAGTCCTATAACAGAAACCATAGTTTCCATCAACGACCATGACAAAAATGTATCCTTCATTGATAATCCGAAATATTCTTTAAATAGCCAAAAGGATACATCATTTACATGCGAGCAAAACAAACTGCCTGCACCTACTGATAATACCATCAAACTGGGGTCAACACCATGATTTAAAGTAAGCGGATAAACTATACCCGCAGCAGTTAAACCTGCAACTGTTGCCGATCCTAAACATAATCTTAATATGGCAGTAATTACCCAGGCTAAAAACAAAGGCGGCAAACTAATACCTTGCAATATTGCAGCCATTTGAGTACTTACACCACTATCAATAAATATTTGCTTTAATATGCCGGCACTGCCAATTATCAATAGAATCATGGCAATATCTTTAACAGCTTCGGTATAAACCCCCATTACTTCGGTGAGCTTTTTTCCCTGGGATATCCCCAAAGTAAAAGTTGCAATAACTATAGTACCCACCATCGCAATATTTGCTTCGCCCAAAAAGTCCATAGCATTAACTACACTTACATTGTTACTAAATACATTCTTAATAATAGTAGTTGAGCCTATTAACAATACCGGTAATAGTGACGATAATATACTGTTAGCAATTCCAGGTAACTTTTCATCGGGTATCTCATCAACCGGCAAGCTTACTACCGAGTTGGATTTAATGTTTTTAAGCGTGCTTCCAAAAATTGGCCCGGCAATAATGATAGCCGGAATTGCAATTATTACCCCATATATAAATGTCTTAACCAGGTCAGCATTAAACTGGGTAACTAACGCCATTGGTGATGGGTGTGGTGGCACAAAACCATGCATTACTGAAAGTGAGGCCAGCATAGGTAAACCTATGTAAACTAAAGGTAATTTATAATTATAGGCTACTGAAAATATAATAGGTATTAATAATACAAAACCTACATTGTAATGTAAGGGTATGCCTACAATAAAGCCGGTAAGCGTCATGGCCCAGGTTACATGCTTTGCACCAAATACAGCTTTCAATACTTTGGCTATTTTTTGGGCTGCACCGCTGCTGGCAACCAACTTACCTAACATACCGCCTAAAACAATGATTATAACTAACGACCCCAGCATATCGCCAACGCCTTTGGTAACAGATCCTGCTATTTTAGTAACCGGGATACCTAATAAAAGGCCGGCCATTATAGAAGTTATCAGAAACGATAAAAAAGCATTTACCTTACCCCAGGTAATTAATAGCACCAGGGTAACAATACACAGGAAAACAATTAATAGCGTCATCGTTAGTTATATCACTTAAATTTTAGTGCGAATCGCGGGTTACTTTTGAGCCTGAGCAACCTACCAGGAAGCCAAGGTCGGCACCTTTATCTGCCTGCTGTACCGTGTCAATATACATTTTAACGTAACCACGCTCGGCCATTGCAGGTGGTGCCTGCCATACCTTGCGGCGGGCCTCCAGTTCCTCGTCTGATACTTCCAACTGGATCAACTTTTTAGGCACATCCAGTGTTATCATATCGCCGTTTTGTACCAACCCTAAATTGCCCCCAATGGCCGACTCCGGCGATACGTGCAGGATAACGGTACCAAAAGCAGTTCCGCTCATACGGCCGTCTGATATCCGCACCATATCAGTAACGCCTTTATCCAATAGTTTTTTAGGCAATGGCATATTACCAACTTCGGGCATACCCGGGTAACCTACAGGGCCTACCGTTTTAAGTACCATTACGCAGGTCTCGTCAATATCCAAAAGCGGGTCATCAACACGTGCGTGGTAATCTTCAATATTTTCAAACACCACAGCGCGACCTGTGTGCTGCATCAGCGCAGGTGTAGCGGCAGATGGCTTTATAACACAACCGTTAAGCGCCAGGTTACCTTTAAGTACAGTTGTTCCGGCTTCAGGTATCAATGGTGCATCGTAGGTGTAAATAACATCACTGTTGTAAATGGTACCGCTATTAGCAATATTTTCAGCATGAGACTTGCCTGTAACTGTTATAGTTCCCATGTGCAGCTCAGACTGTATTTGTTTTATGATAGCTGGCAAACCACCGGCATAGTAAAAATCTTCCATCAGAAATTTACCGGAAGGCATCAAGTTTAACAACAATGGCATTTTTGAGCCCAGGTTATCAAAATCATCAATGTTAAGATCAATACCCACACGACCGGCAATTGCGGTTAAGTGGATAACAAAGTTGGTTGAACCACCAACAGCTGCGTTTATCTTAATAGCATTTTCAAATGCCTCGCGGGTTAATATTTTAGATATGCGAAGATCTTCTTTAACCATCTCTACAATACGGCGACCCGATAGCTGCGCTATTCTTTTCTTACGAGCATCAACAGCCGGGATAGCAGCCATGCCACTTAATGACATACCTAAGGCTTCAACCATAACTGCCATGGTTGATGCTGTACCCATCGTCATACAATGGCCGGGGCTGCGCGACTGGCAGCTTTCTGCCTCGGCAAACTCGTCATAGGTCATTTCGCCGGTTTTCAACTTATCATTAAATTTCCATAAGGCAGTGCCTGAGCCAATATCCTCGCCCTTAAACTTGCCGTTAAGCATTGGGCCGCCCTGTACAACAAGTGTAGGCAGATCAACACTGGCAGCACCCATTAAGGTTGATGGGGTAGTTTTATCGCAACCGGTTAACAGCACAACGCCGTCAATAGGATTACCACGTATAGATTCTTCAGCATCCATGCTCGCCAGGTTGCGGAAAAGCATGGCGGTAGGTTTTAACAAGGTTTCACCTAACGACATGATAGGGAACTCAACCGGAAACCCACCAGCCTCTAACACACCACGGCGCACGCTCTCTGCAATATCGCGCAGGTGGGCGTTACAAGGGGTAAGTTCAGAGTAGGTGTTACATATACCTATTACTGGGCGCCCATCAAACATATCCTCGGGCATACCCTGATTTTTCATCCAACTGCGGTAAAGGAAACCCATTTTATCCTTTGTACCGAACCAATCTGCGCTGCGAAACTCTCCCATTTTATTTTCTATTGTAATGATCATTAAAAAAGGGATGAAGGATTTAACATCCTCCACCCCCTGGTATTATATTGTATCTTTTGTTAAATTGTTATTTACCAATCTCCAAATGCCTAATGGATTTGAGTTTTTCAACTCATCAGGCAAAAGTGATTGCGGCATACCTTGATATGATATTGGGCGGGTAAACCTGAAGATAGCTGCTGTACCTACCGAAGTACTACGTACATCAGAAGTTGACGGGAATGGACCGCCGTGTACCATTGAGCTACAAACCTCAACACCTGTAGGGAAACCGTTAATAATAACGCGACCTACTTTTTGCTCTAAAATATCTAACAAATCTTTGTAATCTGTCAGGTCCTTTTCGGTACCATGTACGGTAGCTGTTAAGTGGCCGGTAAGATTACGTGCTATGTTTAAGATATCTTCTTTTGATTGAGCTTCAACCACTAAGCTGGTTGGGCCAAATATTTCTTCAGACAGGTCAGGATGCTCGCCTAATACCTGGCTGTTTGTTTTAAATAATATTGGCGATGCCGTATTTAAAGCCTCAGACTGTACGCCTTTTGCTAAAGTTTCAACACCATTAGTTGCTAAATGCTTGGCAACACCATCATTGTATGATTTGTAGATATTGCTGGCCAACATAACACCGCCATTGGTTTGTGCAAAATGCTCTTCCAATTTACTCGTTAATTGCTTACCATCTTCGCCACTTTCATAAATAAGCATACCCGGGTTGGTACAAAACTGGCCAACACCTAAAGTAACTGATCCTGAAAATCCTTTTGCGAAAGCTTCTGCCTGATTTTTTGCAGTTTCAGGCAAAATAAATACCGGGTTGGTGCTTCCCATTTCGGCATAAACAGGTATTGGTTGAGGCCTTGCCGCCGCTGCATCAAATAATGCTTTACCACCACCATATGATCCTGTAAAACCAACGGCTTTAACTTCAGGATGTTTAACTAATTGTGTACCTACTGTTGATCCATCGCCATATACTACAGAGTAAACCCCATCAGGCATACCTGTTGCTTTTGCCGCTTTTATTACTGCTTTACCTACTAAATTACTTGTTGCAGGATGTGCGGAGTGCGCTTTTACAATTACCGGGCAACCTGCTGCTAATGCAGATGCGGTATCGCCACCTGCTGCAGAAAACGCTAACGGGAAGTTACTTGCACCAAACACTACAACCGGACCTAAACCCATTTGCATATAACGGATATCTGGTTTTGGCAGAGGTGTACGATCAGGGATAGCTGTATCAATACGTGCATCAACCCATGAACCATCTTTTAATAAAGAAGCGAATAAACGTAACTGACCAGCTGTACGGCCAACTTCGCCTTGGATACGACCTTGAGGCAAGCCAGATTCTGCACAGCAAATGCTTACTAAATCATCGCCTAACGCAACAATCTCGTCAGCGGCTGCTTCTAAAAACGCTGCCTTTTCTTTACCTGATTTTTTACGATATACTTGAAAAGCTGCCGCTGCTTTAGCAACCGCTCTTTCAATTTCGGCAGTAGTAGCTTTATTAAATAAACCTAATGTTTCACCTGTTGCCGGGTTGATTGATTTTACTTTATCTGTACCTTCGCCAGACTCCTCGAACCCTATAATTTGTTTTCCTTCTATCATGACGTTACTGTATTTTCAAGTGTACCAATACCTTCAATTGTTATTTTAACTACATCACCAATGGCCAGAGTGAATTCATCTGCAGGGATAATACCCGTACCTGTCATTAAAAATGCGCCGAATTCAAAATCAAGTTCTTTGGTTAAGTAATCTACCAATTCACCATGTTTCCTTTTCATTTGGTCGATAGATATCTCTTCAGCAAAAACAGCCGAACCGTTTCTTACTATTTCGATACCGATAGTTGATGTAGGTTTTATTGGCGATTCGCTAACCAATAAACATGGGCCAATAGCACATGCGCCATTATATGATTTTGCCTGTGGCAGATATAAAGGATTTTCGCCCTCAATATCACGTGATGACATATCATTACCACAAGTATAACCTTCAATTGTACCTGCAGAACAAACAAACAATGTCAATTCCGGCTCAGGAACATTCCATTTTGAATCTTTACGTATACGTACATCAGCACCCGAACCTACTGTACGGTAAGCCGGAGCTTTAAAAAATAACTCAGGACGCTCTGCATTGTATACTCTATCATAAAAAGTACCACCTCCGGCATCTTTTGATTCTTCAATACGCGCTGAGCGGCTGCGATAGTAAGTTACACCTGATGCCCAAACCTCTTGGTTAGCAATAGGCTTAAGCAATTCATTGCTGATAGCACTTGCCAAACCAGCGTCTGGCTGTAAATTTTTAAGTTCCTGGCTAACGGCGGCATAAAGCCCCTGCCTGTTTACAAATGCATCCCAATTTGTTTGCTTTGATAGAAATAGCTGTCCGTTATCATCAATAACGATGCCCTTTTTAGTGTTATAAATTTTCATTTTTTTATTAGGCGTAAAATTCGGGTTCAATATAGGGCTTATTTGATTATAGTTAGTGTAAAAATTTAATATAAGTCCTTATATAACCGGTGCTTTAGGCTGATACAAATAAACCCGCCAAAAAATGTATAAACTACCAATAAAAGTCAGCGATGAATTTTATACAAATGATGAATTTCATTTTTTATACATTTACAATCCGGGTAATTTTATAAAAAATTACCTGTAACTAAGTAAACCCCTGACGCCTAAATGAACCAGTTTGTATTACAACAACCAAATTCAAAAGAACTAGAGGCGTTTCCGCATGTTGTGGAGTTTGCATTAAAAAAAAATAATACCATACAGCTTAACTCATTAGATACCGCCGTAACTGATGACCTGCGTATATATTATATTATTGAGGGCAAGTTTGATTGGTTAATTAATAAACAGCCTTTTACCCTTTATCCCGGAGATCTGGCAATTGTATTGCCCGGACAGGAGCTTTGCGGTCAAAATTCATTTTTAGATATAGGCACTCTTTGCTGGATCCATATCCATCCGGATAAATTAGACACTACAGGCAAGTTGGTGCCCGGGAAATGGAGCGGTTTGTCAAAAACAGATGCGCTTACCGTAGGCAAAATTTTGCTATTGAATGATGCGTTGGTATTACTAAAAGTTAAGGATGCTGCTGACATATTACAACAATTGGAAGCTGAGATTCATAACCAGGAAATAGGCTATCGCACCCGCGTAAACCAACTAATAGACGAGTTACTTATACTTATAACCCGACAACTAACGCGACAAAACAATTCGTTTCGTGATTTCCCGCAAACATTTTTAAAACTGGAACAAATGCTTAGGCAAAACCTGGCCCACCAATGGACGGTGGAGGAGATGGCGGCTCTGGTTGGTTTAGGCACTACCGCCTTTACCGAAAAAGCAAAAAGCTATACCGGCTTTTCACCCTTTAACTATTTGATCAATATACGTATATCTGAAGCTATTAAACTATTAAAAAAGCCCGATGTAAATGTAACTGATATTGCTTTAAATACCGGTTTTTACTCATCGCAGCATTTTTCAACTACGTTCAGGAAACTTACAGGTTATACACCAAGAGAGTTTAGAAAATTTAATATTCCCAAATCTAAATAACAATAAAATGGAATGTGTAATAACAATTGAATTAGGAACAAACGCCACCAGGGTAGTAGCATTTGATCGTAAAGGCACTGTAATAGGATCGGCAAAAGGCTCTTATCCTACCTTTCATACACAACCCGACCATAGTGAGCAGGATCCCGAGCAAATGTTCATCACTATGTTATACGTTTTAAAAAACCTGCTGAATGACAAGGTTTATCCGCAAGGATATAAGGTGGTATGCGTTTCGTTCAGTTCATCTATGCATAGTTTATTATCTATTGATGAAAACGGCGTACCACTTGGCTACTCCATTACCTGGGCAGACAACCGCGGAAAAAATGAGGCACAAAACCTAAACTCTTCCCCGTTAGGTAAAAAATTATACCAGGCAACCGGCACCCCTATCCATCCCATGTCGCCATTAATTAAAATAGCCTGGTTAAAAAACAATGACCGGGAGCGTTTTAAGCAAACTGATAAATTTTTATCTATAAAAAGCTATATCATACAACAGCTTACCGGCGAGTGCCTGATGGATTATAGTCTGGCATCGGCCACGGGTTTATTAAATATACATACCCTTAACTGGGAGCCTGAAGCATTGGCTTATGCAGGTATCACAGAAGACAAATTACCAAAACTTGTACCTGTTTTTTATTCAGACATTAAACTACGCAAAGCCTATCAAAACTCATTAGGCCTATCAGCAAGTACAAAAATAATAATTGGCTCAAGCGATGGGTGCATGGCTACATTAGGCGCTGGTGTTTGGGAAGAAGGAAAAGCTACCATAACAATTGAAGATAGCGGCGCAGTGCGCATAATGGGTAAAAAAGTTTTGCAGGATGACAAACAACGGTTCTTTAATTACATATTAACTAAGGAGTATTTTATTTCCGGAGGGCCAACCAATAATGGCGGTGTTATTTTTGAATGGTTTGCCAACCAGTTTGGCGATTTTAAAAAGGCCTTTGATATGGAGCATAGCATGGACAAGCTAATAAGCGAAGCCGCTAAAGTACCTCCGGGTGCCGAAGGACTTTTGTTTTTACCTTACTTGTTGGGCGAACGTGCACCTATATGGAATGCCAGCGCCCGGGGGGCTTACTTTGGCTTAAACATTAAGCATGAGCAAAAACATATGCTGCGTGCTACACTGGAGGGCATTTTATATGAGATTTATAGTATTGGAAAAACCTTACAAGAACATCGCACTATTAACAGCTTATCTATAAACGGAAGTTTTGCGGTTATACCTTTTTGCGCGCAAATGATAGCCGATATTTATAATAAGCCTGTACATATTAGTCAAAATGAAGATACGATTGCTTTGGGCACATTTTTATTAAGCGCAATTGAGATGGGCATATACAAAAACATAGATGACGCGGCACATAGTGTGGATTTAACTAAGGCCTATCAGCCAAATTTGCAAAATCATGAAATTTACAGCAAGTACTTTGCAATTTTTGAGAGTTTAAGCACCAAATTGCATGACGATTTTAAGGAAATTGCCAATCTTCAGCAAAAATAAGGCCTATTTAGGCAATAATTACATGGGTTTTTATCAAAAACAGGCGTTTTTATATTGTAAATCATAAATTATTGGTTTTTCTAAATTTTATTTTTTTATGGTTTTATAAAAAAATAATCGCTTATTGCACTGATTTTTAGTTATTTAAATACAATTACTACTTAAGATAGTGTAGAAATAACACAATATTATTATTATTATTTAAAATATAGGTTACTTTTGTTCCGCTTAGATGTTCAAAAGACCTCTATAATTTAATTTATTAACTACTTTATCCTAACAAACAATTAAAATAAAATTGGCATTTTTAAATTAATTGAAACTTATAGGAAATCGATTGCGGAAAACAAAAAAAGGCCTAACTTGCACATTGTAACAAAAACCATGAAAAAAGCCACCTCATCCTTATTTATCCTTTCCATTGATATCGGGGGCTCGCACGTTAAAGCAACTATTTTAAATAGTAAAGGCCAACTGCAAATGGATTATAAAAAGGTAGATACCCCATTACCTGCTACTCCTTATAATGTAATTATTACTATACAAACTTTGGTTAAAGATTTTCCTGAATACGATCATATATCTGTTGGTTTCCCGGGCTATGTTAAAAATGGCATAGTTAAAACAGCGCCAAATTTAGCCGCCAAACACTGGGCCGATTTTGATCTGAGCAAAAAATTGGGCGATGTATTAGGCAAACCTGCCAAAGTAGTTAATGATGCAGATATGCAGGGCCTGGGCGTAGTAACCGGCAAGGGATTGGAACTTGTGCTTACTTTAGGTACCGGTTTCGGTTCGGCTTTGTTATTGGATGGCAGCTTATTACCACATTTGGAGATGGCCCATCACCCCCTAACAAAAAAAGCTACGTATGATGAATACATTGGCGATAAGGCTTTAGATAAGTTAGGCGATCAAAAATGGAACAAGCGTTTAAAATATATTATTAAAGTATTAAAAACAGTTTTCAATTACGATACCTTATATATAGGCGGGGGCAACTCACGCAAAATAAATTTTAAACTGGATAAAAACATAAAGATCATTACCAATGAAGACGGCATAAAAGGTGGCGCAAGATTATGGGTAACTGATAAAGAACAACAGCCTGTAATATTACCGGCATCTAAAAAAAGTAAATCACCAAAAACTATTATAATTCAATAAAAAATGGCAACTACAAAAAGCATCGAAGAGTTAAGCATTGATACGGTCCGCATTTTATCTGCAGACGCTGTACAAAAAGCTAATTCTGGTCACCCAGGTACCGCTATGGCACTAGCGCCGGTAGGTCACGTACTTTGGAAAGAATTTTTAAACTACAACCCACAAAACCCTGATTGGGCCAACCGCGATAGATTTATCTTATCTGCCGGACACGCCTGTATATTACAATACAGTTTTTTACATCTTTTAGGTTACGACCTATCATTAGATGATATTAAAAACTTCCGTCAGCTGCACAGCAAAACTGCCGGCCACCCTGAATATGGTTTGGCTCCGGGTGTTGATGTTACTACCGGTCCGCTTGGACAAGGTTTTGCAAACGGTGTAGGTTTTGCTATTGGCCAAAAACATTTAGCTGCACGTTACAACAAGCCAGGCTTTAAATTATTTGATTATCATGTTTATGCAATTTGCAGTGATGGTGATTTAATGGAAGGTGTAACTTCTGAGGCCGCATCATTAGCAGGTCACCTGGAGTTAGGTAATATCATCTACTTATATGATGATAATAAAATATCAATTGAAGGAAGTACCGACATCGCATTTAATGAAGATGTTGATGCCCGTTTCAGATCATACGGCTGGCACGTACAGTTTGTTGATGATGCTAATGATATTCACGCTTTACAATTAGCTATTACTAATGCTAAGGCCGAAACTCAAAAACCATCATTAATTCGTGTTCGTTCGTTAATTGCTTATGGTAGCCCGAATAAATCAGGCACTGCAGGTTCACACGGATCGCCACTAGGTGCTGATGAAATTAAATTGGTTAAAGAATTTTTCGGTTTCGATCCTGAAAAATCATTCAACATACCTGCTGAAGTTGCCGAGTACTACAAAAAAGTTGGTGCACGTGGTATTCAAACTGAAAAGAAATGGAACGATCTGTTTAACGAATACAAAGCCAAATTCCCTGAATTAGCTGCCGAGTACGAAGCTGCCGTTGCAGGTAAATTACCGGAAGGCTGGAAAGATAAATTACCTACATTTAAAGGATCTGATCCTAAAATGGCAACCCGCCAGGCATCAGGTAAAGTATTAAATGCTATTGCAGGCAGCTTGCCACATTTAATTGGTGGCGCGGCAGATTTAGCTCCATCTACTGAAACCACGCTTAAAGAATCAACTTCATTTACTTCTGAGGACCGTACAGGCCGCAACTTCCACTTCGGTATCCGTGAGCATGCAATGGGTTCGGCGTTAGTAGGTATGTCATTAACTAAAGGTATTATCCCTTTTGGTGCTACCTTCCTGATGTTCTCTGAATATATGCGCCCGCCAATTCGTTTGGCAGCTATTATGAAGATTGCTCCGATATTTGTTTATACACATGATAGTATTGGTTTGGGCGAGGATGGTACAACCCACCAGCCTATTGAGCAGTTAATATCATTACGCTCTATACCAAACATTACTGTGATTAGACCGGCTGATGCTAACGAAACTGCACATGCATGGCGCGTAGCTATCGAGAAAAAAGATGGCCCAACTGTATTGGTATTTACCCGCCAGGGATTACCTATCCTTGATCAGGATAAATATGGTAAAGCAAGCCAGTTAGAAAAAGGTGCTTATATTTTATCTGAAGGTTCAAAAGCACCACAGGTAATATTAATCGCAACCGGATCTGAAGTTGCTTTAGTAATGGATGCACAAGCTAAGTTAGAAGCTGAAGGTATTTCAACCCGTGTGGTAAGTATGCCATCGTGGGAGTTATTTGAAAAACAAGATGCGGCTTACAAAGAGTCTGTATTGCCTAAAGCGGTTAAAAAACGCTTAGCGGTTGAAATGGCTTCACCGCTGGGATGGCATAAATATGTGACCGATGAAGGCGACATATTAGCTATGGAAACATTTGGTGAATCAGCTCCGGCAGACGAATTGTATAAATACTTCGGCTTTACCGTTGATAATGTAGTTAAAAAAGCGAAAGCGCTTTTATAGTGATTGGTGAGTAGTGAATAGAGATTAGTTTGTCTATTCACTACTCCCTATTAAAACTCACAATAATGAACTGGCAAAGTGATCTCATCAAAAATCTGGAATGGGGCGACACTATCAGCAATAAAGAAGCTAAACAAAAAGTAGCCGAAAAGATTGCTGAGAAGGTGAAAGATGGCGATGTGATAGGTGTAGGATCTGGCTCAACATCATTTATGGCGTTGATAGCTATTGCCGAAAGAATAAAAGCTGAAAAACTGAACATCAAAGCCATACCAACTTCAATTGAGATTGGTATGTTTTGCAGTAAATTGGGTGTACCCCTAACCAGCCTTACGGAATACCGGCCCGACTGGTATTTTGATGGCGCTGATGAGGTGGACCCGAATAAAAGTTTAATAAAAGGTCGTGGCGGCGCTATGTTTAAAGAGAAGCTTTTAATGAGCTGCAGCCCGGTTAATTATATTATTGTTGACGAAAGCAAACTGGTTAAAAAGTTAGGTGCCAACTTCCCGGTACCCATAGAGGTTTTTCCCGCTGCATTATTACATGTGGAAGAACAACTAAAAGCACTGGGAGCAAATAGCCTGACCATAAGACCGGCAAAAGGCAAAGACGGCCCGGTAATTACCGAAAATGGCAACCTGGTGCTAGATGCCCGTTTTGATGATATTAAAGATGACATGGAGCTGAAAATAAAGGTCATTACCGGCGTTATTGAAAGTGGCTTGTTTATCGGGTATAAGATAGAGTTATTGGTAGCTTAGTTAAGTGTTCTATTTTTTTGTAAATGGAACGGCTGTACTGACGAAATGTTGCCGCCAAAATAGTAAAGTAATATGACCATAGGTGGTACGCTTATTGTCGCATTTTATAGAAATTTTAAAAAGTTAATTAATTCAATCAAAATATAATGAATAACGTAAAGCAAATACATAGTTTCGGCCAAAGCATTTGGCTTGATTTTATTGATCGTGCCATCATTAACAATGGCAAATTAAAAAGCCTTATTGATGTTGATGGTGTAAGAGGTGTAACCTCAAACCCTGCTATTTTTGAAAAAGCAATTACCAGCAGTTCAGATTATGATGCTGACATCCGCACTTTAAGCGAAAGCGCCGGCACAACCGAAGAGTTATTTTTTGGTTTAGCTATTAAAGATATCCAAGCGGCAGCCGACCTGTTTAAAGGCGTACATGCAGAAGATAAAATGGATGGTTATGTAAGTTTAGAAGTGTCTCCGTTTTTAGCATTAGATACTGAAGGCACCTTTGAGCAAGCAAAAAAATTGTGGAAACAGGTTGACCGCAAAAACGTAATGATCAAAATTCCTGGTACACAACCGGGTTTATCTGCCATCCGTCAGTCAATTGCACAAGGTATTAATATCAATGTAACCTTATTGTTCGGTTTAGACCGTTACAGAGCAGTGGCTGAAGCATACATTGCAGGTTTAGAAGACCACTTAGCTGCAGGACACGAAATTGGCCATATATCATCAGTAGCCAGCTTCTTTTTAAGCCGCATTGATGTTATTGTTGATCCATTATTGGACGAAAAAGGCTTGGGCGAATTAAAAGGCGAGGTTGCTATCGCGTCGGCTAAAAAAGCTTATGAAATTTACAAAGAAGTATTTAGCGGCGAGCGTTGGGAAAAATTAGCAGCAAAAGGTGCGCAGCCACAACGTTTGTTATGGGCAAGTACCAGCAGCAAAAACCCTGCATTTAAAGACACTAAATATGTTGAGGCATTAATTGGCCCGGATACTGTTGATACCGTTCCTTTAGAAACTATCGAAGCATTCCGCGATCATGGCGTTGCAGCAAATACTTTAGAGCAAGGTTTAGATCAGGCTACCGAAATTTTAAACAGAGTAAAAGCAGCCGGCATTAATATGGACGAGATCACTCAAACTTTAGAGGATGAGGGTATTGACAAATTTAATAAGCCGTTTGAAAAATTGTTAAAATCTATAGAAGATCAAGCTGCTAAAGTAAAATAAGCTCGTACCTGATGAAAATCAACGACCTTAAAATACTTTTTTTTGACATAGGCGGCGTTGTATTAAGCAACGGCTGGGGGCAAGAGTCGCGTAAACTGGCGACTGAAAAATTTGGCCTTGACTATGAAGAAGTAAATGCGCTGCACAATTTCATATTCAACGTATATGAAATTGGCGCCATTACACTGGATGAATATCTAGACACCGTAATATTTAATTATCCTCGCGATTTTACTCGCGAGGATTTTAAACAATTTATCTATTCCCGATCTGTTGAGCTGCCCGATACATTAGAGTGGCTTAAACAATGGAAAAAAGATTGTGGCTTCCGCATTATATCTATTAATAATGAGGGGAAGGAACTGAACGATTATCGCGTTCAAAAATTTAAACTGCATGAATTTTTTGATGCCTTTGTGTCATCATGCGAAGTAAAAATGCGTAAACCCGACCCGGGTATTTTTAAACTGGCTATGGGTATTGCCCAGGTTAGCCCGCAACAATGCGTTTATTTTGATGACCGGATAATGTTTGTAAATGCTGCCAAAAAATTGGGCATCAGGGCATTTCAACATACCGATCTGGCATCGACCAAAGAAATATTGGAAAAACTTAAAGAAGAAAATCACAACAAATAATATGAGCACATCAAAATATGATTTCGGCATGATAGGCCTTGGCGTAATGGGCCGCAGCCTTTTATTAAACATGGGCGACCATGGCGTAAAAGGTGCCGGATTTGATAAAGATGCCAGCAAAGGTCAGGCATTAGAGCAGGAAAGCGCAAACGGAAACCTTAAAGGCTTTAGCGATATCAAAGAATTTGTAGCCAGCCTTAATACCCCTCGTGCCATTATGATGTTGGTACCTGCTGGTAAAATTGTTGATGATGTTATTGAAGAATTATTGCCATTAATTGACAAGGGCGATCTTATTATTGATGGTGGTAACACTTTTTATACTGACACTAATCGTCGTTTCGACTATCTAAATAGCAAAGGCATCCACTTCTTTGGGATGGGTGTATCTGGCGGTGAAGAAGGTGCGCGCCGTGGCCCCAGCATGATGCCGGGTGGCGATAAAGAAGCATACAATGTAGTAAAGCCTATATTTGAGGCTATAGCAGCTAAAGTTGATGGCGAGCCCTGTGTTACCTATTGCGGTACCGGCTCGGCAGGAAACTTTGTGAAGATGGTGCATAATGGTATCGAGTACGGCGTAATGCAGTTATTAGCCGAAACTTATGAGATACTTAAAAAAGGTTTGGGCTTAGATAACGAAGCTATTGGCAAAATATTTACCGAGTGGAACGATGGTCGTTTAAAATCGTTCCTGATGGAGGTTACCCGCGATATATTCAGATATAAAGCACCGGGGGCAGATCATTTATTATTAGATGACATCAAAGATGAAGCCCGCGCAAAAGGTACCGGTAAATGGACATCACAAGTGGCTATGGACTTGCAGGCACCAATACCAACGGTAGATTCATCAGTTGCTATGCGCGATCTGTCAAAATATAAAGACCTGCGTGTTAAGGCCGAAGGTATTTATGGAGGTGTAGATTCAAAATTGAATGTTAACAAAGAAGAATTTATAGCCGCTTTAGAAAATGCGTTCTATTTTAACATGATCATTAGCTACGCGCAAGGTATTCATATGTTAACCCGTGCATCTGCCGAGTTTAATTATGGATTGAACCTAGCCGAGATAGCTAAAATATGGAGAGGTGGTTGTATTATCCGTTCATTATTCCTGCAAGATATTTATAAAGCTTTTAGCGCTAATCCGGCTTTAGAGCATTTACTGTTAGATAATGGTGTAGCTAACGAAGTTAAAAGCGCTGTTGGTGGTGCGCGTACAGTGGTATCCGCCATTACCGCAGCCGGCATAGCCGCCCCATGCTACACAGCTTCATTAAGTTACTTTGATGCTTTCCGTAGCGGCAGAATGCCTTCAAACCTGATACAAGCGCAGCGCGATTATTTTGGCGCGCATACTTATGAATTAATTGGCAAAGAAGGAATTTTCCATACCCAATGGGTGCCTAAAAATTAACAAACAGAAACCAGCAATATCATGCCCTCAAAAATAACTTCAGATCCTACTATATTTATCATCTTCGGAGGTACCGGCGATCTTAATGCGCGCAAACTTGCCCCTGCGCTTTATAACTTATATTTAGATGGTTGGTTGCCAAAGCAGTTCTCTATTATTGGTACGGGCCGTACCAAACTAACGGATGAACAGTTCAGAGCTAATTTATTAGAAGGTATTAACCAGTTTTCGCGTAGCGGAAAAACCACTAAAGCTAAATGGGAAGACTTCTCTAAAAATATATATTACCAGGTATCTGACGCTAAAGATGCGGAGACCTATAAAGAGTTTGGCAAACGTATAGACGCCCATAATACCGAGTGGAAAGCTAAAGCAAACGTAATTTATTACCTGGCAGTAGCCCCTGAGTTTTTCCCTATTATAGCATCTAACATTTCAAAAGCCAAATTAGCCGAAGATCCGGAAAAAGCCAGGATAGTAATAGAAAAACCTTTTGGCCATGACCTGGAATCTGCTAAAGAACTGAATAAATTATTAGCAGGTATTTTTGATGAGAAACAGATATACCGAATTGACCATTATTTAGGTAAAGAAACGGTTCAAAATATAATGGCGTTCCGCTTTGCCAACTCCATTTTGGAACCAATTTGGAACCGTAATTATATTGAGCACGTACAGATATCTGTAACCGAACAATTAGGTGTACAGGATCGCGGGCCTTATTACGAAGGATCGGGCGCGTTGCGTGATATGATACAAAATCACCTGTTGCAATTACTATGCTTTATCGCTATGGAAACACCTATCAGCTTTAGCGCTGACGAGGTGCGCGACCGTAAAGTTGATGTTTTAAGAGCCATGCGTAAATTCACGCCTGATGATGTGCGTACATCGGCAGTACGCGGCCAGTATGGATCAGGATGGATTGAAGGACAGGAAGTGCCGGGCTATCGCCAGGAAAGCAATGTTAACCCTGATTCAAATACCGAAACTTTTGCCGCTATAAAATTCTTTGTGGATAACTGGCGCTGGCACGGCGTACCTTTTTATGTACGTACAGGTAAACGTATGCATCAGTCAGCATCTACTATAACTATACAGTTTAGAGATGTACCGCATTTGGTTTTTCCTAAAGAAGCAACCGAAAGCTGGCAGCAAAACAGGTTGATCATAAGCATACAACCCGAAATGAGCATCCGCTTGCAAGTTCAGGCTAAACGCCCGGGTATTGATATGATATTAAATACCGTAGATATGGTGTTTGACTACAAAGGAACCTATACCAGTGAAGCACCTGAAGCTTATGAAACCTTGTTACTGGATACCATGATGGGCGACCAAACGTTGTTTATGCGTGGCGACCAGGTAGAAGAAGCATGGGATCTGATCATGCCGATATTGAGCACCTGGGAGGCTAAAAAGAGCCTGAATTTCCCTAATTATTCGGCAGACTCATGGGGCCCGGAAATTGCAGAGGCATTAATTGCCCGCGATGGTTATCATTGGTTTACTTTGCCGGTTAATAACAAGAAAAAGAAATAATTTTTCCACTTGTCATTCTGAGCATAGCGAAGAATCTATACACAAGCCAATCGCTTCATAGATTTCTCGCTATACTCGAAATGACAATTTTAGTTTAATACAATGCAATTAAATATATTTTCTACCGCTGATGAGGTGCTTACCGCTTTAGCTGCCTATTTTGTTGAAGTAGCCAATGAGGCTATCACAGCCCGCGGGAAATTCACCGTATCGTTATCCGGCGGTAGTTCGCCAAAAAAACTATATGAGTTATTGGCCTCGCCTGCTTTTAAGGACCAGGTGAACTGGGAAAAGGTTTATTTCTTTTTTGGTGATGAACGTTTCGTACCCCATACCGATGCGGAAAGCAATTACCTGATGGCTCAAAGATCGTTTTTTGATACGCTGGAAATTGACCGCGCTAATATTTTCCCGGTAGATACTTTGTTAAGTCCTGACGAAGCAGCTAAAAAGTACTGGGAAGAAATTGAACAGTTTTTTGATGATGAAGAATTAGCTTTTGACCTGGTATTACTGGGTTTAGGCGATGATGCACATACCGCTTCGTTATTTCCGCATACTGCAGTTTTGCATGATACTACTCCATCTGTAAAGGCTAATTATTTACAAGACAAACAAGTTTACCGCATTACCATGAATGCGCCTTTAATTAATGATGCGAGGCACATTGCGTTTTTAGTTTATGGAGAAAGCAAAGCAGAAGCTGTGCGTCATATTATGGAAGACGAAGAAAATATTGATAACTACCCAGCACAATTAATAGATTCTATAACCGGCGATGTACAATGGTTTTTAGATGAAGCGGCGGCGGCTGATCTGGAGGAAAGATAAAAATGAGCGTCATTGCGAGGAACGAAGCAATCTCTACGTAGGACAGTCCCGTAGATAAATGTTGTTTAAAAACAAACATTACAGTTTCGATTTGCAAATGCAGAGATTGCTTCGTTCCTCGCAATGACGATTGGTTAAAATAAA
>CAZTAU010000014.1:0-85049 GCA_964611565.1 uncultured Mucilaginibacter sp. | reverse complement strand
ATACCGTTTTACCAACACCGGCACCACCAAACAAACCAATTTTACCACCTTTTGAATATGGCTCCAATAGGTCAATTACTTTGATACCTGTAAACAATACCTCAGCCTCGGTTGATAGGTCTTCAAAACGCGGAGGAAGATTGTGGATAGGGCGTCCGTTGCTTTTATCTAAGTTAGCAATACCATCAATAGCATCGCCCACTACGTTAAATACACGTCCTTTAATGTTGTCGCCAACCGGCATTTTAATAGCCGACCCTAAATCAACTACATCCATACCGCGCAATAATCCGTCGGTCGAGTCCATGGCTACGGCACGCACACGGTCTTCACCTAAGTGCTGCTGAACCTCTAAAATAATTTTCTGGCCGTTATCCTTAGTAATTTCTAAAGCGTTAAAAATTTTAGGAAGCTGGGCATTGTCAGCAAAGCTAACGTCAACTACTGGACCGATGATCCTTGAGATTTTTCCAATGTTTGGCATATATACCTGGTAATTTTTTAAAGATTATTATTGAAATGGATAGCCCGTTGGTTATCCGCTATTTCAGGGCGCAAAGTTATAGTTTTTGGTGTAATATTAAAACACTTATATCAACATTTTTTAACATTATTTATGATATACACCATAACCTAATCTTTTAAACATAAAAGGTTAAATTTACATAGTTGCATAATTGACTTGCAGCTAAATATTAGAGGCATAAAAAGCAAATAATCTGCCTGATAATTAATGCAATTATAAAAAATACGAGGTAATTTCATTTTTTTTAGGGCAGATTGAAAAGAAATCCTATTTTTGCAGTCCGTTAAAAAACGCATTAGTTTAATACCGGGAAATGCATTTGTAGCTCAATTGGATAGAGCATCTCACTACGGATGAGAAGGTTTGGGGTTCGAATCCCTACAAGTGCACCACTTTAATTCAAGCCTTTCTGTATATACACCTATATATCGAAAGGCTTTTAATTTGAAAAAGCTATGCTAAACTTAGTGCTATTTGGCCCTCCCGGCGCAGGCAAGGGTACACAATCACAAAAACTTATTGAAAAATACGGTTTGATCCACCTTTCCACAGGCGATTTATTGCGTGGCGAAATTTCACAAGGTACCGCACTGGGTTTAGAAGCCAAAAAACTAATGGACGAAGGCACTTTAGTGCCTGATGCTGTAGTAATAGGTATGATAAGCAATAAGCTGGATGCTAATAAAGATGCCAAAGGATTTATTTTTGATGGTTTCCCGCGAACAGTAGCACAAGCCGAAGCTTTAGATAATTTGTTGGAAAGTAAGCAATCTGCTATATCTGGCATGATAGCTTTGGAGGTAAACGATGATGAATTAGAGCGCAGGTTATTATTAAGGGGTAAAGAGTCTGGCCGCCCTGATGACGCCAACCCTGAAGTTATACGTAAGCGTATAGTAGAATATAATAATAAAACTGCCCCTGTAGCCGATTTTTATAAAGGACAAAATAAGTTTAAAAGTATTAATGGTATTGGTTCTGTAGAGGAAATTTTCGACGCTATATGCTCGATTATCGGTACCTGGAAAAATAAATAAAACAGGTAAACCGAAAGGTGTTTACCTTTGTAAAGTCCGGCAGTAATGAGCTATAAAGCTTATAACTACCGGACTTTATATCTTTTAAGAATAATAATGTAATAAGCGATGTCTCAAGGTTCCAATTTTGTTGATTATGTAAAGATATGCTGTCGTTCAGGTAAAGGCGGGGCAGGGTCTGCACATTTACATCGTGATAAGCACACAGCAACAGGTGGCCCTGATGGCGGTGATGGTGGACGCGGCGGGCATGTTATTGTAAAAGGTAACGCGCAATTGTGGACGCTGCTTCACTTAAAATTTCGTAAACACGTCATAGCAGGCAACGGCGATCCCGGCAGCAGCTCGACCAGTACCGGCAAAACCGGGCGCGATGAGATATTGGAAGTACCGTTAGGTACCATAGCCAAAAATGCTGAAACCGGTGAAGTACTGTTCGAGATCAACACCGACGGTGAAACCAAAATATTAACTCCCGGCGGGCGTGGCGGTTTGGGTAACTGGCACTTTAAAACGCCAACTATGCAAACCCCCCGTTTTGCACAACCCGGCGAAGAGGGCAAAGAGGATTGGAATGTACTGGAGTTAAAGCTGCTTGCTGATGTGGGTTTGGTAGGATTCCCTAACGCGGGTAAGTCTACACTGTTATCGGTAGTATCGGCAGCTAAGCCGGAGATAGCTGATTATGCCTTTACGACGCTTGTTCCTAACCTGGGTATAGTGTCTTACCGTGATAGCAAGTCGTTTGTAATGGCTGATATCCCGGGTATAATTGAGGGTGCGTCACAAGGTAAAGGATTAGGTATACGCTTTTTAAGGCATATCGAACGTAATTCGGTATTGTTGTTTATGGTGCCTGCTGATACCTCACGCACTATAAAGGAAGAGTTTGAGATATTGCTAAAAGAGTTGAACGAATACAACCCCGAACTGATGCACAAGCCGCGTGTATTGGCCATTACCAAAGCCGATATGCTGGATGATGAACTGATAGCCGAAATGAAAAAGGAAGTACCGGCTGATATCCCATCAATATTTATATCATCAGTAGCTCAAAAAAATATTACCGAGCTAAAGGATATACTGTGGGCGGAGATCAATAAGCAGTAATGAACTTTTTGAAGTATAAAGAAAATCTGTAACTTAGATATATAATCTTAATTACAAACCAAAAAGCGACTAATGAACACAACAATTAAAAATCGGATCAAAGAAGTTGGGTTTGTACTACTTTTTTGTATAGTCCTTTTTGGAATAGTTTTCGACTTATATTTTCAGTCTTATGCAGGTGCAATGCTAAAATTGCTGATGCTAATACCTGCTATTATTAACAGGAAGGCATTGATAGAAAAGTATTATTTAAAAAATATGGCGTAGTTTTACTCGCCATTGTCAGTGATACCAACTCCGTAAATAATTATTCTATTACCCTATCCCTAATTTTAACAGCAGGGTTACCCTGGTAAATACTGTAAGGCTCTAGGTTTTTAGTGGCTATTGATCCGGTAGTAAGTACCGCGTGAGAGCCTAAGGTAATTCCTTGATTAACAATGGCTGCGGCACCTATCCATGCACCATCTTCTATTACAACGCTGCCGGTAATTAAATCGAACGAAGTTTTTTTATAATTATGGCTGCCGGTTAATATGATAGCGCCTTGCGATATACAAACATTGTTACCGATGTTGATGGGTACCAGGCAATCCAGCCAAACATTTTCGCCTATCCAAACTTCGTTGCCAATATTTAAGTGCCACGGATATTTAATATTTACGCCGGGTTTAAACTCAACCTGTTTGCCAATTTTAGCGCCAAATAAGCGCAATACAGCAACTTTTAATCCATAAACGGGGAACAAGCTCGACTTGAAAATAGCCGCGTTTACATAGTGCCATAATATCCTCTTCAAGGTGCTGCCACCGGGATTGTAGGGGTAGTTATTATAGCTTTCCAAATCGGTTTGTTTCATCGGGTTTTATTAGGCTTTAAATCGCGCATTATCCAAAAATACAAACCTGCCATAATTATTGTATAAATGACGGCATTAAATATGGTATGATGGTCAAGCAAGTGGTTTTCGCTGGGTTTCCAATACAAAGCCAATACTATAAACCTAATGATATTTAAAAGCTGGATAATTAAGATCCCGGCAGTTAAAAATAGCACCTTTTGTTTTAAAGGTTTTGGGTAAGCTATAGTAAACGCCGCTAAAAAGCTCATTACACCCATGCCCAGGCACGAGTATTCTAATGCTATATGGCCACGCCCTGCCACCAATAGGTCTATATGGTTAGTAATGGTGGTATAGCCCAAGCCAAGCAATATATGTTTGCTTATAAATAGTAATCCTGAGCGTAACCATTGTATATAATTTAAATTCTCAGCTAAAAACGAACTATACTGGTTGCCGGGAGTGGTAATTCCCAGGTAAAAAATATGAAAATAATAAAAGCAGGCAAACAACACTACAAAAACAACCGCGAAGCGGATAGGGTTATATTTGCTTTTGGGCATCTTTTTGTTGTTTGATGATCTCATCTATCTTAATGTCCACTATCAACCTGAACCAAAAGCCTTGTAAAAAATGGAAAATCACTCCGGTACGGCCATCTAAAATACCCAGCTTAAATATCATACGATAAGTAAAGTATAACAGTGGGCGCACATATCGTGGTAACTTAAACCATATATTTTTAAACCAAGCTTTGCGCTCATTTGGAGAACCCCAAAAACTCGGTTTTATTGCCTGCGATCGTAATTGTTGCATACGTTCAACCTCTTCGTGTGCTACAAGGTCGCTGTACCGGTTATGTTTTTCTATCCAAAAGCTGATATTGTTTTCTTTTAAGTTTTCTTCCAGTATGATACCGTCTTTCCATATCAGTGCTTCACCCGGCGCAATAAAACGGTGGTCCATGTTTTCGTTAATGTCAGAGTAGCCCACACCATAACGAAACATTTTGAGCATATAAAAAGGATAGTATCCGCCGTATTTTATCCACCGGCCTTTAAAAAAGTTTTTGCGATTAAAATAGATGCTGTTGATGTTTTTATGCTCTTCATCCCTAAAGGCCAATAACTTGTTTTTAAGTTCATCGGTTACTATTTGGTCGGCATCTAATCCAATAACCCAGGGCGTTTGGATAGGAAAGTTTGTAAGCGCATGATCCCATTGTTTGGGATGGTTTTCAAACTTGTTATGTAAAAATAGCGCTCCAAAACTTTCACCAATTTCAACGGTACGGTCCGTACTGCCCGAATCTAAAATGAATATAGGCGCGTTTAGGCCACTGATGGATTGCAACAACCTTGGCAGGTGCATTTCCTCATTATAAGTCAGTATAATAAATGAAAACTGCGCGCTCAAATTAATCGTGCTTTAATGATCATTGATTTCCAAAAGTAAGGCATACGGCCACATCCTTTAAAAATAACATTTGTAAAGCCATTTTTAGTAACTAACCTGCTTAATGTAGCTTTTGACCATAATTTTATATGCCCGCCAACCCAAAATGGGTCCAGGTGCGTATCCCATTTGTTAAATAAGCTAAGCATCAGGTTTTTTAAGTAACCATGGTAGGGGGTAGAGAGTATTATTTCACCTTTACCATTAAGCGCCTGTTTGCAAAAAATTATAAAGTCTTCCGGATCATATAAGTGTTCAATTACTTCGGTAGCTATTACAGTATCAAATTTTAAGTGTTGTAATTCTGCCGGTAGTTTATCGGTGGATAGATCCTGTACAAAAAATCTGTCGGGATTGGTTTGTTTGGCTATGGCTATTCCCTTTTCAGAAGCATCCGTACCATAGGCATTATATCCTAATGATATAAGATGATTAACCAAATAGCCATTGCCACAGCCTACATCCAATATGCAGGTATTTTTACCTTTATCCAATAAGCTAAGCAAAGGACCCAACACATAGGTAAAATTATGGGTCATAGTATTATTATGATAGCCGTAATCCTGATACTCACTCATGGGGTTGTAGTTTGCTTATACATATCTAAATATTTTTCAACCAGGCTATCCGGATCAAAATCATTATAAATTATTGCAGGTGCATCTTTCCTTATGCGCAACAGCTCGTCCCTATAATTGCTGCAAATTGTATTGATATGGGTGCTGATGGATGTTGCATTGGTTTCACATATCCAGCCTAATTTTTTTTGCTGCACATAATCATACAAGCCCACATTTTGGCTTATTAATACCGCAGTGCCTACACTTAAACTCTCAATTACGGTATTAGCAAAGTTTTCATCGTGCGATGGTAGTATAAATAAGTCGTGTTGACAAAGCAGGTCAAACTTATCGTCATTAAAAAACCCGGCCCAGGTAATATGTTTATCAATGCCTTTTGCCACTGCGTATTGTTTTAAACTATCAATATACTCAACATCGCCATTACCGGCTATAGTTAAGTGGTAGGGAACAGAAACCTTATTTAAGGCATCAAGCAATATATCCAACCCCTTTTTTTCTTCTATCCTGGAGAAGAAAAGAAGTTTTACAGGATCGCCGGGCATTTTTTCAGCAACTGATTTATTAGCTAGCTTTACAAAATTGGGAATATTAAAAATGCCTTTTGGCTGTACTAAATTACTCATAGCCGTACTTTCTCTTTGCGATGTAACGTGTATGTAGCATTTATCTAAAAGAGGCTTGCCCAAAAGTTCATGTATCAATTTTTTAACAACCCGGTTTTTATTTAAAAACGAGTAGGGACTCAAGGTGCCCCGTGGCGATACAATTACTGGTACACCACGTATAATTGCAATTAAGCAGGATAATACCGATACCATATTCCACCAGGCGTGTATGTGTACCGCATCATAATGTTTAACATTATGCCACAATTTGGATAAAAGTTCTGGCGAAAAATGAGTATGATCTTTTGTAATACGTTTAAAATATATTACCGGCACGCCATCAACATCAACCGGGTTATTTGTTACCGGCAACTCATCCGTTCCGTTTGCGGTAGTGGTAAAAACCATTACATCAATATGCTTTTTTGCCAATTGCTCGCACAGCATGGAAACTGACATGGTTGGCCCGCCATATATAAAAGCCGGTTTGTATGAAGCGTTTATTTGTAAAATTCTCAAACCTCTTCCAGCACTTTATATAATCTGAATATTTTGAATATCACCAACATTGTTATGTAACTCCAAAACACGGTGTTTATTAAAAATTCAAAACTTAAACCGCGCCATAATATTTGAAACAAGCCTGTAAATATTAAAGCCGTGCCTAACGTATAGCCACCAAATAGTTGTTCGGCTTTAATTGAAATCAATTGGGCTATAGCACCGTATAAAAACAAACTTATAAATATGCCAAACGAGCCACCGGATAAATAAGCATCCACAACAAATGCAGGTTTAGCAGATACATTAGCACCTCTATATATCACATTGGCATCATAAACACGTTCCATGATCATTTCTTCGGTAACAGGTTTTGACGGCCAAAATACACGTGGGATAATAGCCATAAATGATTGTTTCACTAGTTTTAGTCCATAATATCCAATCTTATCAGGAGTTGATTTTACAAACAAGGTGAACATTTCAATTTCACTTAACCGGTAAACAAAAAATTCCCAGTTACTTTCATCAGAACCATCAAGTGCGGCTTTAATGGCCACTTTGGAAGCCTCGTCAGTATCAACACCTTCAGACCAGTTGCTTTGCCTAAACACCCTATTATAGGTAGGTAACAACAAAAACAAGGCAAGTAGCATCGGAATAAATGTAAATGTTACGGCGCGTTTATAAGTAGGATACAAAAACACACCCAATACTAATACGCTTATGATTATGGGTTCTTTAAAACCCGATACAAGTGCCTGGGAAAAGTTAAAAAAATATAAAAAAAGACAAATGACTGTATTTGTCATTTTTTGAAGCGGAATTGCGAATGCAAGAGCCAAAGTACCTGCTATAAAGCTTAATGAGCTTAACTGATAATAAAACTGTGACAGCCCGGGTATAAATCTAAATGCTACTGATACAGGTAAGGTTATAATAGCAAATACAAATAACAAATTAGGTAGTTTTTCCCTATCAACCCTGTACCTTGACGTAACCGGGTACCGCATAAAAAGTAGTATACCAGCCACAAATGATGCATGCGCCAAACAATAGTAACGCTGGCACTGTGCCACGTATTTTAGTTTTTCCTGGTCAACTAAATAATAGTCGTTTATTTTTTTAAAATCTTCGTACCCTAATGTGTTAAAAAGATAAAATATTGAAGTAATACACATAAAACCCGCAAATATGATCTGCGCTAAAAATATGGGTCTCATCAATTGTGATGATACTCTTCTGTCTGTAGGTAGTGGTTTAAGTGTGCCGGTTAAGCTTAGGTAAAAAATATAAAATGACCCTAACCACGCTATGAAATAGGAGGTAACCGGGTATGGGTTAAATAATACCGCCAACAACCAGGGTAAAAATAATATGATGTAAACCCCAGCCGGTTTTTCTTTCATGGAATAATGTTATTTAAGGGCAATTTAATATTTAATTAGCTATACAAAACAAATTTCCGCTTTCAATTTGGTCAGGGCCATTTATTAATTGGCAGCTTACTATGCTAACCTGGTAAAGCGCGTAATTTAATGAAAGTAAAAATACATAGCAATCGGTTATACTTTGGCCGGTTTGCGCCCAATAATTACTATCATACTCAAAAATTATACGGGGCTTATGCTTTTGCAGCGTTTGTTTTAGCCCTTTTAAAACGTGATATTCAAAGCCTTCCACATCAATTTTTATTAATGATATATTATTTGCCGATTGTATTTCGGGCATATCATCAGCCACTTTTACAACAATACGCTGCTTTTCATTGTCTGCGGCGTTACTATTTAAACTAAATGTTCCCTGGTTCCATTGGTTTTTATTGATACCCAGTTCAAGCTCATTTTGCTGATCGGACAATGCAAAGGGGAATAAGGTTACATTTCCTGCCTTGTTTAAGGCCATGTTTTTTTTGAATTTTTCCTGCAGGTAATTAAGCGGCTCAAAAGCAAAAACTTTCCCGGTTGGGCCTACACAAGTCGACATACGCAAACTTTGCAAGCCTATATTACCACCAATGTCAATTGCTGTATCTCCTTCTATTAATGATATCTTTATGAGTTTGCCTATCTCGTCCTCATACGTACCGGTACTTAAAATACTCCATTCAATATAATTATCGGCAGTGGTGTATATGGCTATATCTTCTTTATTTAACCATACAATGCCATCTTTCAGCTCCTCTTTTAAGCCGGGTGAAGGTTTTAATAAATTAGAAAGTCGTTCTTTACCCGGCAGGCCCCAATTGCGGGTAAAGTTTAACTTAATTTGATCTTTCCGCTTCATGTAATAGTTTATTTTCTATTGCCTTTGCCACATTTAAAAAGTTCCAGGATTCAATAATCATTGAAGAATTACTTCCTAATTGCAGTAATGTGTTTTTGTCTTTTGTTAATCCTTTTATTTGGATGATTAAATCATAAATGTTTTCACTTTTAAATATAACTCCATTTTTGTTAGCCTTCACCAAGTCAACGGCACATCCGCATTTATCAGATACCAGTACTGCTTTGCCGCATGCCATGGCTTCGTTAACTGCCAATCCCCAACTTTCGCCCGGCCCTTTTGATGGTAAACAAAACAGATGACAGACCTGGTATACTACCGGCATATAACTTTGGTTTTGAAAATCAATAAAATGAATGTTGGTATGTTCGCTGGCTTTAAGTTTTAAAGCGCTTTCTAATTGGCCGTTCCCCGTAAATATTAAATGAAGGTTGGGGTCATTTATATTGATAAAGGCATCCAATAGTAAAAAGGGGTTCTTCTTTTCTTCCAGCTTGCCGGCAAAAAGTATTATTGTAGCTATTGGTGGTATGCCTAAATTTCGTTTGAGTTGTTCAACTTCTTCTACCCGTGGTACTGAAAATCTTTCGTTATCAACTGCATGTGGGGCGAAACTTAATTGATAGTCCTTTAAACCATATTTTTTAAAATAGGCTTTATTATTTATTCCGTTGAAAAAAGCATGGTCAACATGTCTATATACCCACTTTAAGAAAAGGCTTTTTAAAGCGGATTTTAAGGAATGCTTTTCATCTAACAGGGTAGAGTCTCCCCTGAAATATATCGGTATTTTATTTTTAAAGTATCGTATAACCTTTAAATGACTATGATATGCCCAGCCAATAACTAATATCGCGTTGGGGTTATAGCTTTTAACCTGGTTAATGAGCTGTGGGGTTATAATACCATTAAAATGATGCGAGCCGGGTTTGGTTGATTTATTTTCGGCCCAATCAAATGGGTAGGCATCCAATAAGGGAATATCCCAGTCAATGTTTTTATCAAAACCAGGATCGTATTTGTTTTGCGCGGTTTTACCCCAGGTATAAAAAACCTTGATCTCAATTTTTTGCCGCTCATGCAACAGTTTGAAAATGGGCGCGTAGTATTGAATGGGGTGGGTGGTAATTATTGCCAGCTTCATTACTTTGTGCATTCAAATGCCGCGGCGCCATAAAAGCGGCTTTCTTCCTCTACCAATGAAAAATTGGGGTCAACTGAATCGCCCATAACACATGGACGAACATTTTTAAACCCTACCTTTTCAAGCTCATGTTTTAGTGTTTTATAATCCCACATCCATAAGTGTTTAGAGTTACCGAACATGCCTTTTGCCATGCCAACCAAACTGGTGCCCCGGTCTTCTATACCCAGCATAGTGCTTTGCATAAAAGTATTTGCAGGCGCGGGGTCGCTTTCAAAATTTTCAATATAATTTAAAGCGGCTGTTTTTAAATCGGGCACGACCCCTCTAAACAACCCTCCCGGCTTTAATATTAAATGGGTGTTGTTAATAGCTTTTAAAAAATCATTATAAGCTAAATGCTCCAAAATATGCGAGCAGTATACTCCATCGCAGCTATTGGGTGGCTCAGGCAGGCCTTTAACAATGTTCCCATATTTAACATTCTCGGGAAATCTTTGCGAGTTGCGGGTATATATTTTGCCTATAACGGGCATCCGCTCAAAACGAAGCGTGGGAGAAGCATCATAATTTGTCCACCCCTCAGGTGCCGAAAAACCACAGCCGTATTGAATATATTTCCCCATAATGCTTTAGTTATTTTTAAAGTGAGCAATTGCTAAGTTAAACAGCTCGGTTTGTTTTTTAGTTAGGTTTTGAGCAGTATAATTTTCAAATCCATCTAAAAGGTTTATTGGTTTAAAATCATTATTTGCCCAGCTATGCAGTGTGTTATATACAGTTTGGTCCGGCTTGCTTTCTTCTTCATCAAAAGTTAAAATTACCGAGTTTTGGCTGCAATTTTTCAAAATACTATATGCGCTGCTTTGTTGGTTAAATATGGCCAATAAAGGCTTCCTGGTTAATAAATAAGGATAGATTTTAGATGCTGTATAAGCAGGATCGTCCGAGCCGGGTATAAATAAGGCATCAGCTTTTAGCAACGTATTCAACGTGTGGTAATAACTTATCCTGTCTGTTATTTCTACAATGTTATCTTCTATATTATACTGTTTTGCAAGCGGAATTATTGTTGGCTCTCCCTGCCCATTAGGTGCATAACTGGTTCCCATAAAATAAATTTTAAGGTTGCTAAATAGTTGCGGCTCGTTTGTCAATCCTTTTGACAATGCTTTAAACAGCGGTGTAATTGCTTTGTGCATATCAGCCCCTCCACGCCCCACGTATACTATGTTTTTAAATGCTGGGTTAAGCAATGCCGAAAAATTACTTTGATTATCGGCAGCTATTTTCATATCAAGCTCAAATGCCCCAAAGGTTATAATGGCCGCAGGTATATTTTTAATTTCAGGGTATCTATTTTTAATATCGAGGATATAGCTATCAGATACGCTTATCAATCCATCAACTTTCGACATCGCGATAGGCTCTAAAAATTTATTCAGATGATAGGATAACCAATATTTTTGGGGTCGCTGATGTTTGGGTTTATCTTCATAATAATCCGTATGCCAGGGGTCCTGCATATCAATAACATACGGCACTTTAAATTTAGCCTTCCAATAAGCACCTAAAATACAAACCGGGAATTGTGTAGTTGAAAAATATACCAAATCAAAGTTCCCATCTTTTAATAATTGGTTCACCTTTTTGCGGTAATACCATAATGCCCGTAAGGCTATGCTACCCAGGCCTATTTTTGATGTCCAGCTTTTATTAAGCGCTTCAACTTTATGTATTTTGAGAGTTGTTGGTATACTTTGCATTAAAAGGTCATCTTTTGCCAGGTCTGCATATTTTTCATCAACTGTTACTACTTCAACATCCCAACCATAATGCGCAAAGTAAGGCAGGCTCATGCGTATGCGCTGCATATCTGCCGCGTTTACAGGCGGGAAATAAGGCGAAATAATGAGCGCTTTTTTATTCAATTATTTAAAGTTTTGTTTACGAGGGACAAAAAGGTTTTGCTTTCGTTTTCCCAGTTATATTTTTCCTGCCCAAGTTTTAACGATGCTTTGCGGGTGTTTAAAAGAGAATCTTTGTTTAGACTATAATGTAGTAGTATATCAGTCAATGATTGTTCATCCTTGTATAATTTCCCAATCTCTTTATGTGCATTCAATAAAAATTTCTGAGCAGTGGTATTACTTGCCACAACTGCTAAACCTGCCTGCAGGTATGTAAATACTTTATTAGTTAAACAAATATCCCTATTAAAGGGAATATGCTGTTCTGATGCGATACCAATATCAAACTGGCTTGCAAAGCTAATTAGTTTATCAGGAGCAATTGGCAAGTGAAAAACAAGCGATTTGGATATGTTTTGAGCTAAATCAACAAATTCTTTTTTTATACTTTCATTGGTATTACCCACTAAGTGTAATTCAAATTCACTACTATTTAAAGCTTGTAAACCTTTTATGATAGTTTCTATACCGCGTTTTTTTCCAATAGTTTGTGAGAACCAGAATAGTTTAATTGGTCCTTTTTGGTTTATGGATTTTGAGCTAACAAAACTGCTTTTTGGGAAAACATTAAGTATGGTAATAATATCCTTATTAGGATATAGTTGTTTATATGCAGCATTAATTAGCGGACTTGAAGCCGTCATATAATCTGTTTGAGGCAAATATTTATCCTCAATGTATTTGGTAATTTTGTAGTGTATTGAATTTACATCATCACTAACTTCTTGCCGGTGAAAGTCCTCGGCATCAAAACCACTTTTGGCTTTGTGTTTTTTAGCAGCTATTACTGCTGGCGGCAGGGCTCCTAAATTGTGCCCGATGTATAGATCAGCTTTATGTTTTTTAGCTTCTTGTATTAAAAAATGAGTGCTGCGGGTAAGTGCATTTTTTGCCACTAAACTTAATCCTATTGTTTTATAAATAGATATTGCAGCCTTATGCAAAATCCGACTTAAAAAATAGGTTGAAGGTTGTTTGGATGGGTCTCCGCCCACACGTATAGATTTCCATTTTTTATGAGTCAATTGCTCGTCGTCAAATTTTGTTCCCCAGTTGTTCCAGTAAGCATATAGCACAGTTACATCGTAACCTGCATCGCTTAAACTGTCGGCCTCTTTTACCAGGCGTGGATTCAATGCGGGCTGGCCAGAAGTAATTAATACTATTTTTTTATTAGATGTTTTGATATAGCTTTATTAAAGTGATAAATATTGTTTGGCTATCTTAGTTAAATTAAACCTGCTTTCAGCAATTTCACGGCAAACCTTTCGGCTGATGGTATTTAATTCCCCAACCTTTTCTATCATCTCATCTTTATTAGCAACAATAAAGCCAGTAACACCATCCTCTATAACTTCAGGTACAGAGCCGCGTTTAAAACCAATTACAGGTGTACCGCAGGCCATAGCCTCTATCATTACAATGCCAAAAGGCTCATCCCATTCAATAGGAAATAGTAAGGCTTTGACTTGTTTTAAGTACTTGTTTTTTTCCGAATCGTTTATTGGCCCTAAATAAATTATCTGGTCATTGTCTATCAATGGTTCTATTTCGGTTTTATAATAACTCAAGTTATCGGGCGTATGTGATATATTACCGGCTATTAACAGTTTATGCTTAGTAGCCTTTGCTACCCGGATGGCTGTATGAACACCTTTTATTTTATCTAAACGCCCCAAAAACATAAGCGGTGCGTCACCGGCTATAGTTTCATTCAGGTCGTAGGTAGAAAAATCAATAGTATTATATACGGTGTGCCATTCACCGGCTACGTTACCTGTGCCTACGCAATAATTACTACAGGCTGTAAAAATTAAATTTTTATTGGGTAGCAAATTAAATATACGTATGCCCGTATGCGCCACCGGCCTGCCGTAGGTCATTATTTTTTTTACAGAGGTATTGAGTATGGGTAGTAAGTATATTAAGCGCCCGAAATTATGTATAAGGTCAAAATTTTTATGATTTGTGCGCAGATAATTCCATACAAACAAAAGTTCTTTATTGCGTTGTTTTTCTGAGCGGTTAAGATCATTTATACCGTAGGTTACAGTGGTTCCATTGCATGACGATTGTGGTCCGGCTAATAAAGTTACTTCATGGCCCAGCCGTGCATATTCATTGGCAAATAGGTGTACCAGTCGCTCATGTCCGCCATATAGCAGTGGAGGTACAGGTATGCCGGGATCCATTATCAGCAATATTTTTAATGAGGTGTTTAAAGCTTTTTTAGGCTGATATAAGTTAAAATAATTACTAGCTATTTTTTCTGCACTGTATTCATTTTCGGCCTTAGCCCTGCAAGCAGCCCTGCTTAATTGGTCAATTTTAAATACCTGCTCTGCCATTTCTTCTACGGTAGAGCTAATATAACCTGTAACGCCATGGTCTATCCCTTCGGGAATGCCGCCCATATTAAAACCTAATACAGGGGTGCCACATGCATATGATTCGGGTATAATTACCGGAAACGGTTCTAACCATTCAACCGGCGTTAATAAGGCGATTGAATTGCGGTAAAGTTCATTTCTTTGGGCGTTATTAACTTGGCCAATCCATTTAATTTGCTCACCATCAATATGAGGTTTAATCTCATTTTCATAATAAAGTTTTTCAGCGGGAATGTGAGAAATAAACCCGGCTATCACCAACTTTTTGCCGGTTAATTTTGCCACTTTAATAGCATTATGCAAGCCTTTAATCCGCTCAAATCTTCCTACAAAGCATAAGTAACTATCCGCAGGTGTATCAGCTTTGTAGGTAAACTGGTCAATAGAAGCGCAATTGTAAATAGTTTTCCATTTGCTTTTATTGGTTTCGCCGGTTTTTTTAATACATTCAGAAACTGCTGTGTACGTTAAGTTAATAGGGTTTAAGAAATCAGCATATATAATATTTGAGCGGCTTACCTCACGTAAGTATGATTGGACTTTAGGTATCTTATTTTTAAAAAACGGTACTAAAAAAGCTAAACGGCCAAAATTATGGATGACATCATGATTAGGTATCTCCTTTTTTAGAATATTATAAACCAACCAAAGATTGTTAAAATTTATATTAGGATTTAATGGCCCGTTTTTTCCATAAGTAATTAACCTGTCTGGCGATTTTGAATTTGGCCCGGCAACAATTGTTACACTATGTCCATTTTTTACATATTCATTAGCCACATCATATACTATACGTTCAATGCCACCATAGTTTTCTGGAGGTATTGGGATGAACGGGTCCATTAATAAAAGTATTCTCATTGGCTACTGAAAGTATAAGTTATTATTTACATCAACCAAATTAATGACGAAAGTCAACAGCTATTTCCATCTAAATTTCATCCTTTTTTTGCGAAAAATGATTTAAACACTTTCGTGGCTTTCCAACCGATGATATGACTCAGAAAACGTGTGTACCCGCCCGCAGGAAATGAAATGTTGGGTGGTGGAAACTCAGTAAGGGCCTTTTGCGCACGACTAATAAGTTCAGGAGCATCCGGATAAATAGTATAAATAAACATTTGCCAAATGTTAGCCGCCAATTGTTGGGTGTGGTAATCATTACGTGCAGCCAATAGCGCCTTAATTAATCCGCTATATGCTTCAAAGGCAGATTGATATGCTACCATATCTTGACGACCGGACAGGCTATGCTGAAGCCCGGAACGATAATATAAAGTAGAATTTTCACTGAATATCACATTTTCAGCCGCCAGAATGGTACGTGCGAAATATTCGGTATCATCAAGCAGCGACAAATTTTCATTCCATAATCCGGCCTTTTCTACTATTTGGCGTGGTATTAAAAAAAGTCCTGGTACCGTCATGGAACGGGTGTATTTCCATGATGAACATAACCAATCTATTGCCGGCATATTTTGCCAGCATTCTTCGGGGCTTAAACTAAAAGTATTTAGGTCGTTATTATAAAATCGGCCCCATTTTGAAGAAATTATAGCATTAGAATTTTCACCAGCTAATTTTACCTGCTCCGCAATCATCTCGGCGTTAATAATATCATCAGCATCCAAAAACTTAATATATACGCCATTTGAATTTTTATAACCTGTATTCCTGGCAGCAGCAGCTCCTTTATTAGGCTGGTTAATAATTTTTACTTTACTATTGTCTTTATAACTTTCTATTAGTTTTAAGCTACCATCGGTAGAGCCGTCATTAATCAAAATGATCTCTAAAAATGGATAGGTTTGATTTAAAACAGCATCAATAGTTTCTTTAACAAAACTTTCGCTGTTGTAAACCGGAATAATGACCGAAACTAATAGTGTTTTATTCATCCTTTAATATTAACCGCCAGGCATTTTTAAAATACCATTCCTTTGATTCAGCTACATAATGGTGAAGTACTGCCTGAGGAAACTTGGTTTCTTCTTCATTGGGCAAAACTATATAATCATTTTTTGGAGATACCAGCACCTGCTCTCCGGCTACGATCATGGCGCTTAGCGCTTGTTCAAGTAGGTAATTTGTTCCTTCACGGGCTTCTAAATCCACTATCCATGATTCTACATTGTCCCAATTAATACTTTCGCTTTTAATCCCTATCATGCCCACATTAAGGTTTGGCGATACCGGCTTTCCGGTCAGGTTTGCCATCAGCTCTGTAGTATAATAGTAAGCATAATTAATATCCTGTAAAAAGAATGGCGTGGCTGGTTTTTTTAGCCAGTCCTCAACCAATTTTGGTTCTTTAAAAAAAAGCATGTCCGAGTCGATCACCATTTTCCACCCGGTTTGACCGGCATGCACATCTATAAGTTTACGAATATGAGGGTAGCTTTTTCTTTTTTTGTGTAATGCCGGATAGCGTGTTGCGGGTAAGTGCTGTAGCAAACGGCTTTCTGTTTCGTCAGCACGCTGTATTTTGATGCTTGGAAATTGAGACCGAATCTGTTTGACTAAAGCCTCATCAAAACTACCGTCGTCTACCAGTGTAGCGTTAAACTGGATATTGCCGGAGACCTTTTGTAAAGAATATAAGCAAAAGGCTGTCTGGTACCAATATTTTTTGCCTGTTAAAATATAGACCGAGTGAACAGGTAAGTCAGGCTTATTTATTTCTTTCAGGTCATACGCTGCCGAAACCATTTGCCGCCGGGCGTATTCTATCCTTAAAAAGTTTATTATTCCAAACTTTTTAGTACGATTAAAGCCCGCTAAAGGCCGATAATAGATATTGTAAATTATTTTACCCAGCCCCATTAACCTTTTTTATTTTGCTAATATCCTTCATTTTCTTGCCTGTGCTAAGGTGTACTGTATAATATCTTCTAATTGACCAGTTATGTTTTCCGGATTAAAATCTCCGGTTTTTAATTTAGCAATTTGCATTGCTGTACTGTCAGCATTTAAAGCACTTAATAACTTGTTTAATGATTGGGGTCTATAATCAGTAGCATAAAGCTGCCATTCATGGTCAACACACCATTTTCCGATAGCTGATGCTATTGGTGCAATAATAATTGTGGGTAGGTTGAGCTGGCAATATTGAAGAAATTTACTTGGATAACAAGTCGCAATCCAGGGCATCAAATTAATTTCTGTTGGATATGGAATTACCATCGCGTCGCAATTTTTGACTAAAAAATCTAAGGCTTGATTAGGTGTATCAAATAATTCGAGGCAAGTCAATGTTTCTGGAAAAAGTTTGCTTAACGGTTTTGTTTTTTCCAAATCGCCAATGATCAACAATCGGTATTTAGTACTTTTTAAGTATTGTAACAATTGCTCAAAACAAGGTATAATTTCATCATAAATTGCACCGGAGTAAGCTAGTGTAAATGTAGTTTCTTTTTGTGTCTCAATATGTTTATGATAAGCTTCCGGTAAAGGATAATGAAGCCGAAATTTTGAGACATACTTTGGCCAATTTTTTTTATATGCATCTGAAACGGTTAAGACAACTGAACTTGCCTCAAGAATTTTCTCGGTATTTTTAATCAGCAATTTCGTGTTCCGATGAAAATTTAGCTCAAGAATATCGTCATGAAAAAAGCTAATTAATGGTATCTGAGTTTTATTTTTTATAAATGCAGCAAAAGGAGCAAGAAACTGACCGCTGATATGAGTTAGCAAAATAGCGGGCCCGGCTTTAATAACGGGCTTAAGGTATTTGCGATAATAGTAATTGAACCTGTAATATTGTGCCAAGCCTTTACCCCGATATGGCGGCAAATGCCATCGTCTGTTAGGCAATACAATAACATCCCATTGTTTTGCTTTCTCAATGTTCGCCTGGTAGGTATTTGCGTCGGTTATCCAAACAACATGGTAGCCGTCTTGCGTTAATTTTTGTAGATGACGATAAAATACGACCGAACTTGCATGGGTGTTTATCGGAGCAGTTTCAGAAATAAAATATATAGTAGCAGGCTGCATTACTTTATATGCATTTTTATTCTTTTTATTATCCGCTGAAACAAAGTTGGTGGTGGGGGCACAATTGGATATTTTCCTTCAAAATAGCTTATATTATTAAACTTAGTGGGGTTAAAATGACTACTGTGGTCCAAATAATCCTGGTAAAGTATTTTCAATACCGGCTGTTCATCAAAACTGTAGCGATAATTTGGTGTTTTGCAGATATGCGTTAAGCTCATATCTACGCCGCTAAAATGATAAAAAACGAGCGGCTGATTATTAACCTTATACTTACCATCGGCGGTGGTGAGTTGGCGCTCATGAAGGTTCCAGTATGCCATATTACAGCCCGGATGCCGTATTACAGCAGTCTCACCAAACAAACCGGGTACCAGGTTAAACCACAATTGATCAACAAAGAAGCCATAGGTTAATGAAATGATGCAATGCTCGGCCATGCGATCGTTCCACCAGTTTAACAAGTCATCAACTACCTTACCTTTTTTTAAGCCCAGAAAACCAAGATTAAAGATTCCGTGATTCAGAAAAAGGTTCTCACCAGGAAATTTATTGTCAAAAGGCAGCGGTGTTAAAATATGTGGTGTAAGCAGTATAGAGGCGTTATCCCAAAATGCTGCCAGATCTTGTAAGGGTTGATAAACCTTGATATCCGGATCGAAAAAGAAAATGTGATCTGATGCCGTTTTTTCGAAAAAATAGGCAAAGGCAAACGATTTGATAGCAGTGCTGAATTCAACCACATCATAGTTTTCCTTCATCCATTGCAAATTCGGTATCGGTAAGTCCTCCGGGTATATTATCCCGGTAAAGTTCAATAAAGAGTAGTCTATCAAATTGCTACGCTCATCGGCCAGTACTAAGTAAACCGGTATTGCTGAGGTGCGCTTTATAGAGTCAGCCAGAACCTGTGCTTTATATATATAGTTGTTGGCGCAAATGGTGAAAGCAATCATTTTAAATTTTTACGGCGTTCTGTAAGTTATTTTTTTTTAAAGTAACGCGCTATACCTGATAGTCGTTGTGCAACCTTAAAGGATTTAGATTGTGTAAGAAATAAAATATACTCCGGATAGTGTTTTAGCAACCATTCATTGCCAAATTCCGGATCAATTTCACTAAAATATTTTAGCTTTTGTAAGAACAATTGGTGATCTGTATGCAAAAGACGTTTTAAATATAATGTGGCGTTTTTACGTTTTTGTATTTTTAACTGCTCAATCACTTCTTCTTCAAATGGCTCGGTCAGCAACAACTCTAACACTTTAACCCAACGCTCAAAATGTGCCAGTTCTGACAAGCTCGACCAAACACCGGTATCATGTCGGCGGTAAATCGCCATTTTTTCCGGTAAAAATTTAATTTTCCCCATTTTAGCATTTAGTAAGTGCAATACATAATCTCCAACCGGTGATTGGTGAAGCCATGAAGGAAATTGTGGTATAAGGCCTTTTCTAAAAACAACAGAAGAAGTATGGAAAAGGTTGCCTTTTGCCAGGTCTGTTATGGTATATGTCGTTTCAGTTGTCGGGCTTTGTAGATCGGATGGAGTTATAATTCCATCTTTTAGCACATTAATGTCGTGACCGCAAATAGCATAATCAGGATTCGCTTCTAAAAAATCTACTTGTTTTTGAAGCTTTAATGGGTTTGTCCAATAATCGTCGCCATCTAAGCACGCAATATATTTGCTTTGCGGATAATGCATAAGATCCATCCAATTGTTGTAGGCACCTACATTTTTTTCCTGCAAAATAAGTTTTATAAGTTCGGGGTGTTTTTTTTGATAAGCTAATAATATTTCGCGGGTACCATCAACAGAACAGTCATCTGCAATAACTATTTCCCATGAAAAATTAACCTTTTGCATTAATACCCCCTCTATTGCTTGTTCAATATACTTTACATGATTATAAGTAATAAGGCAAACAGATAGTAATGTCATTAGTTATTTCCCTTTTTCACACATTAAAAATATACTCGAACAAAGATCAGGGTATTGCATTCCGAGTTGATAGCATCCCTCCAAATACTCGTTTGATATAATGTCTGTTTTTAATAATTTATCCCATTGAAAATTAGCCAATGCTTTAAAAAATATCCCCGAACGATGCACAACATTTAATCCGGCAGCTCTTGCATCTCTTTCTAAAGTATCAAGTGCATAAGTAATTTTGTGCCCGTGTTGGGCTTCAGCAGATGTAATAGCACTATTGTGACTGATCAGGCCCATTTTTACAGCTATTTGTCTGGATGGTGCATTAGCGTTTGGGCAAACCAAAAAGAATCTTCCGGTGTCTGATAGCCATTCGTCATTAATTTTCTTTAATACAGCTACAGGGTCATCAATATGTTCTAATACATGAGTCAGAACAATATTATCATATTTAACGGGCAGTGTTACATTTTCAAAAAGACCATTTACAAACTTTATTTTATCACCAAATTCATTTTTTGCAATCGCAATGGCTTCATCAGAAGCCTCAACACAAGTTATATCATCAAAGTATGGCATAAATTTGCGCGTAAAATCGCCTTTGAAACTTCCCAGTTCTAAAAAATTACCGTCTTTAAAAAAAGGAATAAATGATCTTAATATAAAAGGGTGCATTACATCAAAATCAAAATTGTAAGCATATTTATGCTCAGTTGTATCTTTTAACTCCTTATTATAATTTCTGTTAGTCGTCATATGCTAAATTAATCTTGCCCGGGCCTGTAAAATCTGTGTTCAGGTTTCTGGTACCACTCTTCAAGGTTGGTAGGTATTCGTGAATAAAAGCCAAGCATTTGTTGAAGTTCTTCGCTTAGTTTTTCAACATTGTTATAACCTATGGCCCGTGAATAATCCAGTTGCTGTTTCATAAACGGTTTGGTAAATGTTATAGTAATCGCTCTGCGATCCTTTGGCGTTTTATTAATACCTGCGGCATGCCATAAATTAGAGTTGAAAAATATAATATCCCCCTTTTTACCCGTAGCTCTTTCTGCCTTTGCATAAAACTCATCATCAGATGGTTTGCTTTCAACTAAATGCGATCCAGCTAATAAATAAGTTGCGCCATTATCAAGGGTAAAATCATCCAGCATGATTAACATATTTAACATTAAAGGAAATTCCCCGGAAAAAAACCGGATATCACGATGCACATTGGCTACGTATGACGGTTTAGAAGTTAAATTTATAACTCCTCCATAACTGTTAATTATAAAATTACCGCCAAAAAAATCTTTAATAAAATTATAGAGTGGCGAGGTGCTTATAATGGTTAATATATTTAAATATATCTGATCATTAGTTGCTAATAAATGATGCACAGTTCCATCAGTAATTGCATCTATACCATTTTCTATCTGAATTTTTCGGCATAATTTGTAGCTATCATCTATTGATCTTGAAATTGCATCCATGTAGTCTTCTTCAAAAAAAGAAGGCATAATAGTGTATCCTTTATCTTTTAGCTGATCTGAATTAAGGGTTAACTTCATTTAAGTTTTTTAGCAATCTTAATTTGTCATCGTTGGTTTCAGTTTCAAAAAAGCCACACTTCTTATATGCCTTTATAGCCGCTATATTGTTTTTGTTCACAAATAAATATACATTTTTCAACCCAAGCTCTTTGCGAGCATAGTCTAAAAGCAAATTAGTTGCTTGTGTACCTATGCCTTTATTATGATATTCTTTTTTACCTATAAAAATATGAAGTTCGGCGTTATCAGAGGTTACATTTGTTAATTGAATATTCCCAATATATTCTTTGTCAACTCCAACACATATGGCAAAACGAACTTCATTTTTTCTGGCTAAAACTTCTTTTATCCACTCTTCTTCAATTTGCTGTGTAACCACGATGTTTGGTTTTGAACCTGTATATTTCCATATATCAGGATCACTTCTCCACAAATACGAAGTCTTGGCGTCATTTTCTTCTAACAATCTAATAGCTATCTGCACTTCTATATTATTTCAATGATTTTAGACAGGTCAGCTTCGTCATAACGCTGGTCTACAGGAAGGTGTATTAATTTATTAGCAAACTTATATTCATGGCTATTTTTGGCAACAATAGTATTAACCTCATCCCAATACCGGCTGGTATATATTTTGTGCTTTATTAATTTATCCCGCAAAGCTAAATCATCAGTAAGAAAAGGATAAACCATAGGAACCTGACCCTTATTTAATTTAAAAGTTATTTTATTAATGCCTTTTAAATGCTTTTCTAAATATTCAAAATTGTTTATTCTTTTGGAAGCAACCGTTTTATAATCAATGGCTTTCAAAATCATTTTTGTAAGGTCCGACATTTGCATAACAGGGAGATCATTTAACAAGGTTTCATTTTTTATAAAATTGTTATAACCTTGCTCTGCACTCTCATCAATTCTTTGTAGGAGATGTTGGAACCTTTGGTAAGACTGATCTTTTTTTAACGTGGTTTTTAATGTATTATCTGTAAATAAATAAGCGCCATCAGGTACACCAAAAAATTTACGCGGCGAATAAAAAGTGTTTATCCCTTTAATGGGGGGCGCATAAAATGCCTGTGCATTATCAATGATAAGGTTTTTACATTTGCCAGATAGGTTTAAAATATAGTTGTCCTTTAACCCGAAATAGTTGGTGTATAAAAATGCTTCGTCTTTTATTTTAGAAAAATCAAAAACCGGTTCAAGATTTTCATCAATATGATAAAACTCATATATGATATTATTTTTATTTAATGGTTGAAGTAAAACTCCGCAAGTAAAATATGGTATGTATATCTTTTTATAACTGTTTGCCAGTATAATATATTCAAGAGCGTTTCTTCCCGTATTTAGCCGTATGGCATCTTGGTGATATTCGCCTTGTTTATTTAATTCCAGTTCAAAATAACCGCCTATAGCGCTCATACCAATTTGTAGTTATTTAGCATTAGTTTTATTTCATCAATACTATTAAACATCATTACATCAATAATTGATAAATGCGGCACAAAATCATTATTAAATTGCCTGTATTGAATATCGCCGGTTTTTAAAAAACATAATTTAATAGCCTGCTGTTTAAAATCATCTTTTGTATAAAGCGCGGTTCCCCCAATGGAGTTAATATAAGTATCGGCTTCGCGAATTTTACAAATTTCAATAACCTTCTTTTCTGCTTTTAAGCTGTGGTCGATGTTTAAGGACGATGAGATAGTTAATGAAGTTGATATGTTTAAATAACGCTTGATCACCTCTATTGAATTTAAAATAAAGCGAAACAGATTTATATCATTAAATAAAAGACATTGCTCAATAATTGGATATACATTATTGAAATATGGAGCCTTTTTATAGGATCCATTTATTTTGTTTAATATCTTTTTTCTGTCCACTAACCAGGTATCAGCCAGGCGCCGTTCTTTTACTGTAAGATAGTCTGAGTCCTTTTTTAAAGGAAGAGTGATAAAACTATCAGTACCATTGGCTAAAATTCTGTTCCTGTTTATCCAACCTTTTTTGGTGAATTCAATATTATCATAAATTATAAACTCATCTACAACATTCATTAATTGAAAATATCCAATATATGGAAATATATAGGGCTGCATTATAGCTAATGTCATTGTGCTATTATTCACTTAACAAAATCTGTATTATTTTGCGTTGGCTATCTTCATCAAGACTGTAATATATAGGTAAACATAATACGCATTTTGATATTTCTTCAGAAACGGGGCATGATTGATAACCTACATACCTAAGTGTATTTAATGATGGATAAAAATATCTTCTCGGAAAAATTTCGTTGTTATTTAACCTGGTTATTGCCTTCAATAACTTTTCTTCCGATGGAAAAACAACCGGGAAATAAGCATAATTGTAGGTTACATCGTTTTTAATCTGTAGTAATTGTAAATCAGTTTGTTTTAATGCGGAATGGTAAAACACCCATTTTTCTTTTTGTTTTTGTAAAATGTCATCAATGTATTTCAAATTACAAAGGCCCATAGCGGCATGAAATTCTGAATTTTTGGCATTTATACCCATTGTATAATAATCATCACCAATGTGCCCAAAATGCTTATATAAACTTAGTTGATCATTTAGTTCATCGTCATTAGTTATAACACATCCACCTTCGCCCATATGGAAAATTTTAGTAGCGTGAAAGCTACAAGTACTTACATCGCCATAGTTAAATATTAACTTGCCTTTATAGCTGGTACCAAAGGCATGCGCAGCATCATAAATAACTTTTAGGTTATGTTTGCGCGCTATATTTTCAATAGCTTCTACATCACACGGATACCCATATACATGAGTTGCCAGTATAGCCTGGGTTTTATCGGTTATAGCCGCCTCTATTTTTGTAGCATCTATGCAAAAGTCAGTATTATTTATATCTACAAATACAGGTGTGCATTGCTCCCATAAAATTGCGGTAGTTGTAGCTACGTAAGAAAACGGTGTGGTAATAACTTCGCCGGTAATATTTAAGGCTTTTAAAGCCATTTGTAAAACAATAGTACCGTTGCTGCAAACCTGCAAATTTTTTACCTGTAAGTAATTTTTTAGCTTTTGTTCCAGTTCCTGCAATAAAGGCCCGTTATTGGTGATCCAAACTTTATCCCAGGCTGTTTTAAGTAACGCGGTATATTCTTCAATCGGAGGTAAAAAGGTTTTGGTTACGTTTATCATATAGTTTGATCAAACATATATTTTTGAATCAATGTAGCCATTTTTTTTAACGAAGACTAATTCGGCCAACCATAAAATTGCAGGGACTAACGGGCGGTTTATATCGGTGATTTCAAACAATATATAGCCGTTGCTATCCATATAATTTATCATTTTAAGAAAGCTGTTATCAAATTCTTTGTTAACAACACCAACTTCTACCATGAAAATCTCTGTTTTTCCAAAATAATTGCTTGAGCCTTTTAAAACTTCTAAGTCTAATCCTTCAGCATCTATTTTAATTATATCAGGTATAGGTAAAGTTGATTCAGCTAATAAATTATTCAGAGTTACTACGGGCAATTCAATTTGTTCAAAACCTTCGGCTTTTGCTTCAGCCTCTGTGTATCTAAATGAACAACTATCATCACGATTAACAATAGTAAAATTAAACGTTCCCTCTTGAGCACCGGCACCTACAGCATTGAATTTTATTTTTTTATTGGTTTCTAACAGGTCTTGGATAGAATTTTCCATCCAATATTGAGGCTCAAGCAAAGTATAATACGCATCAGGGAAATACTTTAATGTTTCTCTTGTCCACGTTCCATGATTGGCACCAACATCTACTATATGTTTTGGCTCAAAGCCTATTTGCTTAAGGTTATTAAAAAAAGTAAATAGCAAATCATTTTTTTGATAATGAGATTCAGATCTGCCTAACTCATAACCCCACCGTTTTGCTGCGCGGTTTATAATTTTAATAATAGTTTTTTTGATCGTGTTTTTCACAATTATCAGCTGTTAATATGATCAATGTTCCATTCAAAAACCGGTTTTATAAAACCAGGTTCTTTACCCATCCACGCGCCAATTTCTCTTGCACCTTCCTGTATATCAAATGATAATATATCTTTTTCAGAAAACACCGTATTTTTGGCATCTTCAATAATATATACACTTAAATAGTAAGTGCCAATATTTAAAAAGCCTTTAGGTAATGAGCATGTTAACTTGTTTTTACCATTTGCCAATTGTTTACCCGAGTTTATATGCGAAAAAGCAAAAAGCGCTTCTCCATCTTCGTTGTTAAGTACATACGTTAAATGCAAACGCCCGGCATCTTTTTTTATGGTTATTAGGGTGTTCAATTCAATTTCCTGGTACTCATCCAACGCGTCGTCCGAAGTTTCTCCCTTGGGGTTTAAACTTATCTCATGCAAGGTAAATTCAGGTTTATCATAAGCCGTTTCAAATTGCTTTTTGTTTAGGCTGACCGAATTACCTTTTAAATAATAAGTTACTGCTGATGTTGCGCTACCCAAATATGTTGACTGTCCGTGTTCTAAAACCAGGCCCTTTTTACAAAGTGCCTTTACAGCAGCCATATTATGGCTTACAAATAGTACGGTTCGTCCCTCACCTTTACTTATGTCGCCCATTTTACCCAGGCATTTTTTTTGAAATTCAGCATCACCAACGGCCAATACTTCATCAATGATCAATATCTCTGATTCCAAATGTGCCGCAACCGCAAACGCCAGCCGCACATACATGCCTGACGAGTAGCGTTTAACGGGTGTATCTATATATCTTTCTACGCCTGCAAAATCAACTATCTCATCAAACTTGCGTTTAATCTCGGTCTTGCGCATCCCCAATATAGCACCGTTTAAGTAAATGTTTTCGCGGCCACTCAATTCGGGATGAAAACCTGTACCCACTTCTAGTAAACTGGCTATGCGACCTTTTATTTTTACCGAGCCCGTAGTAGGCGAGGTAACCCGGCTTAAAATCTTAAGCAATGTACTCTTACCTGCCCCGTTGCGCCCTATTATACCAACTGCGTCTCCTTGTTCAACTTCAAAATTTATGTCTTTTAAACTCCATACTATATCGCTTTCGCCTTTAGTAACCCGGTTGTTTACTTCTCCTATTTTTAAAAACGGATCTTCCTTGCCCCGGATGCGCGCCCACGTACGTTCCAAATCGCGCGATATGGTCCCCGTTCCGTGGTTACCCAGTTGGTAGGCTTTTGAAAGGTTTTCTACTTTAATAACTTTAGTCATTATACCGTATCTACAAAAGATTTTTCAACTCTGTTAAAAACTACTGTACCAATTAAAAGTGTAACTACAGTAATAATAAAACTATAACCAATTAAAAACCAGCTAAACTCGCCTTTACCTAAAAAGCCATACCTGAAGGTTTCAATTACAGCAGTAACCGGGTTGAATTTTATTAGCCAGCTATAGGCAGGATACTTTAATTCGGCAATTGACAGGGGATAAATAACAGGTGCTGCATACATTAGTAAAGGCACACCAAAACTAACTACAAATGCCAGGTCGCGGTATTTGGTAGTGATGGATGATATGATCATGCCTATTCCCAGTCCTTGTGCGGCAACTAAAATAATCAATAAGGGGAATAATAGTAAAGCGGCGTTGGGTACTATTACAGCACCTTTAAATGAGTAATACCCCAGCAATATTAAAAACAATATAAATTGCACGCCAAACCTTATAAGGTTAGATAATACAATGCTTAAAGGCATTATTAGCCTCGGGAAGTAAACTTTACCCAACATGCTGGCATTATCTTTAAATACAGTTGATGTTTTTACCAAACATTCTGAAAAATAGTTCCATATGATTATACCGGCTAAATAAAACAACGGTTTGGGTACATCATCAGTAGGTATGCCCGCCAAATTACCAAATACAATGGTGTACATTACTACTGTAAAAACAGGCTGCACAAAAAACCATATTGGCCCCAATACTGTCTGTTTGTAAAATGATATAAAATCGCGCTTTACCAATAGAAACAACAGGTCGCGGTATTGCCAAACATTCCTTAGCCTAAGGCTAAAAAGTTTATTTTGGGGTGTAATTTCTAAATCCCAATTTTCGTCAGTTGGCAAACTCATTTATTAATAGGTTGTTTAATTGTTTTATATAATTATCCTCGTTAAAGTAATGCACACACCGACTTTGCAATTCTTTACGCATAGCTTCAGTAAGCGGTTTTTGCAATTCTTCGGTTAACGCGTTTTCAAGTTCTGCCAAGTTATTGGGGTTTACAGCTCTGCCCAATAATCCATTTTTTATTGCGTCAACACTACCATCAACATTGCCGCAAACAACCGGTAAGCCACAAGCCAATGCCTCAATAAATACAATGCCGAAACCTTCGCTACTGCTTGGTAACACAAACAAATCGGCCATTAAAAAATGGTCAAGCAATTCCCTTTCTTCAATAAAACCGGTTAATAAAACCTGTTCTTCAACATTATACGCTTTTATTATTTTATTGATGCGATTTTTTTCTTCCTCATCATATTTACCTGCAATTATATATTTAATAGCAGGGAAAGTTTTCTTCAAGTTACCTATAATTTTTATCACCTGTTCATATCCCTTATACTGTTCTGCAGTATTCAAGCGCGTTAGGGTAAATAATAGGGGAGCGTTGGTCTTTAGGTTATACCTTTCTATCAAATATTGTGGTTTAGTAAAAGTAACCGGCAAATTCATAAATGGGTCAAGCGCGTTATTTAATACCTCACATTTATCAGCATCAATACCATGCGTTGCAACAACTTGCTGCTTGGTAAAATTACTTACGCAAATTACCTTGTCGCAATTTTTAAGCAGCCATTTTTTAGTGGGAGATAGGTCATTCCATACTTCAATTCCATGAGCCACTATCCATATTTTACATTTAGGGTTAATGGTTTTAATTGCCCTGCCAACCATCGCCATATTGATATGGCTTATAATAATCATATCAAATTTGGGTGCATTTAAAAATGTTTTTAGTGTAAACTTAATTCGACTGGCAAAACCGGTGAAGTTTTTCGCAGGTAAATATTGAGGCATCAAGTCACTGTCCAAATCATAGGCGCTCCACAATTTAAAAAACCGATTGTTGCCAATTGCCACCTGGTTTAACGCGTGCGCCAAAGTGCGGGTCATTTTTTGTATGCCACCCGTGGTGCTAAATGTTTGTAATGTAAAAAGCATAATATTTTTACTCATGCCTATTTAATTGGTAAAGCATAAAGGCCTTTGACCAATGCACATTGCCGTTTTTAAATTGTGCTATAATGTTTTTTGATGTTTTGTTACGATATAAGTTTTCGTTGCTTATATCAGTATGATGTTTCATCCATTGCTGAAACGGGAATGAAAAGCCCATTTTTGGCCTGTTCCAAACAGCTTCGGGCAATAGGGCCTTAAAGCTATCTATCAATAATTTTTTAGCAGGATTATTTTCAAACCGTATTTGAGGCGCGATATTCTGCACCACTTTTTTAAACTCCTCATCTAAAAACGGCACCCGCACTTCCAATCCATGGCTCATGCTCATTACATCGGTATCGCGCAGCAACTGATTCTGCATATATAGGTTGGTTTCAAAATCGGAGGCTAATTGTTCATCATAGCTTTTTATCGATGGATAAGAACAATCACCAAATAACACTTCATTTACCTGGTTAATGTCGGTATCTAAAATTTTAGCAATATCATCAGGCACAAAAATGCCGCGTAGCAATAAATAATCAGCCAGGTAATGATCATATTGCAGGTAGGATAATTTCTTGTATTTATCGGCTTTAAAATGCCTTGTAGCGCCAAGTAATTGCTTGGGCAGCATCCTCAAATATTTAAGGTTTTTAATTCGTTTAAATGATGGGTAGCCGCCAAACAGCTCGTCGGCTCCAATGCCTGATAGTACAGCCTTTAAACCATCCTGATGTGCGTATTTGCTAATAAACCATGAATTAATGCCATCAGTAGTAGGCATATCCATTGCATTCATAATTTCGGGCAGGTGGGTATTAAAGTCATCTTGCTTAACCAGGTGCGCAAATTTTTCGCCTTGTATTTGAGCGGCAACTGCATTTTGGTAACTGCTTTCATCATAAGCACCTTCATCAAAAAATATGGATACCGTGTTAAGGTTTTGATGCTGTTGATTAGCCAGCAAAGTGATAATGCTCGAATCTATCCCGCCGCTTAAAAATACACCTAAAGGAGCATCGGCCACCAATTGACGGTTTACCGCGGCTTTTAGCACGTTATGTATGTATTCCCGGGCATCGCCGGCATTGCAAATTATGCTTGTTTTAGCCGGATGTAAATAACTATTTAGGGTAAAAGTACTATCCCGGTTATTCCACTTTAAAAATTGACCTTTGGGCAGGCTGAACACATTTTTTAACGTTGTATAGGGTTCGGGAATATGCCCATACGCTAAAAAGAGTATGCGCCAGCTTTCATCACTTGTTGTAGCAGTACCGGCTTGTTTTAAGGCTTTTATTTCTGATGAAAAACTTAGTTGTTTGTTTTGGATATGATAATATAGTGGTTTAATTCCACTGCTATCACGAACGAGGTAAGTAACATTTTTAGTTGTGTCAAACAAGGCAAAAGCAAACATACCTTGTATTTTTTCAAATGATGCCGTGCCCCAATGTAAATAAGACTGTATAATAACTTCGGTATCGCTGTTAGAATGAAATTGAGCACCCAGTTTTTTCAACTCTTCTTTTAGTTCGCGGTAATTATAAATTTCGCCGTTAAATGTTATCCACGCTTTTTGATGTACATCTGCCATAGGCTGATGCCCGCTTTGGGTCAGATCTATCAATGAAAGCCTGCGATGCCCAAATACCACCCCTTTTTCATTATCCGAAAAAATCCCCTCATCATCCGGCCCACCATGCTGTAATATAGTACACATCACATTTACGGCTGCCTTAATTTGATCAGTTTCAGTTTCCCGTGATATTATTCCTGCTATTCTACACATGGTTGTTGTCTGTACATGGCTTCGCCACGTAAGTCACAATTTTTAGGTAACTTATTATTTATCAGCAACTTAATTTTATGTTGCCTATTAGATAAAGCACTACATTAAATTAAGCTAAAAAATGTCACTTTTTAACTATAATAAGTATATATAAATTAAATTCTGTTGATTAATGATGGTGCAACCTGCACTAATATGGATAGCCCCATATTATCTAACCGTAGCAGTAATTGCTTTTGCGAGCGGTGCGAAACTATTTCGCCCTGTAGACCTTTAAGTGGGCCTGCTTTAATAATTATCTTTTCTCCGGGTTGTAAATTTTCTTCGGTTACCTCCAAATCATAAGAACTAGACATCAATAGTTTAAGGTCGTCAATTTGGCTGGTGGGCATTGGTGTAATCTTTCCAGAAAAGTATATAAACCGGGCCACACCTTTGGTCATTAATACCTCCATCTGCTCCTGGTCGGTAATATTAACAAACAGGTATGATTTAATTAGTGGCTCTTCTACCCATTTTTTACGGTCGCTCCATTGCTTCAATTGCCGGTTAAGCGGTAAATAGGTTTCTATTCCCTTTTTTAATAAAGCTTCATACGCTTTTTTTTCAGCACGGGCCTGTGTATAAACGGGATACCACTTACGTATTGGCGCAGTCATTTAAGATAGTAAGCAAGCTTATCTGAACCAGTTCCTCACATCCCACCATTTCTTCTTCTCATCTTCAATATAATATCCCGAACCCTGGTAGCCGGTGTAATCAGAATAATAATGGCCCGGGTTATCGCCACTAAATTTGGTGGTGTAGAATCTGGAGTGCAACAGGTCTTCCTCAAACGCGTTAAGCACAATTACGCTATTATTCAAATTATATTCGGCAGATATGCGCTGCGGAATTGTGGCTGCGTAGAATTTAGATTTGCCTGAACGTATAACAAATACATTAATATCACTTGCCCTTATTAATGGTATGGAATCAGATACTAAACCAACCGGCGCGGTATCTATCATAATTATATCGTATGTGCGTTTTAATACATCTACTAAAAAGGTCATCCTATCGGTATGCAACAACTCAGATGGGTTAGGCGGAACCGGGCCCGATGGTATAAAATCAAGGTTGCTTTGGTTGGTAGGAATAATTATCTCTTCAATGGTATTTTGATTGGCCAGGAAATTACTTAAACCAATATCATTAGGTACATGGAAAGTTTTATGCAGTTTTGAGCGGCGTAAATCCGCAGCAATTAATATTATCTTTTTATCAATTAATGATAGGGTACTTGCCAGGTTAACTGCTACAAATGATTTTCCTTCGCCTGCTACTTCTGAAGTAACACATATTACTTTTTGGTCCTTCTCGGCAGCCAGGAAGCTCAGATTTGTACGTACCGATCGCACCGACTCGGCAAATACCGATTTAGGCTGACTAAGCACCAATATCTCTGAGCTGTTTTCATCCAGTTTTTGGGGAAATTTGCGGATAACGCCAATAATAGGAGTGGTGGTTAGGCTTTCAACCGTTTCTTTATCATATATAAACGGATTTAATACCCTTATCAATATGATAAAGCCAATACCAAACAATAAGCCCAATACAACACCGGTTTGTTTTATATCATTTTCATTAGGAGATACCGGCCATGGATTATTTTTTGCCGGCTCAATAATACTTGCGCCCGGCAATACCGCCGAGCGGCTTATTTCTGCATCTTGTTTTTTCTCTCTTAAAAATGTATATGCTCTTTGTTGGATCTCAAAATTTTGGTTTAATTCTGCCAACCCGCGCTCTACTTGTGGTAAATTGGACAGTTTTTGATTTGCCTGTCCAAGCTGGCTATTTAAAGTCTCTATCTTTTTTTCAACACCTGATATGGCCAGGTTAACATTTTGCAGGATATCGTTTTTTACTTGTGCAATGCGTTGGTTAATATCTGAAACTGGCGGGGATGTGGGTATGTATGTTTTTAATAACGATGCCCTGTCGGCAATAAGGTTGTTCAAAGTATTAACCAAGGCATTCATGGCCACATCGCTACCGGCATCTACACTAAAATTTAAACTCACATTATCTTTTTCGGCAATAACTTGTTTTCTAAACTCCTTAATTGCACTTTGCTGCATTAGCAACAAGTTGCGTCTTGATTCAATATCAGCTGATCTTGTTAACTCTAACTGGGCAGATGCGTTAACATCCATTATTTTGGCTGAATTTTTATAATTACTGATAGCAGCAGCTGAACTATCAACTGAAGGGGCAATGCTATCTACCTGCTTATCTATATAGCCAATGATCCTGGTGGCCGATAGTTGTTTATTTTCGCGGTCATAGTTTAAATACTCAGTCATTAAAGCATTTAAAAAATCAGCCGCAAATTTTGAATGTGAATCTGTTTGTCGAAGCCCAATAATACCCGAGTTTTTTATAGTTTCACTAATTTGTAAGCCGCCCCTTGCCCTGTCGGCAAGTTCATCAATAGAATTAAACTTAAACAAAAGCTTTTTATAATCGCCCTCTAAGCTGGCTATACTAAATATTGTACCTTCTATATCTATAAGACTGTTATAAAAATAATTCTTTTTAACTTCCCGCCCGCCCAGTAAATAGGTAAGATTGAACGTGTTTTGATTTACCGGTTTAAACGTGATTAATTGCCTGTAAAAATTTAAACTGTCAAATTTTATGAATTTAATGTTTAGAGTTTTATCACCGTACAGCTCAACAGTGCGAATATTCCCCTCTGAATAAATACTTACAGGGTAATTCAGCTTTTTAACTGCCTTAAGTATAAGGTTACGGCTTTGTAATACAAATATTTCGCTTTGGGTTTTTGAAGCGCCTTTTTCAGACCCCATTATGTTTACCAGGTCAGATATATCTGATTTTTTTTCCTCAAGTTTTATAGTGCCTGCGCTCTCGTAAATTTTAGGGGTGTACCACAAATAAATATTTGCAGCTACCATGCATACAATAACAGATAATACTATCCAGTACCAGCGGCTTATAACTATTTTGGTAATTTTAAAATAGTCAAACTCCTGGTTGGGTAACTTTTGCTTTAATTTTTCAGTTTCTTCCATCAATTTTTTGTGATCGAAAGCACTACTAATATAGTACTAAGTAAAATCAAAAAAGGCTGTGCAGTTGTTATAATATTTTGCAGGTTCTCTTTTTGAAGAGTTTTTTGGTTTTTGGCTATAATAATAACATCATTATTTTGAAGAATAGTTCGCTGGCCGGCAATTGAGTTTAAATTATTTAAATCAATTTTAGCAACCGTAGTATCGCGAATAAGTTTTATGTCTTTTTGATCTGCAACCTCTGTAAAGCCACCTGCATTTGCTATCATCTCAATTAAAGTATTCCTGTCCTTCACTAATGGATAATTACCCGGCGTTTTTACTTCGCCCAGTATAATCACTTTAAGGTTAACTATCTTTACATCAATAATGGGGTTTGTTAATATTTCCTTTCTGTAAAGATCTTCAATATATTTTCCTGCCTCGGCCCTTGTTAAGCCGGCAACTTTTATATGCCCTAATCCCGTTAATGCAACTGTACCATCATCTTCTACCAAAAAAGTTTCAGGTTGTGTATTGGTAGTTGTTGCTGCGCCCGCCTGCGAAGCTGATGTAAGGGGGGTTAGATCAGCAATAGATTTGCTGTTTTGCATATTCCTTATCTGTAGAACATCCTGGGGCTGAATGCGATAATTACTTATATTTGTAATAGCATTTTGTATCAATATACTATCGGGTGTTGGTGCGGCAACCGGTGTTTTTTTGGAAGTAACCGCCTGGGTATGTTTGTAAGTACACGAAGCCAGAATAAGTAGAAGCCCTAAAATACAATAAGTTGTATATAAAATTCGCATATGTGTACGCTTCATAATTTTTTTAAAATCCGGCTAAACTATTCAAAACTACGTATTTTGTAGTATATTATTTATCAATTTTTTAACAAGTGCACAATTTAAAAATATCTCTCATAACGGTTGTTTATAATGCTCAAAGCAGTATTAAGCGCTGTATCGAATCGGTAATTGCACAAAATTATTCCAATGTTGAATATATTATAATTGATGGTGGATCAACTGATGGCACCCTTCAAATTATTGAACAATATAAGCCTTATATATCTATTTTTTTATCAGAAAGTGATAAAGGTATTTATGATGCCATGAATAAAGGTATAAAGTTAGCTACCGGCCATATTGTAGGTACACTAAACGCTGATGATTATTTAGCTGATAGTGATGTGCTTAGTAGTATTGCAAAAGCCTTTGACCAATATAAAACTGATATAGTATATGGAAATTTAGATTATATAGATCTGAAAGGAGAAGTTATTCGTAAATGGAAGTCAGGAGCGTACAGGCACGGGTTGTTTAATTGGGGGTGGATGCCACCGCATCCTACGTTTTATTGCAAGCGTGTTTTATTTAATGATATTGGGGCATATAATTTGCAGTATGGTACAGCCGCTGATTATGAATTAATGTCGCGGTTTATGCATTTAAATAAAATAAGCACCTATTATTTAAATAAAACTATAATAAAAATGAGTATAGGTGGGGCAAGCAACAAAGCGCTTATAAATAGGTGTAAAGCCTGGGTAAATGATTACAAAGCAATGCGGAAAAACGGGGTTTTATTTCCACTGCTTACAATAGTTTTAAAGCCACTCCGAAAAGTTGTGCAGTATTTTTGAAAAAACGTAACAAAAAAAATATTTTATAAGTATAAATAGATATCTTTAATTGATATAATAAATATGCCTGAATTTTTATACGCGCACCATCTTGTATATTATATATTTATTATTTGCTTTTCGGCATTAATAAGTACGCTGGCAATACCTTCCATTTTGCATGTTGCACGTGCAAGGCATTTATATGATGATTTAGGGCATTTCAGAAAACAGCATGATCAGGGCATACCACGTTTAGGCGGGGTAGCTATTTTTATAAGCTTTAATATTACTATACTGGTTTATAGTATGATCAATCAGTCAACACCCATCAGCTATTTATTAATATCCTCAATAGTTCTGTTTGCCATGGGTTTAAAGGATGATCTATCGGGCGTTAATTCAAGCACCAAGTTTTTAATACAGTTTATAGTTGGGTTAATATTAGTTGTATTAGGCGATATACGTTTAACCAGCATGTACGGTATCTTTGGAGTATTTGATTTACCTTATATAGTTAGCGTAACACTATCCATATTGGTTATTATGTTACTTGTTAATGCCTTTAATTTAATTGATGGTATTGATGGCTTAGCAGCCATAACAGGTATAATTGTAAACAGCACATTCGCGGGTTTATTTATTTATATAAAAGAGTATGAATTGGCAATTGTTGCATTAGCAGCCGTTGGTGCAATTTTAGGTTTTTTAAAATTTAATATTACTCCTGCTAAAATATTTATGGGCGATTCAGGCTCACTAATAATTGGTTTAATATCTGTTGTTTTAGCTATTAAATTTATTGAGCTTAATAGGGTTGATGATGCCCGGGTACCTGATGTTTACTCGGCTCCGGCAGTAGCTGTAGCTATATTAATCGGGCCAATTTTTGATGCTTTAAGGGTGTTTTTTATACGTACAATTAACGGCATTCCGCCCTTTACTGCCGATCGTAACCACATACACCATCGTATGTTGCAATTGGGGTTAACGCATCTGCAAGCTACCCTAATACTGGCCGGCTTTAATATTATTGCCACAGTTTTGGTATTAACATTTAACACTTACGGGAATTATGTATTAGTAATCGCAATTTTCGGGCTGTGTTTGTTATTTAACTGGGGGCTAACATTTCTTATACGTTCTAAAGAACGCCACAACCACGCGTTACGCAATTTATTTGTTTAACTAATCCCTTAAAGTAATTTATAACTCATAATATCCTTACAGGTATTATCCGCCTGCTATTTTTAGTAAATTTGCTTTGCAATGAGAATAGCAATAAACGGATTTGGCCGTATAGGCCGCATATTTCTAAGAAGCATTTTAGCTAAGCCCGGTATACAGGTAATAGCTATAAATGATTTAACCGATACTGCTACATTAGCCCATTTATTTAAATACGACTCGGTACATCGCGGCTTTAATGGCACTGTTAATTTTGATGCGGATAACCTTTATATCAATGATAAAAAGATAAAAGTACTTGCCCAACGCGATCCTTTAAAATTACTATGGAAAGATTTGAGTATTGATTTGGTTATAGAGTCAACCGGTAAATTTGCTTCACGGCAAGCGGCCCAACAACACCTGGACGCAGGAGCTAGGCAAGTTATCATATCAGCCCCTGCTACTGATAAGGATATGCCCACAGTAGTTTTAGGGGTTAATGATGGTATGGTTGATTTGCATTCAGCTATCCTATCCAACGCATCATGTACCACCAATAATGTGGCTGCCATGGTGAAAATAATGGATGATAACTGGGGAATAGTAAATGGCTATATCACTACCGTACACTCCATGACAGGCGACCAAAGTTTGCATGATGCGCCGCATAAAGATTTGAGACGTGCCAGGGCCGCATCAGCATCTATTATCCCTACAACTACCGGAGCCGCAAAGGCTATTACGGCTATATTTCCGCATTTAGATGGAAAACTGGGTGGGGCAGGCATACGTGTACCGGTTTTAAACGGATCATTAACAGATTTTACCTGTACACTGAAAACCCTGCCGACAGTTGCTGATATAAATCAGGCATTTAAGCAAGCTGCAAATGGTGCTATGCATAATGTATTAGAGTATACCAATGATCCGATCGTATCAGCGGATATAATTGGTAATACCCATAGCTGCGTTTTTGATGCGCAGCTTACCTCAATAGTTGGCGATCTGGTAAAAGTGGTGGGCTGGTATGATAACGAGGTGGGATACTCCAGCCGTTTAGCTGATTTGGTTGAAAAAATAAGCCTGCTTAAATGATAAAGTTTATTGCGCTTGAAGATCTGCTGCCCGTGCGTAACGAAGTATTACGCGATGGGAAATTAACTCCTAATGAATGTGTTTTTCCATCAGATAAATTAGATAGCATATTTCATTTAGGTTATTATGTGGGTGATGAGCTAGCTACCATAGCATCCTTTCATCAACAGGGATATGGCGATTTTGAGGGCGTAGGATATCAACTACGCGGTATGGCCACTATCGAAAAATACCGGGGGGAGGGCCTGGGTAATCAACTGCTTAATTTTGCTATTGTGTATTTACGCGGGCAAAAAGCCAATTACTTATGGTGCAATGCCCGTAAAGTAGCCTTACAATTTTATCATAACACCGGTTTCGAGATCATATCCGACGAATTTGATGTGCCCAATATTGGTCCACACCATGTAATGTATGTTAAAATTCAATAATTCGGCAAATCGCTAATTGAATTTAAATGTTCAAAATTTAGAATAATTTGCTCAATTTGCGCCCAATTCCATACGTATATAAATAATATGAAAACTATAGATCAGATAAATTTTTCGGATAAAAAGGCGTTAATACGGGTTGATTTTAATGTACCGCTTGATGATGCTTATAACATCACTGATGATAACCGTATAACTGCAGCATTACCCACTATTAAAAAGATTTTAAAAGATGGTGGCTCGGTGATATTAATGTCGCACTTGGGCCGGCCCAAAGATGGCCCTACCGAAAAGTACTCGTTAAAGCATGTAGTAAAACATTTGTCTGACCTGCTGGGACAATCTGTTGATTTTGCTAATGATTGTATTGGCGAAGAGGCTATTAATAAAGCACAAGCTTTAAAGGATGGACAAGTGCTGTTATTAGAGAATCTTCGTTTTTACAAAGAAGAAGAAAAAGGCGATAAAGCTTTTGCCGAAAAGCTTTCAAAATTAGGCGATATATATGTAAATGATGCCTTTGGTACCGCGCACCGTGCGCATGCTTCAACAGCTATTATAGCCCAGTTTTTCCCTGATGCCAAATACTTTGGCTACGTAATGGGAGCAGAGTTGGCCAATGCTGAAAAAATATTAAACCATGCCGAGAAGCCTTTTACTGCTATAATGGGCGGATCAAAAGTATCTGATAAAATTGAGCTGATTGAAAAGCTATTGGATAAGGTAGACAACCTGATCATAGGTGGTGGTATGGCTTATACTTTTGCCAAAGCTAATGGCGGTACTATAGGTACATCGTTAGTGGAGTTGGATAAACTTGAGCTAGCGCTTAGCCTGGTACAAAAAGCAAAAGATAAAGGCGTTAATTTATTATTGCCGGTAGACAATGTTATTGCTGATGATTTTAATAATAATGCCAACACAAATACTGCTAAAACAGGACAGATACCTGATGGCTGGATGGGCTTAGATATTGGCCCCGAAACTGTAAAATTATTTAGCAAGGTAGTTGCCGAATCAAAAACCATATTGTGGAACGGCCCAATGGGTGTGTTTGAAATGGAGAAATTCCTAGTAGGTACTAAAGCTATTGCTGATGCCGTAGTTGAGGCTACTAAAAAAGGTGCATTCTCCTTAATAGGTGGTGGTGATTCGGCCGCGGCGGTATCTAAGTTTAACTTAACAGAAGATGTAAGCTACGTATCAACAGGCGGCGGTGCTTTGCTGGAATATATGGAAGGTAAAGAGTTACCGGGCGTTAAAGCCATAAACGAATAATAGCTTCTCAGCTATAAAGCAAAAGCCCCTTGATATATATCAAGGGGCTTTTTGTTGAAAAAGTATTTTACTAAGCTTCCAACTCCATGATCTGTTCGGCTAGTGCTTCCCATTGTTTTTGCACTTGCTTTAGCTCGTCTTGCTTTTCGCTATAAGCTAATTTTGTTTTTTTAAGATTAGCTGGGTCGGTATAAAGCTGTTGGTCAGCCAGTTTTTCGTTCAGCTTTTTTACTTCGCCTTCAATAACAGCTGCCTGCTCTTCTAATTTAGCCAAGTCCTTATTGAGTTTTTTTAATTGCTGAGATTTTTCGTCAGATATTTCTTTAGCAGGTTCAGCTTTTTTCTCTGCCTTTTTTTGTGGGATAGCAGCTTGCTTAGGGTCAAGCTTACGTTTGGCGTTCCAAACATCGTATTCGGCATAAGTGCCCGGGTAAACCTTTATTTTCTGGTCTTCAATAAACCATATTTTGTTAGCTACATTATCCAGAAAATACCTATCGTGCGATACCACTATGATAGTACCCTCGTACTGCTGTAATGCCTGTATCAATATGTTTACTGATGCCATATCCAGGTGGTTGGTAGGCTCATCCAGTATCAAAAAGTTAGCATCAGCAGTAAGCGCTTTAGCCAAAGCCACACGCGATTTTTCGCCACCCGACAGTACTTTTATTTTTTTAAACACATCATCACCGGTAAACAGGAATGATCCTAATATCGAGCGTAGCTCAGTGTCGGTATGTTTTGGCGCAAAAGCCTGTAGCTCTTGCAATATCTGGTTCTCCAGGTGTAACGATTCCAGCTGGTGCTGAGCAAAAAACGTTTGGGTAACGTTATGGCCGGTTTCGCATTTGCCGGTAAACTCTTTATCGGCCCCCGCTACAATACGTAGCAAGGTTGATTTACCTTTACCGTTTGCACCAATCAAAGCAATTTTATCGCCTTTTTCAATAATGGCTTCGGCATGGTCCAAAATATCAATGGTAGGGTAGCTTTTTGATATATCTTCAATAGTTACTACGTGCCTGCCTGATTGCCTGCTAAATTTAAATCGGAAGTTAACCTCCGGGTTATCATCATCAACATCATCCACACGCTCCATTTTATCCAGCATTTTAATACGCGATTGCGCCATTTTTGCTTTAGACGCCTTGGCGCGGAAACGCTCTATCAAACGCTCTTCCTGGCGTATTTTTGATTGCTGATTTTTAAATTCGCCGCGTTGAATTTCTTCGCGAAGTGCTTTCTCCTCTAAGTAAAAGCTATAGTTGCCCGCATAAACATTCAACTTGCCTTTTCGTGATTCCACCGTACGGTTGATCACCTTATCCAAAAACCACCTATCGTGCGATACAATGACTATAGCGCCTTCAAATGATTTTAAATAATCTTCCAGCCATTGTATTGATGGTAAATCCAAGTGGTTGGTAGGCTCATCCAGTAATAAAATATCAGGGGCCTGTAGCAGTATTTTAGCCAGCATTACACGCATCCGCCATCCACCCGAAAAGGTGCTAAGCTTGCGCGTACAATCCATTTCGCTAAACCCTAAACCCGCTAAAATTTCGTGAGCTTTATACTCAATATTATAACCGTCAAGCAATTCAAACTCGTGTTGCTTGTCGCTTAGTTTATGTAATAGGTCTTCGGTGTAATCCGTTTCTATCTTTTTAAGCAGAACCTCTATCTCATCATGTAATTGGTTTTGGCGCTCAAAAGCCTCCATAGCCACATGTACAATATTTTTATCAGACGAATAGGATAACAGATCCTGGTTAAGATAACCCATGGTCAAATCCTTAGCCATTGATATGGTACCCGATGTTGGCGTATATTCGCCTGTAATAATTTTCAGGAGGGTGGTTTTCCCGGTTCCGTTAGCGCCAATAAGGCCAATTTTTTCTCCGGGTTTGATGTGCCAGTTGGCTTCATCATATAATGCCCGCGCACCAATCTCAAACGTAAGGTTATTAATAGCAATCATTTCGGGCGCAAAGATACGCTTTTAGGGTGAAAGCCGAAAGGTAAAAGGCTAAAGGAAAAGGCAACATGTTGTTGACTTCCTGCTCAATTATGGCCTTTAACCTTTCGCCCTTTAAGCTTTTACCTTATTTAATAACTTCTAACCACGTCTGCGCCATTAATGCCGCACCAGCTACTGATGGGTGCACACCATCGCCGGTCCAATAGGCGGGTGGGGCTTGTTTTATAGCTTTGTCAAACGCGGCTTGATAGGGTACAAATGGTGCATCATATTGTATGGCTAATGATTCTGCCGCATTTCTGAATAAGTTAAATGTTGGATACCAGTTTTTATCTACTGATCTTACCCCTAATACGGCAAAGGGCTCGCAAATGATCAGCTTAACACCCGGCAATAGGCTCAAGGTAGAATCCAACAGCTTTCTATAATCATCAACATAAGTTTGTATAGTGCCTTTGTAGCCGTTGGTTAATGTGTGCCAAAAATCATTTACACCAATGTGGATGCTTAATATATTCGGTTTTATATCAATACAATCTGCCTGCCACCGCTCGGCCAATTGATGAACCTTATTGCCGCTAATGCCTTTGTTAAAAAATTTAAGGTCTTTATCAGGATATTTTAACAACAGATTACTGGCTATACCCAAAGCGTATCCATTACCTAATGCACGGGTACTGTTAGCTTCGGTTGCGGTTTTATTGCGCCCGCTATCGGTTATAGAATCTCCCTGCAATAAAATGATATCGTTTTTTTGGATGGTTATTTTTTTGCCTTTGGCATTATTTTCTGCAAAAGCCGATGCTGCTATTTGCGGTATGCTAATGCTGGCGAGTGTGCCTATAGCAGCAGTTTTAATAAAATTACGGCGGTTGTTGGTTAAGCTCATAGTTGATAGGTAATAGTATAATTGGTGACTAAATATAGTTATTCTTTTAATTCAAAATGAAATCTTATATAACGATCAATGTTCACCGCCACAACCCTCTTTACGCCAAAGGCGAAGAGAAGGGTGATAGAGCATAGCGATGATCGGGTGAGTAAAAACCGGCAATAGGTGCAGACGCTTAAGTAACTAAAATAAAACTATTAACTTCGCCTTATGTATTCGCTTATCAAACCCATATTATTTCAATTTGATCCCGAAAAGGTACATTATTTTGTAACCCGCAATCTTAAACGTTTTAACCATTTTCCGGGTGGTGCTGCTTTAAGCCGTGCATTATGGGATGTAAAAAATACCTCGTTAGAGCGGGAAGTATTTGGCTTGAATTTTAAAAATCCGGTAGGTTTGGCCGCTGGTTTTGATAAAAATGGCGAAATGATAAATGAATTAGCCAATATGGGTTTTGGTTTTATTGAAGTAGGTACTGTTACGCCATTGCCGCAGCCCGGCAACCCAAAGCCACGCATGTTCCGTTTACCTGCTGATGGGGCGTTAATTAACCGCATGGGCTTTAATAATTTGGGGGTTGATGTAGTGGCAGAGCGTATTGCCGCGTACCGTAAAAACCGATCTAAACAGCAGGAGGGAGTAATAATTGGGGGCAACATTGGTAAAAATAAGGTAACCCCTAATGAAGATGCAGTAAGCGATTATATTAAATGTTTTGACCGGCTGTTTGATGTGGTTGATTATTTTGTAGTGAACGTAAGTTCGCCCAATACACCAGGATTGCGCGAGTTGCAGGAAAAAGAGCCGCTGATGCAATTATTAAATACCCTGCAGCAACGCAATTCAAAAAATGGGGTAAGCAGGCCCATCTTATTAAAAATTGCACCTGACCTAACTATTGAGCAATTAGACGACATTGTAGAGATTGTAACCGAAAGCAAAATAGCAGGTGTTATAGCTACTAATACCACCATAAGCCGTGATGGTTTAATAACCGAGGGTTCGGTTAAAAATGAGGCCGGTGGATTAAGCGGAAAACCATTAACCAAGCACTCCACAGAAGTAATTAAATATATAGCCGAGAAATCAAAAGGTGCATTCCCGATAATAGGGGTGGGCGGCATACATTCGCCGCAGGACGCTATTGATAAATTAAATGCAGGTGCATCGCTTATTCAATTATATACCGGTTTTATTTATGAGGGCCCGGGATTGATAAGCAGGATTAATAAAAGGTTGGTTTAAACCATGGTTTACAGGATTTTAAAATTACCATGATTATATCATGCGCTTAGCAAATCCTATCATCTTAAATCTTCAATCGAGGTCCAAATTTTACCCATAAAAAAATCCTGCCGGTTAATAACCAACAGGATCTTAGATCTAAAATTTGGTAGAATTATTTACCGGCTACCGCTGCTAAAACTTCGTTGTTTTTAGCTATTTGGTTGCCTTTTTTCTCTGCAGAACGGCTTCCCGGCTCCAGGTTAGTAGCATTTTTTAAAAACTGAACCTCTAATCTTGAAGTGGTTTTGTTTCTTCTATCTTTTCTTTTTAAACGTGTTACGCCCATGACTTTGTTTTTTTAATGTTTTAAACCTCGAGGTCGGGAGCGGATTCGAACCGCTGTAAAAGGTTTTGCAGACCTCTGCCTAGCCACTCGGCCACCCGACCATTTTTAAGGATTGCAAAAATAGCAATTATTTATTGCCTGCCAACATTATTTCTGTTTATTTCTGAACAGAATATGGCTGTGGCTATGGCCACATTCAATGACTCTGCTTTACCTATGCGTGGTATGGTGACCGCTTTATTAACTAAATTGATAATATCGGGGCGTAAACCGTTGCCCTCATTACCCATCACTATCAATCCTTCGGTGCCAAAATTGGTGGTATAAATATTTTCGCCATCAAGCAGGGCACCAAATACAGGTAATTTAATATTTGTTAATACATCGGCAATATTAGTATAATGCACATTTATCCGCGATAGCGAACCCATTGTAGCCTGTACTACTTTAGGGTTATATACATCAACACAATCTTCCGAGCAGATGATATGGTCTATACCAAACCAGTCGGCAGTACGAATAATGGTACCCATATTTCCGGGATCTTGTATGCCATCTAATACTAATGAAAACTTTTTTTGCAATGTGCTGTATTGTATAGCGGGCCACTGGGGCATTTTAACCAGTGCAATAACGTCCTGCGGGGTGGTTAAACTGCTTATTTTTTCGATGGATTTTAATGAAATTTCCTCAGAATTTATTTTCTGCGATAAATTGAGCAATTTTGGGGCAATTGCTGCTGTATGGTAAACAGCTTCTATCTGGTAGGCCGAATTAATAAATTCGATGACAGATTTATAGCCTTCAACCAAAAAAGCACCATGTTCCCTACGAAATTTTTTATGTTGTAAGGACTGTAATAAACTGATTTGAGATTTTGAAAGCATATACACTGAATAATTTCCGCTTTACAATATTAAGTATTTTACTGGTTTTTATTGTTTCGGCCTGTAGCATAACCCGCAAGCTAAAGGATAAAGAGTCGTTGGTACGTAAAATTACTATTAAGGGTATGGACGAGGAGTTTGCCGAGGCAGCAGTAAACTATGTAGATAAAGAACAGCAGCCCAACAATATCCTGAACCTGCAGTTTTACTATATGTTTAGTAAAAACGGAAAAAAAGATATAGGCGAACCACCGGCTATTTTAGATAGCAACCTGGTTGAATTTTCGCGTTTACAGATAGAAAGATTTATACAAAGTAAGGGCTATTTAAAAGCTAAGGTTACTGATAGTATCATCATTAAAAAGAAAAAGGCCGAATTGTTGTTCAATACAGTGCAGGGCCCAATGTTCAGGTTCCGCAAGCTGGATGATAGCATACCTGATAAAAAGGTAGCCGGCCTTTATCAAACATACCGCCGTACACTATCGCACGTGCAGCCGGGTGGCCGCTTTGATGCCGATAGCTTAGCTTATGACAGGGATGAATTTTTACAGGTGATGAAGCGTAACGGATATTTTGATGATATCAGGAAAGATTTTAATTATAATACTGACACGACTTATAAAAGCAGCGTAGCCGATATAAAAATCGTTATTGATAATCCGGCAGATAAAGCCGAACACCCGGTTTATACCATCAATAACACATTGATAACTATTGCTCTGAGTAATGGCAGAATTCCCCGTACTAAAGTAGATACCATACAGGTTGATTCGCAGTTTAGGTTTGTTGATTATTCAAAAAAATTTAGGCCAAGGGTAGTTACGGATTATGTTTTTCAGAAAAAGGGGGAGCTATTTAACATTGATAATCAAACTTTAACTACAGCGCGATTATCGGAGTTAAATGTGTTCAGGAACGTCCCCAATCCCACCTATACTAAAACGGCCGACAGCACAAACCGGCTGAATACAAAAATTGATATAGTGCCATTAAAAGCAATGTCGGATAGATTAGAAGGTGAGTTTTTGTTTGCCGCGGGGCGTTACGGTTATAATATTGGGAATACTTTTACCCATCGTAATATTTTTAAAGACGCGGCCATATTACAATTAAAATTTAATGCCAGTGTGTTATATAATATTGGTGGTGGAACAGGCGGCGGTGTAGAGAATCAGGAGTTTAAATTTGGTGCAAACTTGATCTATCCACGTATAATTACGCCGTTCAATTTTGCAAAACCCGGTAAATATGGGGTACCGCATACCACATTTTCTACCAGCTACTCACTTTTTTATCAGAAAGACCTTGTTGAGCGTAAAAGTTTTAACACAGCAGTTACTTATGATTTTTTTGAAACTGCCAATAAATTACATAGTGTAACACCTTTAAGTATCGAGTTCTCAAAAGGTACCATTGACCCCGAGGCACGCAATTTATTACTAGCGAATAATCGTTTCTCGTACGTTTATTTAATTGGCCGCACCATTTTTACTACGGGCAGTAAATATACCTACCAGGTAAATGCCAACCAGCTAAATACCTATCGTAGTTTTTCTTATTTCAGGGGATCGCTTGATGTAGGGGGGAACTTCCTTTCGGGAGTAAGTAATGTTTTTAATACGTCTAGAGATACCCTTGGTCAACGTACTATTTTTGGTTACGCGTTTGCACAGTATGTTAAAGCTGATATTGATTTTAGGGCCTATAAATTTCTGGGGGGTAACCGGCAGTTTATTGTAAGACTAAATCCGGGTATAGGCATACCATTTGGTAATAGCAACCAGCTAATTTTTGAGAAGAACTTTTATGCCGGGGGAGCTAATGATATGAGGGCATGGTTACCACGTACTTTGGGCCCCGGCCAATTTAACCGTGCTAGTTATGGAACAGGTTCTGCAGCGGAAAATTTACGTGGCCGGTTAAAATATCTTGACCAGTTTGGCGAGGTGAAATTTGTGGTTAATGCCGAGTATCGTTATAAAATAGCCAATAACTTTTTGGGCACCATATTGCGTGGAGCCATTTTTATGGATGCAGGTAATATTTGGCGCTTAAAAGCCCAGCCTGAAAATCCGGGAGGAGAATTTAGGTTTGATAACTTATGGAATTCTACCGCTATAGGTGTGGGCACAGGTTTAAGATTTGACCTTGGGTTCTTCGTATTCAGGCTAGACGCTGCCTTTAAGTTTAAAGACCCGCAATTTAGTGGAGCAGACCAATGGGTACTATTTAAACATGGGAATGAATTATTTAAACCCGGCAGTTTTAAACAAGCTTATTTTGACGCCAACCGGACAGGTGTAAAAACGGGAGTAGATGGTAACCCGGATGAACCACTTGGCGATAGGTATAACTTTATGCAGCTAAACTTTGGTATAGGGATGCCTTTTTAAATGTGCAGATATGTCATCTAAAACAATCCTTTTAAGCCATCAATTATACTTTCAAAAAACGTGGGGATGCTTAAGCCGTTATGATAGTTAAAGTATAAAAAGATGCAAAATATTACACCTGCAATTATTATAAATCGCTTAAATATATAGCCAAGTAGTATCAGCCCAATGGGTATGGCTATCAGTAATATCCAGCTAATTTTGATAGGTGTTATCTTTCCGCTATGCTTGTACACATAATAAAGCATGGAATGGGTGCCGTTCTCGTTAATATGTTTTACATATAAAAAGCTTGATTTATCCAGTTTTTGGCGATAAAATGCGGTGCCTTTATCAAATACCATATCCTGTTTAAATCCATTAAGCGTGAAGCTGAATACACCATTTACATCTTCGCGGATATTTTCAGCAGAATCTACAGCTACAACAGCAATCTCATTTTCAGCAAAAGGATTTTCTTTTATTACAAACCTATCTACAGATATGGTATCGGCAAAAGTAAAGCCTTTTATAAGTAACAGCATTAAACAGGTAAAAAATATCCTTTTCATTTATGGGTAGGTTAACACGTAAGCAATAAAAATAGCTAATACTTTTATAAACCTGCTAACAAAAAAAAGCGCCTCATGTTTTGAGGCGCTTTCAATATGCTTTAATAGTTAATTTTAGCTTGCTTTCGCAAATTCGCCGTTAGCTATAATTTGAACCTCATCGCTTAATGTTGCTGCGCCGAAGGTTTTACCAAAATTAAAGTCCGAACGTTTGATGCTGCCTGTTACTTTAAAGCCGGCATTATCTTTTTTGTTTCCTGACCCGGGAATGGTACCACGGTGCCAAAAATCTAATGTTACAGGTTTGGTAACACCATTTAAAGTTAAATTACCGGTTAATTTATATTTACCTGCGCCAGCCGGAGTAATACCGGTGCTTGTAAAATTCATAGTTGGATTTTTAGTTACGTCAAAAAAGTCGGCACTTTTAAGGTGAGTATCGCGGCGCTCATTATCAGTATCAACTGATGCAGTTTGTGCTACCAAAGTTACTTTTGCATCGCTAAAATCAGGTTTTGAGGCTACTATAGTTGCATCAAAGTCTTTAAATCTGCCATCAACGTCAGATACTAATAAGTGAGTGATAGTAAATTGTAAACGAGAGTGTGCCTTATCTACTTTCCAGGTAGATTGTGCCATAGCAGCTGTTGATATTAATGCTACGGTTAAAAGGGTGAAGATCTTTTTCATGGTTGTTTGATTGTTTATTTAATTAGAGCAAAAATATATATCTGCCCCATATATTTATCACTATTTGTTGTAACATTTATTTTGTGACTTTTATATGTTTATTCCACCTAATTGATAGTTGATCATTTATTGCCTTTTAAATAGCGTTCCAAATACTCAAAACTTACATTTTTAATTAAAATTGAACTTTGCGAGTTATACGCCGCGCCATGTGCCCCCTTAGGATAAATACGCAAATCAGCGTCTTTACCTGCATCAGTTAAAGCAGTAATCAATTGCATGGTATGAGCCGGGTGTACATTATCATCACTCATAGAGTGAATCAATAATAGCTTATCCTTCAAATTAGCGGCGTGCGTCATGGTACTGCTTTGCTTATAACCTTCGGCGTTATCGGTTATCAGACCCATGTAACGCTCGGTATAAATATTATCATACAATCGCCAATCAGTAACCGGCGAGTTGGCTATGCCTACTTTAAATACACCAGGATGAGTTAACAAACTGTATATGGTACTATAGCCACCGTAGCTTGTACCCGTAATGGCAAATTTACCCGCGTCAACAAAAGGCAGGGTTGATAGATATTTTGTGGCTTCAACAAAATCATTGCTTTCCCATTTACCCAGTTGTTTGTAAACTACTTTCATAAACGCGCTGCCATAATTAGATATGCCGCGATTGTTGATGTTGGCTACTATATATCCGTTTTGTGCAAGCCATTGCTGCCAGCCATCAGTATAAAACTTATTAAATACATCGTGTGAACTTGGCCCCCCATACACGGTAAATACAACAGGATATTTCTTGTTAGCATCAAAATTAAATGGCTTAATTATGTAACCATCAATACTCACACCATCGCTGGTTTTAAAACTGATCAATTCTGGAGCAGAGTAAATTTTAGTACTTAAAAATGTATTTACCGCGGCATTATCTTCCAGCATTTTTAGCTGAGTGCCCTTATCATTGCGTAAAGCAACCTGTTTGGGGGTGGTAATATTGCTATAGCTATCTATGTAATATTTGGTATCAGGCGACATGTCAATCTCATGCAAGCCGGCTATGTCCGAAAGTTTTCTTTTCTCGCTGCCATCAAATTTGATGGAATAAAACTGCTGCTCCAATCCGCCGGTCTCTGCCGATAAATAGTAAATGGTTTTGGTAGTTGGGTTGATACCCTGTACTTTGACCATATCCCAATTGCCTTGGGTAACCTGATTGATCAATTTGCCATCATAGCCGTAGCGATAGATGTGGTGATATCCCGACCTGTCTGACACGTAGAAGAACTCTTTGGTTTCCTTAGGGAAATAAACCATGTCATTTACGTGAGTATTAAATACATGTATGTCTATCCAGGTTTTGCTTTTCTCCTCCAGTACAACACGTTTAGCGCCTGTTTTTACATTAAAGAAGTATAGCTTCATGCGGTTTTGCGCGCGGTTAAGGGTCATTACTGCTAATACATCAGGCGTATTGGTCCAGTAAATACGCGGGGTATAATAGTCGCCTGTTTCATCGGGCTTCAACCATATTTTAGTTCCTGTATTTACATCAACCACACCAATACGAACGGTAGCATTTGGGTCGCCAACCTGTGGGAAAGATATTTGTGTATACTCGCTGTGTAGTCCCTCAAAATTGGTCATCTGGAACACCGGTACTTTGCGCTCATCAAATTGCCAGTAGGCTATGTATTTGCTATCCGGCGACCATTTCCATGCCTGGGTTTCGCCAAATTCTTCTTCATACACCCAATCATAGTGGCCGTTAAATATTTCATTTTCGCCTGTAGCGTCATTGGTCAGTTGCTTTTCTTTGGCCGTGGCAAAGTCATATACAAACATGTTGCCCTTGCGCTCCATACCTATTTTTTTCCCGTTGGGCGATAGTTCGGCAGTACGTGCATCTTTAGCTGCCTGCTTTAATTTTTTGGTTGCCAGGTCATAAATGAAATAATTTGAAATACCCGAATTACGGTACAATGGCCTGAAATCCGACTGGAAAACCATGTACTTTGAATCCTGCGACCATTGGAAGGAATCGTACTCAAAAGGTTTGTTAGTACCGGGAAAAGTTACGCCGGTATTGGTAAATATTAACTCGTCTTTTAAAGTACCCGGTTCCATTGAGCGAACCTCGTTAGCTGTGATGTACGAGTATTTTTGCCCGCCGTTTATCCAGTTTACACTTGCCGGGCCCGAATTGCCGCGCAATCTGGCCGAAGCACGCATGGCGTCGGTTAATGAAGTATATGGGGTTTTGGTTTGCGCCTTAAGGTCGCCAAAAATAAAGCTGCATACCAGCAGCGCGCCCAGTATAAGGCGTGTGGATTTGTTTGTCATATTAAATAATAAAATCAGCGTTTAAAGCTAACAGATTTATAGCATTTGAGCAATAACTAAAACACCTTGAATCTTTAAACGTATCTTTACTGTAAACATATATATAATGACCTCAAAATCGCCCAAAGAATCATATACCATAATGAATGAGCTGGTATTACCCAATGATACCAATATGCTGCATAACTTAATGGGCGGGCGTTTATTGCATTGGATGGATATTGCGGCGGCTATATCGGCACAAAAGCATTGTAATCATGTAGCGGTTACCGTATCAGTTGATAATGTATCGTTTAAACAAACCGTTAAGCTGGGTGATGTAATTACCATTGAAGCTTGTGTAAGCCGGGCTTTTAATACTTCGGTAGAGGTGCGGATAAATGTTTGGGCAGAGAATATACCATCAGGCACCCGCGTAAAAAGCAACGAAGCGTACTATACCTTTGTAGCGTTGGATAAAGAAGGCAACAAAGTACAAGTACCCGAATTGGTGCCCGAAACCGCCGAAGAGATCATTCTATATGACGGTGCCCTGCGCCGCCGCCAGCTAAGGTTAATTTTAGGCGGTAAAATGAAACCCAGCGAAGCCACCGAGCTAAAGGCTTTATTTTTTCCGGAGGATGTATAAGTAATTTTGTGACGTTCCATTTTGTAGAAGTGGAACAGTTTGGAACACCTGGATCCCACGTGTCATTGGCGAACGTAGCAGGCAATATTAACCATAAAAAAAGCAACCTCATTTTGACTTTTCAGCTTTAGAGATTGCTTTTCCTTGTAATGACAGGTTTGTTTTAGTGCATTATTAAAGTTTGTTTTCTATCCGGACCCACTGATAACCATTTAATAGGTACACCCAGTTCCTGCTCTAAATAATCAATGTAGGCTTGTAATTTTTGAGGTATCTCATTTAATTCGGTAATGCCTGTAATGTCTTCTGCCCAGCCGTCAATTTCTTTCAAAACAGGTACAGCATCTACCGAGCAAATATCATAAGGCATATAATCAATTTTTTCGCCCAGGTAGTTATAATGGGTACAAGCGTATATTTTCTCAAAACCGCTTAATACATCAGCTTTGGTCATTACCATCTGGGTAACTCCATTAAGCATTATGGCGTATTTTAAAGCCGGTAGATCGATCCATCCGGTACGGCGGGGTCTTCCGGTGGTTGCGCCAAATTCGTGGCCTATGCGGCGTAATTCTTCGCCAGTTTCATCCTCTAATTCGGTAGGGAAGGGGCCACCGCCAACGCGTGTGCAATAAGCTTTAAAAATACCTATCACATCGCCAATTTGGCGTGGGGCAATACCTAAACCTGTGCAGGCACCTGCGGCAGTAGTGTTTGATGAAGTTACAAAAGGATAAGAGCCAAAATCAATATCCAGCATAGCGCCTTGTGCACCTTCGGCTAAAACTTTTTTGCCTTGTTTAATATAACCGTTAACCAAATGCTCAGAGTCAACCAATTCAAATTTTTTGATCAGCTCAATAGCTTCAAAAAATGCTTGCTCACGTTCGCTAAAATCATCTACTCCGCCGTATAACGATTGCAGCATGGAGGTATGCTTATCAACCAGTTTTTGGTAGCGCTCTTTAAAATCAGGCAGGGTAATATCACCAATGCGTAAACCATTACGCCCGGTTTTATCCATATAAGTTGGGCCAATACCTTTTAAGGTTGATCCAATTTTACCGTCGCCCATACGTTTTTCAGATGCGGCATCCAATAATTGGTGGGTAGGTAAAATCAAATGCGCTTTTTTAGCTATCACCAAATTCTTTTTGGCTAACAGGTCATGCCCGGCATCTTTCAATTTATCAATTTCCCTTTTTAGGGTGATAGGGTCAATTACTACACCATTACCAATTAGGTTAAGTGTGTTTGGGAAAAATATGCCCGAAGGAATGGTATTCAATACAAATTTTTTACCGTCAAACTCCAAAGTATGGCCGGCATTTGGGCCTCCCTGGAAACGGGCTATCAGGTCATAACCTGCGCTTAGTACATCAACAATTTTTCCTTTACCTTCATCGCCCCACTGGAGGCCTAATAATACGTCAACAGCCATTATAAATTCAAGTCTTTGATCAAGTGCGCAAAGTTATATTTTTCTATCGCAATACCCTTCTCTTAATTTTGCACAATTACCATAAAGATTCAACGAATGGTGTTTGATCTCAAATTTCAGCAGGTCGCCCATCATGCTTTGTATTTGTTGTATGCGTGGGTCGCAAAACTCAACTACCTTACCGCAGTCAATACAAATAATATGATCATGCTGCTTATAGCCGTATGATTTTTCAAACTGGGCCATGTTTTTACCAAACTGGTGTTTGGTAACCAAGTCGCATGACACTAATAGTTCCAATGTATTATATACCGTAGCGCGGCTAACCCGGTATTTTTTATTTTTCATGTGGATATATAGTGATTCCACATCAAAATGGTCATTTCTTGAGTAAATCTCTTCTAATATTGCGAAGCGTTCGGGCGTTTTCCTAAGCGATTTGTTTTCCAGGTAAGCTTCAAATATTTTTTTTACCAGTGCTATGGTTTCCTGTTGGGGCATAATGTATGGTTAATGTTCAAAGTTATAATAAAGAGTCAAGAATCAAGAATTAAGATACAAGTGATATTGTCATTTTTTGTAATTAAATGTCTTGATTCCTGCTTCTTGCATCTATCACGATGCTTTTTCTATATCCGAGTCAAAGCGTGTTACCGCCGTAACACCTTTTACCATTTTTAATTTTTTGATCAGGTTGTCTAAATGTTCTGTATCGTTCACATATACCATTATTGATCCTTCAAAAATACCGTTATCGCTATCTACGGTAATAGAACGCATATTTACTTTAAAGTCGTTGGATATTACGGTGGTAATCTGGTTGATCAATCCCACATCATCAATACCGGTTATGCGTATGCCGGTTAAAAACGCCAGTTCCTGTTGATTGGTCCATCGTGCTTTTACAATCCGATAACCATAATTGGCCATTAGCTTGGCAGCGTTAGGGCAGTTGGTGCGGTGTATTTTAATACCATCGCTCACGGTAACAAAACCAAATACATCATCACCAGGGATAGGGTTACAGCAGTTAGCCAGCTTATAGTCTATCTTCTGCATATCCTCGCCAATAAGCAGCATATCGCTGTCCTTAGCTTTGATGTTGCGCAGCAGGCTTTGCACCTGCTCCTGCTCAATTTTATCCTGTGGTTTGTTTTCAATTACTTTTTCTGACGCCTGGTAATCTTTCAGGTCCTTCATGTCAATAACGCCTTTGGCGACATTGTAAAACAGGTCCTGGGTAGAGGCCAGCTTAAAATAATAGCTAAGTTTCAATAAATTCTCAGAGTTGTAAGTGATCTTTAACGATTTCATCTTACGCTCCAAAATTTCCTTGCCATCTTCGGCTATTTTCCGCTTTTCTTCTTTTAAGGCCGATTTTATTTTGGCTTTGGCCTTGGCAGTAACTACAAAGCTCAGCCAATCCTCTTTTGGTACTTGCTTGCTTGATGTGATGATCTCTACCTGGTCGCCGTTTTGTAGTTTATAACTTAGCGGAACCAGTTTGTGGTTTACCTTTGCACCAATACAGCTTGCACCTACATCTGTGTGTATCTCAAAAGCAAAATCAAGCGCGGTTGCGTTTGATGGTAGTTGTATTAGTGCGCCCTTGGGGGTAAAAATGAATATCTCGTCGCTAAACAAATTCATTTTAAAATCATCCAAAAACTCCAGCGCGTTAGCGTCCGGATTTTTAAGCATATCGCGCACTTTTTGCACCCATTGGTCCAAACCACTATCTGTTGATGATTCTTTGTATTTCCAATGCGCGGCAAACCCCTTTTCGGCTATTTCATTCATTCGGGTAGTACGTATTTGTACCTCTACCCATTGCCCGCGTGGCCCCATTACCGTGGTGTGTAATGATTCGTATCCGTTAGCCTTTGGCGATGATATCCAGTCGCGCAGCCTGTCCGGATTTGGGCGATACAGGTCTGTAACTATCGAGTATGCTTTCCAGCAATCAGCTTTTTCATGCTCAGGGGCACTATCCAATATCAGCCTAATGGCAAAAAGATCATACACCTCTTCAAAGGGTATTGATTTCTTTTTCATTTTATTCCAGATGGAATGTATTGACTTTGGCCGCCCAAATATATCTGCTTGCAGGTCCTGTGCCTCCAGCGCCTTTTTAACAGGTTCACTAAAGTCACGTATAAATTTTTCGCGCTCTGTTTTTTTCTCGTTTAACTTGTTTTTGATGAACTGGTAGGTCTCCCGCTCCATGTATTTCATGGACAGGTCTTCCAACTCAGACTTTATGGCGTATAACCCTAAGCGATGAGCAAGGGGAGCGTATAAATAAACCGTTTCTGATGATAGTTTTAGTTGCTTATCGCGCGGCATAAACTCCATGGTGCGCATGTTGTGCAACCTGTCTGCCAGTTTTATTAATATTACCCTTACATCATCGGCAAGGGTAAGCAGCATTTTTCTAAAATTTTCGGCCTGTAGCGAACTATTAGTATCAAATACGCCCGATATTTTGGTAAGCCCGTCAATAATTTTAGCTACTTTTTTACCAAATTCCGCTTCAATATCTTCAAGTGTAACGTCGGTATCTTCTACCACGTCATGCAGCAACGCACACACAATAGAGGTGGTACCTAAACCTATTTCTTCGGCGGCAATTTGAGCTACGGCAATGGGGTGATATATATAAGGCTCGCCAGATTTACGGCGCATATCTTTATGGCTCTCTAACGCCATATCAAACGCCTTGCGTATCATGCGTTTATCACCTTTTTGCAGGGTTGATTTACTTGCACGTAGCAAAGCCCGATACCTTTTTAATATTTCGTTCTTTTCTTCTTCCAGATCTATCACTAAGTCTTTCATATATTAAGTAGCACCGTATATAATATCATAAACTTGCAATAAAGTTTTAAATTGCAGGTTATAATAAAAATGCGACAAAAATTGCGTTAATTTTGCAGTAAGTAAAATTATGAAATTTATTGGTTTAATAGTGTTGTATTGTTGTTGTGCCTTAGGAACACTTAAGGCTCAAATACCTCCGCCTGATCCAATAACGGGCAAAAACGATACTATTAGAGCTTATTTAACCACTGTTGATGGTGAGCGTATACCTTGGTTTGTTACGGAAGATGTGAATATATATGATACCCGTATTTTTAGAAGCCAGGCCGACAAGCAGGCCTATAACCGATTAAAGTATAATGTTAAAAAGGTAATTCCTTATGCCAAATTTGCTGGTAACAGGTACCGCCAATTAGAACGTGACCTGGCGTTAACCGCTGATAAGAAAAAGCAAAAACTATTAGTAAAAGCATGTGAAAGAGAAATAAAAGACATGTTTACAAGGGATGTAAAGAATTTAACAATCAGCCAGGGGGAAGTACTGATAAAATTAATTGATCGTGAAACGCATAATACCACCTATGCGCTCGTTAAAGAACTTAAAGGTGGGTTTACAGCATTTGCGTTGCAAACCGCGGCCCGCATATTTGGGCATGATTTGAAAGAAACTTACGACAGGGATGAACAGCGTGACATTGAATATATTCTTCAAAAGGAAGGGTATGATTCTTATAATAACTAATAATGATTGATAATAATATCTACCGTTTTATTGTTCAAAAGTTAAACGGCGACGAAATAAGTTTATCAGCCTATACCAATAAAGTGCTTTTAATAGTTAACACAGCTTCGCAATGTGGTTTTACACCGCAGTTTAAAGAACTGGTAGCATTAAAAAATGAATTTGCAGGCAGTGACTTTGAAATACTGGCATTCCCTTCAAATGATTTTGGAGGACAAGAGCCGTTGGAAGGAAACGCTATCGGCCAGTTTTGTGAAGGCTTTGGCACCAACTTTCCCGTATTTGATAAGATAAGAGTTAGGGGCCCTTATGCACATGCCCTGTACCAGTTTTTTGCAGATAAAAAGCAAAATGGCATATTATCATCTGTACCCAGGTGGAACTTTCATAAATTTTTGATCAGCAGATCGGGTATAGTAACTGATTTCTTTTACCCATTCACCAAACCCATGTCTTCAAAAATCAGGAGGAAGATAACACGTTTACTTGCTGCCGATAAATAATCACTATGCTTAAATTAGATATACTGGTTCTGTCCGTTCATCCTGATGATGCCGAATTAGGGTGTGCAGGTACTATTTTAAAACATATTGCACTAGGTAAAAAAGTAGGCATTGTTGATTTAACACGCGGCGAATTGGGTACACGCGGCTCTGCCGAAATACGTGCTCAGGAAGCTGCTGCATCAGCACAAATATTAGGGTTATCTGCACGCGAAAATTTAGGCCTGCCTGATGGTTTTTTTCAGAATGATAAAGAGCACCAGTTAAAAGTTATTGCCGCTATACGCAAATTTCAACCGCAAATTATAATAACTAATGCCTATCATGACCGCCACCCCGATCATGGCCGGGCCAGCGACCTGGTTGAAACTTCTGCCTTTTTAGCCGGCCTGCGCAAAATTGAAACTTTCAGTAATGGCGAGGCACAGCAGCCGTGGCGCCCCGACTTGTTATTGCATTTTATACAGGATGAATATATTAAACCTGATATTTTAATAGATGTAACAGATTACTGGGACAAAAAAATTGAAAGTATACATGCCTTTGGGTCGCAGTTTTTTAACCCCAACTGGGAAAATGAGCCGCAAACCTATATTTCATCGCCCGAGTTTATACAAATAATTGAGGCCCGTGCCCGCGAATTTGGTAAGGTTATAAATGCAAAATATGCCGAAGGGTTTACGTGCCGCAAAATTTTAGGGGTAGATAATTTGTTTAGCTTATCATAAAGTCTTTACATATTCAAAGCGGTTACTATCGTTATTTCTTTCCCTGCGCAACTTGCTTTCTTTGGCCAGTTTTAATAAAACTCCTGACAATTCAGATGTTTTAAAATCTGAATCAAATTTATTCTTGCAAAAATCTGCTATTGATGAGATCGATTGCGGTGCATCAAAAAAATTAGTGGATAGCAATTGGTTTAAAACTTTTGTGGCTCCGGGTTTTTTACGAGCGGAAAGAGGATAACTCTTTCTATTTGCTACTGATGTGCTTGTTCTTTTGTTGAATAATTCAGTATCGCCTTCCCTCATTTCTGTTTCAGATATGGCATCCAACAGTTTATCAATAATTTTTACCTGAACTGCTTCTGATTTAAATGAATTAACAACTTCTGCAATTTCTATCAGCTGTTTTTTTAATTTTTCAATGTGTTTACTCATGGTAACAACCGTGGTATTATAAAAGGCATGTTAGCCTGTAATAAAAGGGTGTTTAGATTAATTGGGAGGGAAGGCCTAAACATACAAATATTGTATGTATACTTTAGAAGTAGAAGTAAATTCCTAATAGTTGTAGCAATATTATTACAATTTCTGTATGTTGAAATTGGGTTTAAAATTTATCCTTCATTCCTAACAAACCCCATATTCCACCGCTATGAATAGCTAAAATTCGGCTTCCGCGCTTAAAATATTGTTTGGCTGCTAAATCATATACTGCGTACAGCATTTTACCCGTATAAACAGGTTCTATTAATATTCCCGTTGATGCTATAAAGCCTTTTATAAAGGTTATTAATTGCGGGGCGGTTTTACCATAACCACCACAATGATAATCGGTATGTAATTGATAAGTAGTTGGGGTAACTAAAAGTCTATCAATTTCTTCTTTAATAAGCTCGCCACTTTTTAACACGGGTATGGCATTAAATTCAGCAGGTAAGTTATATTCTTGTAAACCATTAATTATGCCCGCAGCCGTTGTGCCTGTGCCGCACGCGCAAAATATATGATCATATTGTTGGGCTAGTTCGGCAACCAATTCGCTGCAACCTTTAGCTCCCTCAGCAGATGCACCGCCTTCGTCAATAAAAAAGGCTGTTGTATCATCACCAAAATGTTTTTTAAATAAAGCGGGTTTATCGCGATAGCTATCACGGTCAACAAAAATTAAATTCATGCCGTGTAACCGGCATAAAAACAGGGTGTCATTTTCTACTTCTTCGCCCCGCACAAAGCCCGTTGCCTTAAAGCCAAATTTTGCGGCGGCAGCAGCAGTTGCCAATAAATGATTAGAATAAGCACCGCCAAAAGTTATAAGATGGCTTTTGTGTTGAGACTGTGCTTTTTTAAGTATGTATTTTAATTTGCGCCATTTATTGCCCGATATAATAGGGTGTATCAGGTCATCGCGCTTTATAAAAACAGTTAAACCCTGTTCATCAAACAACTTATCGTTTATTTGATGAACAGGGCTTAAAAATTCTAATTCAATATCCATTAAGCTATTAGAAGCCTAAGCCAATACCTGCGTTAGCAGATTTGTACTCGGCAAAGCTGTATGAACCGTATATTTTTAAGAAGAACAAACTCATTTGGAAACCAACATCTGCACGCATGCCATTAGTTTGAGCAGCCGGACCGCTTATGTTAATAGGATTGGCAGTAGTAGTATAAACAGGACGACCAGTGTTATCTACACCTGTAACAAATGGGTAGTTACCTTTTAAACCTACATCAGTTTTGCTGGTTAAGTAACCTAATGAAACAAATGGTGTAAAGAAGGCTAATTTTTTAGAGATGATCACTTGTGTATTCCACCCACTAAAATGACCTTCTAATGCCTGTGTACTATAATCCTGATTGCCACTTACGCCGCCGTTGTTAGTTTCTGGTCTTACTTCTAACGGTTTTTTGTAAGTTAAACGGGTATAACCAACAGCAACTGCCAAATCAAATGGTACAATCTTATCAGCTTTACCTAAATATTGGGTAATGCTATGTTTTACACCAAAACCAAACATACCTACTGAACCTACATCATCAGTAATTTTTGTAGTTGGTATTAAGCGCAAAGTAACATCAGTATTTTTTAATACCCCCATTGTTAACTGTATTTGTGGTGCAGGCACATATTGGGTAACACCTGATGGTAGTGTAGTGTTATACTTTTTTAAAGGGTTGTTCGGATCTGATGGATCAGATATTTGAATACCGGTCTTAAGGTTTTCATCCCCACCAAAAGTTGGTGCAATTGGTGAGCCGGTAGGCTTTATATATTGTAATCCTAATGTATTAAGGTTGTAGGATTTATCCTTGTCAGCTATCATACTAACAGTAGCACTTACCCTTACATTAAATTTTAAAGGGCCTAACGTTTTTGCCGTATTGGTCCAGCCGCCGTTTAAGCTATTGCCAAAACCTTTAAATAAAGGGGCGGTGTAGGCATTTAATAGTTTGTTTACATCGGCAGCGTTACCTGTAAATAGATCATTAATACCGTCATCTTGCGCATTTGCCTTGAATGTCGCAGTAGATAAAATTACAACTAAAGTAATTAGAGAGTAGAGTTTTTTCATGTTTTGTGTTTAAGATTTAATGGCTAAAAATAATACATATTAATCATATAACCATATTATGATATAATTACTGCAATATTATCAATGATTTAGCTTATAAAAACCATTACTTTTGCGATAATGACCCACGATGCCGAACTTTTAGAATCTGACGAACAGGACTTATATGAGCACTTACGTGTAATAGTTGACAAAGGCCAATCATTATTACGTATTGATAAATTTTTAATGCACCGCGTTGAAAATGCTTCGCGCAACCGCATCCAAAACGCCATAGAATTAGGCAATGTGCTGGTTAATGAAAAGCCCATTAAAGCCAGCTACAAAGTAAAACCTCTTGATGTAATATCGGTTGTTTTACCTCATCCGCCCCGCGATACTGAAGTATATCCTGAAAATTTACCCATTGATATAGTTTACGAAGATGATGATGTGCTGGTGGTAAATAAAGCGGCAGGTATGGTAGTGCACCCCGGTTATAATAATTATACAGGTACGTTGGTAAATGCGTTGGTATACCATTTTCAGCAACTACCCACTTTGCCCGGTAATGATGGCCGCCCTGGTTTGGTGCATCGTATTGATAAGGATACTTCGGGTTTGCTATTGATAAGTAAAAACGAACGCTCTATGACCTGGTTGGCCAGGCAGTTTTTTGAGCATACTATTGAGCGTAAGTATATCGCTCTGGTTTGGGGCGATCTGGAGCATGATGGAACTGTTACCGGTTATATTGGCCGCAGTGTGAACGATAGGCGGGTGATGTCTATTTATGATGACGAGGAAAAAGGGAGATGGTCTGTAACCCACTACAAAGTTTTAGAGCGTTTAAACTATGTAACCCTGATAGAGTGCCAGCTGGAAACAGGCCGCACCCACCAGATACGTGCCCACATGAAGCATATTGGCCATCCTTTGTTTAGCGATGCTACTTATGGCGGCGATAAAATTTTAAAAGGCACTGTATTTAGCAAATACAAGCAGTTTATTGAGAACTGTTTTGAAATTATGCCACGTCAGGCGCTGCATGCGCAATCGCTGGGTTTTTTGCATCCAACGCTCAGAAAAAATATTTTATTTGAAGCACCTTTGCCACAAGATTTTGCAGATGTTTTGCAAAAATGGCGCAAATATATTGGTGCAAGTACAACGCAAAATAATGAACTTAGCGTTTAAGTAAAATGGCATTAAACCTCATAAACTTTAACGGGCAAATAGTTCCTGCTGATAGTAAATTGCTATCTGTAGCTAACCGCGCGTTTAAATATGGCGATGGCTTGTTTGAAAGTATGCGCCTGCTTAAAGGCAAGCTGATGTTTGCCGACTTACATGCCGATAGGTTACAGCGGGGCATGAAAGCTTTAAAAATTGATGGCTACTCGCAAATGGATGTTTATTTTTTGCGGGATATGGCCGAGCAGTTGGCCCTGCGTAATAAAGCTAAGCACGGACGTTTACGGTTAACTGTTTACCGCGATGCTACAGGCTTTTATGCGCCCACCACCAATGCTATGGGTTATTGCTTAGAGATAGTGCCGGCAGATGAACCCCGCTATTTTTTGAATGAGAAGGGCCTGATTGTTGATATTTATACCGAGTTGCCCAAAGCGTGTAATTTTCTATCAAACATAAAAACCTGCAACTCGCTTACCTATGTAATGGCGGGTTTGTATAAAACACAAAACAATTTAGACGAGGTTTTTTTATTGAACCAAAACGGCTTTTTATGCGAGGCTAGCAGCGCCAACGTTTTTGTGTATTATCAAAATAACTTATATACCCCGGCCTTAAGCGAGGGCTGTGTAGAAGGCGTAATGCGACAAGTAGTAATTGACCTTGCTAAATCATTAAGCATACCTATAATAGAAGCCCAGATCAATCCTGATATATTGTACGAAGCCGACGAAGTATTTATAACCAACGCCAGCCGGGGTATACAATGCGTTATGGGCTTTGGCGTAAGGCGTTACTTCAATAAAATAAGTAAGGTTTTAATGGAGGAGTTGAATAAGATTTAATTTTATTGCCAACTTGAATTGTTTGTATATCTTTGGTATATAACCTGTTAATACCTGTAAACCTCAATTTAAAATCTAATGAAAGCCAAATTAACCTTGCTGCTTAGCACGTTTTTGCTAATTTCAATTTCCGTCTTTTCACAAGAACTTACCAATAAATGGACCCCATTATTAACCCAGGATGGAAGATATTTTGAAAAATATATTGGCATACCCCATACCAGCCTAACCAGTTTACCGGGAGTAGAAAAAGGCAACGGCACGGATAAAGGGAAACCACTAGGTTTAAATAATGATCCTTTAAATGTGTTTACTATCGATATGGTTGATGGCCAACCGGTATTGCATGTTTCGGGCGAAATATTTGGGGGCTATAGCACCAAAAAGGAGTTTGGCAACTATCATTTAAAAGCCGAAGTTAAATGGGGCGAAAAAAGGTACGAGCCGAGGTTAACAGCTAGAAGAGATAATGGCATACTGTTTCATGGTAAAGCACCTCATGGACAGTTTTGGAGTGTTTGGTACCGCGCACCCGAGTTCCAGGTAGAAGAAGGCAATATGGGCGACCTATATACGCTTGCAGGGGTTGGTGCGGATGTACGTTCAAGTTTAAAGGATACTACTAATAAAAGATTAGGTTGGGCGTATGACCCAACGGCTCCTTTACGTCCGTACGCGTCAACCGGCACGCCCGAAACCCATCTATCGCACCTAAAAGGTAATTTTGAAAAACCATTTGGCGAATGGAATACCATTGAGCTTTATTGTTATAACGATAAAGCAACCTATGTAGTTAATGGCAAAGTAGTAATGGTTTTAGAGAATATCCGCACCGTACTGCCGGGAACGGCCCCAAGACCGTTGACTAACGGGTTTATCCAATTCCAGTCAGAAGGGGCAGAGGCATATTACCGCAACATACAGATAACGAAACTGGATAAAATGCCTGATTTAAAGTAGGAGTATATTTAATAGGGTGAAATTTGTAGTTATTTACAGTTTCACCCCTCTCAAAAACTCTTCAATACCCATTCGTTTTTTGCCTTCTAATTGTACATCAAGCGCGCAAACAAAGCCATCAAGCGCGGCAAACTTTAAATAGGTTTTGTTGTCGGTTAAAAAGCCACCGGGCTGTATGCCGGGTTCAGTGCTTGTATATTCGGCACTGTATATTTTAAAGGTTTTACCATTAAGGGTAGTGTAAGCCGCTGGGGTAGGGCTTAAGCCCCTTATCAGGTTGTAAACTTGCTCGGCAGTTTTGCTCCAAATGATGTTGCCATCCTCTTTAAAAATTTTAGGGGCACTGCGTAATTCCATACCCTCTGCCAGTTGCGATTGCGGGTGCTCATTATATCTGCCGCTCTCTACCGCTTTAACCGTTTTAACCAATAGGCCCGCGCCTTTATTCATCAGGCGGTCGTGCAGGTCGCCAGCGGTTTCGTGGCCGGTGAGGGTTACTTTTTCGGTGAATAATACATCACCGGTATCAATTTCATGTTTCAGGAAAAAAGTTGTAACTCCACTTTCCTTTTCGCCGTTAATTAAAACCCAATTTATAGGTGCAGCACCGCGATATTGTGGTAATAATGATGCGTGCAAATTAATAGTGCCTTTTGGCGGCAAGCTCCAAACAGCTTCGGGTAACATACGGAAAGCCACTATCACTTGCAGGTCGGGTTGCAGGGCTTTAAGGTCCTCTAAAAATTTAGGGTCCTTTAAATTAGTAGGTTGCAATACAGGTAAGTCGTTTTCAACAGCATATTGTTTTACTGCCGATTCACCTAATTTTTGTCCTCTGCCCGATGGTTTGTCTGGAGCAGTTACTACGCCAACAATTTCGCTACCTGCCTTAATTAAAGCATCTAATGATGCTACAGCAAATTGGGGCGTCCCCATAAATACAATCCTCATATAATTCTTGTGTTTTGTATCAAATTCAATTAAACCTAAATTGTTTGCAATACCTACAGTTTTTGGCCGTAATTATTGATATAACAAGTATTTGCGCCTGGTTTGCTTAAACTGGGTTAGCGCAGGCTCCCAACTTTTGCGTATTTGCTGCTCGGTTTTACCGGCTTCAATTTGTTTGCGTAATGTTTCGTTGCCGGCCAGTTTAGTAAAATAAGCATTAAAAAACTTCGATTTATCCGGAAACGCTTTGTAAAGTTGTATTAGCCAACCTAAGTTAATTTTGCCTGTGGCCTTTATATTTTGCGTATTATAATTTTTAAGGTTGATGCCGTAGCATACCTGGTTTTTTTGCGGCGGCTCTTCACTCATTCCCGCTATACTTACGGGCTTGAAAGAATACTGATATTTTCCTTTTAAAGCCGGGTGGCCAACTACCTGGAACGGAAACATGGTACCACGGCCTAAACTCAATGTAGTGCCCTCAAAAAGGCATATGCTAGGATATAATAGTATAGATTGATTGGTATTTAAATTTGGCGACGGATTAACCGGCAGCACATAGGTAGAAGAATGTTTATAGTTAGCAACTTTAATGATCTTTAGCTTGCATTGTACTTTATTTTGCAGCCAGCCTTCGCCGTTTATCATTTGGGCATATTCGCCAATGGTCATGCCATGGGTAATGGGTATGGGGTGCATGCCCACAAACGATTTATAAGCAGTATCTAACACTGGTCCATCAACCGAATATCCGTTAGGATTTGGCCTATCCAATATCAATAATTCAATATTATTCTCGGCGCAGGCTTCCATTACATAGTGCAGGGTTGATATGTAAGTATAAAACCTTGCGCCAACATCTTGTATGTCAAAAATCATCAGGTTAAGCCCTTTCAAATCATCAACAGTTGGCTTGTAATGCTTACCGTAAAGGGATATAGCGGGTAAGCCGGTTGCCGGGTCGACACTATCATTTACTACCGCACCCGCGCTGGCGTTACCCCTAAAACCATGTTCGGGCCCGAAGATTTTTTTTACAGTAATGCCACGTTTAAGCAGGCTATCAACACTTACCATACGGCTTTTGCCTATTACAGAAGTTTGATTAATAACCATACCTATATTTTTTCCCTTAAGATAATTAAAATATAGCTCGGTTTGGTCGGCACCGGGAATTATATTTTTAGTGGTAGTACTTCCGGGTTTTGGTTGCCCCTGCGCACAGCCAAACATTAAAAGTGCGGTAACTGTTAGTTGGAAAAAAAAATTCGTCCTTATCATAAATAATAATGCCGAAGCAATTTAAAAGTAGCGTGTTTAACCTTAAAACCGCATATTTGCTAAGGTACAAAAAAATCATACTGCATTGAGCTTTGCCACTTTTATAGCCCGAAGGATCACCTTAAGATCTAAACGTACTTTCTCTAAATTGATTGTGCGGATAGCCATTGTGGGTATTATGCTGGGTTTGGGTGTAATGATATTATCATTAGCGGTAGTAAAAGGCTTTAAGCGCGAGATAAAAGACAAAGCTCGGGGTTTTGATGGCGACATTAAAATAGTAAAGTATGACTCTAATGCCTCGTACGAAAATTCCTCATTTCTTAATGATAGCGCGTTTGTTAAGATAGCAAAAAGCAGCCCCATGATTGCCCATGTAATGCCCATTGCCACCAAGCCGGGTATTATTAAAGTTAATGATGAAATTGAAGGGGTGGTTTTAAAGGGGGTAGACAAAACCTACGATTGGTCGTTTTTAAAAAACAATCTTACAGCCGGAAGTGTGATTGATTTTACAGATACAACAAAATCAAAAACACAGCTGATGGTATCTGATGTTACTGCCAACCGTTTAAAGCTAAAAGTTGGTGATAAAATAATAATGTATTTTGTTCAGGAGCGTTTGCGTAAATGGCCGTTTAAGGTAGTTGGTATTTTTAACTCGGGTATTGAGGAGATAGACAAAACCTACGTAATTGGTAACCTTGCTTTAATTAAAAGATTGAATAACTGGGCCGAAACAGAAATTGGCGGCTATGAGGTTAAAATGCATAACTTTGATCAATTACCCCAGGCAACCAATTTTATAAATTTCACTTTGCCTCAAACCCTAAGGGCCTTTACCGTGGTGGATAATTATCCTACTTTATTTGAGTGGTTAATATTATTAGATGTGAATGCCCAGGTGATGTTGGTTTTAATGGTTATAGTGGCGGTTATTAATATGATATCGGCATTATTGATCATGATATTGGAGCGAACTACCATGATAGGTTTATTTAAAGCCATGGGTGCCGGTAACTGGAGCATACAAAAAGTGTTTTTATATAATGCAGCATATATAATAGGTTTGGGGTTAATATTGGGGAATACTTTAGGTATTGGCTTAAGCGTTTTTCAATATTATACGCACTTTTTTAAACTCGACCCGGCTTCTTACTATATGGATTTCGTACCAATCCAATTGGAGTTGGTAGACTTAATTGTTTTAAACATAGGTACCATGGTTATATGTTTATTGGTACTCATCATACCATCAATGCTGGTGTCTAGAATATCTCCTGTAAAAGCTATCCGATTTAAATAGTGGTATTATTTTTTTGAGGAGGATTGAAAATCAAATTTCAAATTTATCCCACCCGCTCCAAAATGTATTTGCTGAGCACCTAACCCTGCCAATGGATACTTTAAAAACGGCTCGATAATTAAATGGTTTTTACCCACCTGGTAACCCATTCCAAATGATAAGTTTAGTGTACGGGCAAAATAAAAGCCGCTAAAGCTGCTTTTATCCGTTTTAGATTGCGGTTGCTGCAATTGATTTGCAGCAAATGCCACGCCTCCTGCACCATAATTACGCGTGCTAATGGTATTAAAATTATAGGTGTATGATTCATTAATAAACGTGCCCGAACTTAACCCGACAACAATATAACTGCGGCTTTTTTGCGGGTTAAATTCATATTTTAAATTTAACGGAATGTCTAAACCCACCAAAAGTGCATTATAATCGCTAACGGCAGGCGCAGATTGCGCAGTGGTAAAATTATAAGCATTAGCGCTCCCCAAAGTGTTATAAGTACTCACATTGCCGTTATACAAAAGGTTAGGTGACGACGAAAAAGAAGGTTGATTAATATAATTTAATGAGTTTTGCGCTATAGCCACCCCGGTTGATAGCTTTACTTTTTTACTGATCCTAATATCTGAGGTAAAGCCCACACCCATATTGATTTGATTTTCGCTCCCTTTTGCATAGTTAAAATAGGTGGCGGCATATACGCCAAACTTAACTTTCTTTTCATTGTCAGTAATAGGTGCAATAGGCTGATTATCTTGTAGTGTATAGCTATTTGTTTTTGGCAGCAAAGCAGGATTAACATTTTGTTGCTTCGCAATATTTTGCTCGGGTTTATTACTGGTGCTGTCATTAATTACTATTGGTGTAGTATTGGTTATTGTTTGATCACGAATGACACTTGCCGGTAAATTGGTATTGGTATAACTATCTAAGGCCGGTTGGTTATTAGCTGAAGCCGTTTTCGGGATAGTGCTATCTACAGGATATTTCCGATTAGTGTTTGGGCGTGTATATGGCTTAATAACAGGTTTTTTAGCTATTGTTTTATCTGGGGATACATAATCAGGATATGCTAAACTATCAATTACACCGTCAGGAATTGTTGTTTTAGCTGCCTCATCCTTGTTTTTTTCAAGCCGGTTAACTTTTGGTAGTTTATAGGCAATAGTTTTTTTATCTATTTTTTTATCATTTATCCATGTAGTAATACCCAATGCTAAAATTATAGCAGCAGCAACTGCGGCTGCCGTACGCCACAACCACACAACAGGGCGGTCTTTTTCTTTCTCCGGAAATTTTTTCCTGAGCATTAACCACCCTTCATCAGCAGTAGGCACTTCAATATTTTCAAAAGCCTTGCTGATATGTTTTTTTAAGCTATCATCAAACTGCTCATCCATGGCTTTGCTGTTGTTGGGTAATGATACTTCTTAATTTTTCTTTAGCGCGGGTTAAATAAACCCTTGATGAACTTGCCGATAATGAAAGCATCTCTGCAATTTCATCGTGGCTGTAACCATCTATTTCATACAGGTTAAATACGGTAACTTGTACAGGTGGCAATTGCCCCATAATTTTAAAAATATCCTGCACATTTAAATTTTCAACCGCTGTTGCCTGGTGGCTTATTCCCGCTGCATCCTCCAGGTTGGCGTGTTGCTGATGTTTCAAATCTTTACGGCGCCGGTCAATAGCAGTATTTATTATTACTGTTCGTAACCATGCTTTAAAAGGTTTGGTGTTATTATAACTATTAATGTTGTTAAAAACCTTAATAAACGCGTCATTGGTTACTTCTAAAGCATCATCGCGGTTAAGGCTATAGCGTAAACTAATACCCATAGCATAGCCATAGAAAAGCTTATAAAGCATTTCCTGGTGTTTTAGGCTGCCTGTTTTGCAGTGACGTATGATTTCCTCTTCAGCAACGCCCGCGCGTAAATGCATTAAGTATGTATAAGTGTTATTTATCTGTTACGAGATAAAAAGGAATTTTGCTACAGCGAAAAGAAATTTTAATGAAGATTAAGGGATTTTTACCAAATCGTAATAATAGTCAAGCGTATCATTTGATTTAGCTATTTTTAAAACATTATCCTTATGATAGTATTCATAAAATCCGGCAAGATGCACTTTTCCTGTTGTGGGAACAGGGCCCACAGGTATGGTGCTATCTCCAAACTCAATATATAACGGATCAACACTATATGAACCTTTGCTGCCTGCATGTACAACAGATGTATCGCTCAAAACCGCATAACCGGTAGTAGTAGAAAACGTTATAACCATGTTAGCTGTTAGCGTATCAATTTTATTGGTATTTTTATTTAAATGCAGGCGCCTAAAGCTACCTGAAAATTTGCCTGTCGGAATCTCTAGGGGTGTTTCTTCTTCTTTTGCACACCCTGCTACCATAACCGATAATACTATAAGCAATCCAAGTAAATTCTTTTTCATAATATATGTTTTTATGCTACTTAATACGTATAAACAATTGTAAACGCTACAAAATTAGTTATTATATTAAAGTTTTTTTGCCTCATTCCAAAATACATCCATTTCGGCCAGGGTCATCTCCTGTAATTGCTGGCCGTTTTCACGGGCTTTATCTTCCAGGTATTGAAAACGTTTAATAAACTTTCGGTTTGTTTTCTCCAGTGCATCCTCCGGATTAATATTTATAAAACGGGCATAGTTTATTAAGGAGAAAAGCAGATCGCCAAATTCGCTTTCAGCTTTTTCATGGTCGATAGTTGTATCATCATCTACATTAAACTCGGCTTTAAACTCTTGCATTTCCTCTTCAACTTTTGCCCATACCTGGCTTTTTTCTTCCCAATCAAACCCAACACCGCGTGCTTTTTCCTGTATGCGCGATGCTTTTACCAAAGCAGGTAATGATATAGGTACGCCACCAAGTACAGAACGGTTGCCTTCCTTCAATTTTATTTGTTCCCAGTTGCGCTTTACGTCATTCTCATCGTTTACCTCCACATCACTATAAATATGCGGATGGCGGGTTATTAGTTTATCGCAAATGCCATTCAATACATCGGTTATATTAAAATCGTTGGTTTCTGATCCTATCCGTGCATAAAAAACCAGGTGCAGCATAATATCGCCTAACTCTTTTCTTATCTCAGATTTATCGCCGCTTAATATAGCGTCTGATAGTTCGTATGTTTCTTCAATGGTTAAATGACGAAGACTCTCCAGCGTTTGTTTCTTATCCCACGGGCAATTTATGCGCAAATCATCCATAATGGTTAGCAAGCGCTCAAATGCTGATGCGGGAGTTGATGCCGTAGTAGAAGGGGTTATAGCCATATTTTTTAATGTGCAATATGTAGATATGCAAATGTGCGGATTTTTTGGATGAAGGACAATTTTGACTGACCTACATAGGTAGAACACCACGCAGCATTTCACGTTTACCAGCCGCGCCCGGTATTTTTTGTATGGTTAATCCCAATGATTTAAGCAGGCGTTTTAAGTTGCCGGTAATGGCGTAAGTAACAAAAATACCGCCGGGTTTTAAAAATTTGACGGTGTGGCTAATAGCTTCTTCACCCCACATTTCGGGTTGGTGTGCGGCTGCAAAAGCATCAAAGTAAATCACATCGTATTCATGGGGAGTATTAAAATCCAGTAACTTACAATCTTCAATTTTTAAATTACAAAAGGGATTGAAAGCCGCCTCGCTTTTTAAAGCAAGGGAATATTTGTTTATAAAGTTTTCCCAAATGGAAGGAGGTACATATTGTTCATAACCGGTTTTCGCTATCATTTGAGGTGTTAAGGGGTATGCCTCGATGCCTGTATAATTAAGTTGTATTTTATGGGTTGTACAAAAATCGGCACTTAATAAAAAGTTTAGTCCGGTACCAAAGCCTACTTCCAGTATGTTAACTTGTTTTAAACCTGTTGTATCTAAAAAGTAGCTTAGCCCCGCATTTACAAATACGTGCAAACTCTCTTGTAAGGCCCCATGGCGTGAGTGATAATTTTCGCCTACCTGTGGGTTATAAATAGTGTTTGAGCCATCGGCTGTTGGTACTATTTGTAGTTCGTTATTCATGTACTGCAAATATATTGTAAATAGTAAAGCCCGAACAGGGCCGGGCTTTACCATAACTAAATTTAGTTACCAAATTTTAATTCTATCTTCTGGTTTCTTGTATAGTTTGTCGCCGGGTTTAACATTAAACGCGCTGTACCAGGCATCAATATTAGTTAATGGTGCGTTACCCCTGAATTGATCAGGTGAGTGTGGGTCGGTTAATATACGTTGCGCTACCGATTCAGGACGCTGTGAACTTCTCCACACTTGTGCCCATGCTAGAAAAAAACGCTGGTCGGGCGTAAACCCATCAATTTTTGTGTTTGATTGGCCTTGTTTGGTTTTCTTAAATGCTTCGTAAGCAATACTTAAACCGCCTAAATCGGCCAGGTTTTCGCCTAAGGTTAGCCTGCCATTTATATGAATTGTATCTAACACTGTATAAGCGTTGTATTGATCAACAACCTTGTCAGCACGCTGTTTAAATTTGTCCGCATCCTCCTTGGTCCACCAGTCGCGTAATGAACCATCGGCATCATATTGGCGGCCCTGATCGTCAAAGCCGTGGGTCATTTCATGACCAATTACCGCAGCAATACCGCCATAATTCACAGCATCATCAGCCCTAAAATCAAAAAATGGAAACTGTAGTATACCCGCAGGGAAAGTAATGTCATTATTATTGGGGCTATAGCTTGCATTAACTGTAGGTGGGGTCATGTTAAATTTGGACTTATCTACAGGCTTACCTAATTTGTTTACGTTAAAGTTATATTTCCACATGGCCACACGTTTTAAATTTCCTGCATAGTCATCGCGGGTTATTACTAAACCTGTATATGGTTCCCACTTATCCGGATAACCAATTTTAACTTTAAAGGCAGCCAATTTTTTAAGCGCGCGTTCTTTGGTGGCGGCACTCATCCAGTCCAAACGTTTAATACGTTCGCCTAAAACGCCTTTCATGTTATTTACCAGGTTAACCATGTACGCCTTGGCGGCCGGCGTAAAGTATTTTTTAACATAAAGCTGGCCCAACAACTCACCCATGTTGGCATCAACATACGCGGATACACGTTCCTTGCGTGGTGTAGGGGCCTTTTGTCCGCCTAATACACTGTTAAAAGCAAATGTTGCGTTTACAAAAGGCGAGCTTAACGCGTTTGCCGAACTTTTTAAAACATTCCATTTTAAGTAAACTTTCCAGTCGTCAACAATGGTTGAGCCCAACTGGTTGTCAACTGTTCTAAAAAAGTCGGGCTCGTCAACCAAAATACTGTCCTGGCCCGGAGCTTTCATTTTTATTAAGGTTTCTCCCCATTTAATGTGAGGCGTTAACTTGGTAAAATCATAAACCGATAGCTTATGGTAAGTTTTGGTAGGGTCGCGCAACTCGGTACGGCTTAATTGTGCTTTGGCCAATGCGGTTTCAATTTTCATTATTATATCCGCATTTTTAAGTCCATCGGCCTCAGTTGTGCCGGTAAGTACAAATAGGTTTTTTATATATTGTTTATAAGCATTTTGAATTTGTAGCGTACGCGCTTCAGTTTTTAAATAATAATCCCTGTCGGGCAGGGTAGTACCGCCTTGTGCAAAATCTGCAATGTTTCGGGTAGGGTATTTTGAATCGGGTTCAACAGCAAAGTAAAATAAAGGGTTAGCAATACCATTTACCTTCATGTAAATAACTTCGTTAACCACTTCATCGGTATTTTTTATGTTATCAATGCGTTGCAGGTAGGGCTTAATGGGAGTATATCCTCGTTTTTCAATAGCCACACTATCCATGGCGCTAATATACATGTCACCCACGCGTTGGGTTAATGATCCTTTTGGTGCTTTGGCTTTACTGGCCTCGTTTAATATGGCTAACAGGCGGTCGGTGTTTTCCTGTATCAACACATTAAAACTACCCCATCGGGTTGATTTTGCCGGGATAACATTATTTTTTATCCAGGTGCCATTAGCGTACATAAAAAAATCATCGCCCGGTTTTACGGACATATCCATATTGGCGGGGTCGATAAACTTTTTCGGGGGTTCAATAAAGGCGTAAGCAGCAATACATACGACTGCCGAAAGCGCCAGGTGTAACAGCTTTGGTTTCATACCTAAAATAATAAGTTCAGTTAATCAAAAAATTAACACGTTAGTGTCCGCATTGTTTACATAATAGACCATATAAAATTTGTAATAGCTGCATCTGGCGATAAACATTCATTACAAAACCTTATTTTTGCAGCTTATGAGTATTCCAAAAACATATTTGCCAAAACAGGCCGAAGAGAAGTGGTACAGCTACTGGTTACAGCATGGTTTTTTTAAATCAGTACCTGATGAACGCGAGCCATATACTATTGTAATTCCACCACCAAATGTTACGGGGGTTTTGCACATGGGGCATATGTTAAATAATACCATACAGGATGTTTTGATACGCCGTGCCCGTATGAAGGGCAAAAATGCCTGCTGGGTACCGGGTACCGACCATGCCAGTATTGCCACCGAGGCTAAAGTAGTGGCCATGTTAAAAGAACGGGGTATCAGCAAAAAAGATATTACCCGCCCCGAGTTTTTGGCTTATGCCTGGGAATGGAAAGAAAAATATGGCGGTATTATACTTGAGCAATTAAAAAAATTAGGTGCATCATGCGATTGGGACCGTACCCGTTTTACTATGGACGAGGACTTATCCGAAGCGGTTATTGATACCTTTATCTATCTTTATAAAAAAGGCCTGATATACCGTGGCGTACGCATGGTAAACTGGGACCCACAGGGAAAAACCGCGGTATCAGATGAGGAAGTAATTCGTAAAGAAGTTAACCAGCAACTATACTACATCAAATATAATGTAGTGCCTGATGAGTTGTCGATGTTGAGCGAAGCAAGAGCCACACACCATTCACATTTATCCGATCGCTATTTAACCATCGCAACTACCCGTCCCGAAACCATAATGGCGGATGCGGCGATATGTATCAACCCTAATGACGAAAGGTACTTACACCTGCATGGAAAAAAGGTATTTATCCCGTTAATTAACCGCGAGATACCGGTTATTTTGGATGAATATGTAACCATGGATTTTGGTACAGGCTGTTTAAAAGTTACTCCTGCGCATGACCTGAATGATTATGAACTGGGCCAAAAGCATAAGCTACCGGTTATTGATATTTTAAATGACGATGGTACGCTGAACGAAAAAGCAACCATATTGGTAGGCGAGGACCGTTTTGCGGCACGTAAAAAAATTGCTGTTTTATTGGAAGAAGCAGGCGTGTTGGATAAGGTGGAGGAGTATAAATCGCAGGTGGGTTTTTCTGAACGTACTAATGCTGTTATTGAGCCCAAATTATCTATGCAATGGTTTTGCAAGATGGACGCAATGGCCAAACCTGCATTAGATTATGTACTAAACGGCGAGGTAAAGTTGATACCCGAGAAGTTTGTAAATACCTACCGCCATTGGATGGAGAATGTAAAGGACTGGTGTATTAGCCGCCAGCTATGGTGGGGGCAGCAAATACCTGCTTACTATTTACCAAACGGCGAACATATTATAGCTAAAACTAAAGAGGAAGCTTTTGCAGAGGCAAGAATCAAGAATCAAGATTTAAGAATTGAAGATTTAATACAGGACGAAGATGTGGTTGATACCTGGTTCTCGTCATGGCTATGGCCTATATCAGTATTTGATGGTTTTAAAGATCCGGATAATGACGACATCAACTATTATTACCCAACTAATGACCTGGTAACAGCACCCGAAATATTGTTTTTTTGGGTAGCGCGTATGATCATGGCAGGGCACGAGTTTAGAGGCGAAGCGCCATTTAAAAACGTGTATTTAACCGGTATAGTAAGAGATAAGCTCGGCCGCAAAATGTCTAAATCATTGGGTAATTCGCCCGATCCTTTAGACCTGATAGAAAAATTTAGCGCCGATGGCGTTAGGGTAGGTATGCTGCTATGTTCGCCAGCAGGTAACGATTTGATGTTTGATGAAAGCTACTGCGAGCAGGGCCGTAATTTCACCAACAAAATATGGAACGCGTTTAAATTAGTTAGTGGCTGGGAAGTTGACGAAAAACTGGAGAATCCGAATCAAATAGCCATTGATTGGTTTGAAAGCCGCTTTAACCAGGCATTGGTTGAGATAGAGGATAATTTTGCGCAATACCGTTTATCAGAGGCATTAATGGCTACTTATAAATTGGTTTGGGATGATTTCTGCGCCTGGTACCTGGAAATGATAAAACCTGTTTATTTACAGCCTATTGACAGGGAAACTTATAACCGTACTATTAGCTTTTTTGAGAACATTTTAAAGGTATTGCACCCCTTTATGCCATTCATAACGGAAGAACTTTGGCATGATGAATTATTTGGAAAAAGGGCAGAAAATGACTGTTGCATTGTTGCCCAATTGCCCAAAAATGGGGAAGTAAATACACAGCTATTAAACGATGTGGAAATCGCTAAACAAGTTATTACACAAATCAGGAACATTCGTAATAATAAACAGCTATCACCCAAAGAAGCATTATCCTTATCAGTAAAATCTGCTTCTTCCATTAATTATCAACAGTATGATTTGATGATAAAAAAGCTGGCTAACCTTAGCCAGTTTGATTTAGTTACCGAGAAAGTGAATGGAGCAATCAGCTTTTTAGTGGCTACAGACGAGTTTTTTGTGCCTTTTGCTGAAAATATTGACCCGCAAGCCGAGGCTGAAAGACTGCAAAAAGAGAAGGAGTATTTAATAGGTTTCTTAAAATCTGTTAATGCCAAATTATTAAACGAGCGCTTTATGGCCAACGCCAAGCCCGAAATAATTGAAATTGAACAACGCAAAAAAGCTGATGCTGAAGCCAAATTAAAGATACTGGAAGAAAGCCTGGCCGCTTTGGCAACTTAATTGCATACGTATGTGCTTACAGATTGATATTACCCCCGTAGTCGATCTGGATTTACTTTAACAAAGTAGCACGTAAATGGATGCGGATATAAGTTTTTTTAACTTTTCTGTCAACAAAATTACTTCAAAGGAAGAATCAGGACTTGATAACGGGCGCATACGCCTGCTTTATTATGGCTTGATGCTGGCTATTTATGTGCTTTGTGTATTACAGGTAAACCTATACTACAAATCTCTTCCAATGCTTTCGGCTAGTAATGGCGTAATGCTATTAAGTGCACTTGTGTTGTTCAAAGCGCTAACGTATAGGCCTAATTGGAAGGCAATAGCCCATGCGGCCTTAATAGTTGGCACACTGGTTAACCTGGTTGATTTACTGGTGATTTTGCAACAATTTAATTATGTGGCCATAGGCGCACTAACTATTGTTATGCTGTTTAGCTTTTATATGCTTGGTCAAAAATGGGGCGCATTTTATTCGTTATTAAATTTAATGCCTGTTGTTGCATTTGCCTTATTGAAGCATAAAGGGATGTATGCTATCAGCATTGTACCCGAGAGAACAGGTCAGCTGACGTTTATTATAAGCATGATAGCCAGTTTTGGCATGGGTGTTTATATCAACACTCACTTTTACACGGTGCTTTCAAAAAGCAGCCAGTTGCTTAAAGAGAACCATGAAAAGCAGGAAGCACTTAATAAAAAGTACCAGGAGGCTATTGCAAAGGCCGAAAAATCATACGAAGCAAAATCTGAGTTTTTATCCACCATGTCGCATGAGATACGTACCCCATTAAATGCGGTAATAGGTATGAGTAATTTACTCATCATGGGTGATCCTCGTCCTGACCAAAAAGAGAATCTGGAGGTATTAAAATTTTCTGCAGCCAATCTGCTTTCTATTGTAAATGATGTACTTGATTTTAATACCATCGAGTCGGGTAAGCAGGTGTTTGAAAATACTCAAATGAATATTGCCCAACTCATGCAAAATATATGCGGCGGACAGGTATTGGAAGCGAAGGAAAAAGGGTTGGGCTTTAGTTTAGAGGTTGACGAAATTTTACAGCAAAAGGATGTATATGGCGACCCTACCCGTATTACCCAGGTTGTTTTTAACCTGGTAAGCAACGCTATTAAATTTACACATGACGGTACTATACAAGTTAAAGTTTCTTGCCGGGAAGACCATTACAATACGCTTGCGGTAAATTTTGCGGTGAAAGATACCGGTATAGGTATTGGCCAGGATAAATTGAACGTAATTTTTGAACCGTTCACACAAGAATCTTTAAGTACTACACGACAATATGCAGGTACCGGTTTAGGCTTGGCTATTGTTAAACGCTTATTAGAATCTCAGGGAGTAAAAATACAGGTAACAAGCCAGCCGGGAGTGGGTTCCGAGTTTTCATTTAATATGGATTTCCCGGTGCATACCGAGAAAAAGGAATTAAACGGATCACATCAATTGGATGAAAGCAATGTGTTGGTTGAGGCTGTAAATAATTTAAGAGCATTGCGTGTACTTATAGCCGAAGATAACCCGGTTAATGTTATGCTGATGAAGAAATTGCTTGCTAAATGGGAAATAGCACCTACCATTGCCGAAAATGGCGAGCGCGCGGTGGACCTGATGCATAGCGCTAATTTTGATATCATATTAATGGACCTGCAAATGCCGTTAATGAATGGTTTCGACGCCGCTATACAGATACGCAAAATGTCTGATCCTCAAAAATCAAATGTACCCATCATTGCCTTAACCGCTTCGGCTTTGGCTGATATTAAAGAAAAGGTATATGCCTCGGGTATGAATGAGTATATATCAAAACCATTTAAACCAACCGAACTGCTGGAAAAGATGAAGCAACTTACAATCAATCGTGCCTGCTCTAAGTCTTCTATTTCTAACACTACCACCGCCGCTTAAAGTTCCCTATAATCCGGCAGGTCCTCAATAAATTTATATTCTTGTTTTTCAAAGTCAATACGGCAATAGTAATGTTGTAAGCCATTTGTTACTGCCAATAAAGCTATTTTATGTACAATGTTGTACCTCGCTATCTGGTCAAAAACCTTCTGATCAATATTTACCCCGGGTGCTTTACATTCTACCAATAAAACCTTTTCGCCATGTGGGTTAAACACCACTATATCCGATCGTTTTTGCATGCCGTTTAACCTATGCCCGCCTTCCAGCTTAATTAAAGTTTTAGGATAGTTTTTTTGACGAATAAGATATTGAACAAAATGCTGGCGCACCCATTCTTCAGGAGTGATGATGATGTTCTTTTTCCTTATCTCATCAAACAAGGTTAGCACGCCATTCTCGTCGGTAATTTTAAAAGGATAGGGAGGTAAGTTGAGCGGCTGTAGCTGATTCATGGGTTAAGTCAAAAGTAAAAATTCAAAATTAAAAACCAGTAGTTTAATTCCCTCTTTACGCCACAGGCGGCAAAGAGCGTGGTCGAGAGTAGCGATGACCGGGTGAGTCAACCATAAACAATATTTACAAACACTCACCACTTTTGCCTTTTGAATTTTTACTTTTGACTTAACATGACCGCTGCTGAAATAATCAAGGACCTTAAGAACCGTAAATACAAACCTGTATACCTTTTACATGGCGATGAGCCGTACTTTATTGACCAGGTGAGTGATTATGTGGAGCACCACCTTTTATCCGAAGCAGAGAAGGGATTTAACCAAACCGTATTGTATGGTAAGGACACTGATGTGATGACCGTACTGGGCGCATCCAAGCGTTACCCCATGATGGCCGACTACCAGGTAGTTTTGGTAAAAGAAGCGCAGGAAATGAAATGGGGAACGGAAAGCGATGATAAGAAATCCATCAATCCTTTACAGGCTTATTTAGAAAACCCGTTGCCCAGCACCATACTGGTTTTTTGTTATAAGTATGGCAAGTTTGATAAGCGTAAAAAAACCTATAAAGCCATTGAAAAATCTGGGCTGATATTTGAGTCGGGCTCATTATATGATAGTAAGATACCGGCTTGGGTAGAAAGCTATTTAACAGAAAAAGGCTATAAAATAAATCAGCAGGCGTCCTTAATGCTGGCAGAATATTTAGGTAACGACCTTTCAAAAATTGCTAACGAACTGGATAAACTTATGCTTAATGTAGCAGCGGGGCAGGAGATCACCCTAAAGCATATCCATGATAACATAGGCATTAGTAAAGAGTATAATGTATTTGAGTTGCAAACCGCTTTGGCAAAAAAGGATGCATATAAATCCAATCAAATTATTAATTATTTTGAAGCCAACCCTAAGGCGAACCCCATTGTATTGGTTTTAGGCAACCTCAATAATTTTTTCACTAAGGTTTTGATATATCATTATGTAAGGGATAAATCACCGCAAAACCTCGCGCGCGAAATGGGTGTGAGCCCCTACTTTATAAAAGATTACGAGCAAGCCGCCCGCAGCTATCCTTTAGGCAAAACCGTACAAATTATAAGCTACCTGCGCGAATACGATGTGAAAAGCAAAGGCGTTGAATCAAACACCGATCATGGCGGCTTAATGAAGGAATTGATGTTTAAGATATTGCATTAACATCACCTATGGATAGCTTGGCACAATTTAAAGAATCCTTGAAGGCAGCACAGCCAACTGCAGGGCTGTCTGCACAATTAAAAAGCTTATGGTATGATGGTAAGCACGATTGGCAAAAGGCTCATGACCAGGTTGATCATTTAAGTGACCAGGCATCGGCTTGGGTGCATGCTTACCTGCACCGAAAAGAAGGCGATACCTGGAATGCCGACTATTGGTATAGAAGGGCAGGCAAAACCCGACCCAATATGTCTTTAGCGAAAGAATGGGAACAGCTGCTGTTGGCGTTTATTTAGCATCAATTTCCCGAAGTACTCAAATCATTATTATTAATACTTTTCTCCTTATTAAAGGTACGGTTGCCATATTGTTCACCCTTAAACTGTATTCTTAAGCTAATATTAATAAAACCATTAGTGTTTCGTCTATCAGTCCTAAGTGCAAAGGATGGGGTATTTGTTGTGGTATAACTTGGCAAACCGTAGTAATTGTCCGGATTAGCCAGCGTTATGCTCAAAGTGGTTGGAAATTTTTTAGCCAGGTCAAAATAATGCCCGTAGTTTACGCTCCAGTTAATGTAACCCATATCCTGCTCAACACCCTGCAGGTTAATGTTTGGCGAGTAAGCCGTCATGCCTATACCTAACGAGTTGTTTTTGTTTAATTGGTAGTTGGCCCGGTTACTGGTGTAGCCGCTCCATCTATGCATGGTGTATATTCCACTATTTTGTGCTAAGTAACTGTTATTACCCTGCAGGGAAATACGCACTTTTTTAAATAAGGTAAAATCAGCACTGGCACCCATGGTAACGCTTTCGTATCGGTCAATATTGGTTGATATGGTTTGGATAATATTAGCGCTATTTAACGTTGATATTTCACGTATAAGTCCACTTATTAGGTTATAGGCTGCATTAATGCCTAAGCGTAAGTTTTTATAATTACCATAATATTGCATGCCCCAATCATTACTTACCTGGTTGCCGGTATTTTCATTACCACTTGTTTGTTGGTATATGTTTGCTAATACCAGGGTTGGGTTTAACGCGTATGCATTGGGGCGCAAAACTCTGCGCCCATAAGTTAACATCAATAAATTAGCCTGGTTTATGTTGTAGGTTAATGAAATGTTTGGCGTTAAATTGGTAAAATATTGTTTAGCTATAACAGGCTGGGTATAAGTATTTTCATTGTAGTCAAACCGTAAGCCCGTATGCGCGGTAAACTTTTCAATGGTCCAATCCACATCAAAATAGGTGGAGCTTACCCATTGCTGCATTTTAAAGCTGCTGTTAGTTCCGGAGTTTGCAGCATAAGTATAATCGGTGGCATTATCCCTGATAATTAATTTGGAACCAAATGTGTACCTAAATTTTTTGTTGGCGTTTTGCTGCTGTATAACCTCTGCCGATGTTTCATTGTTTTTTACATCAGTCATCAAATCATTATAAATAAGCGGACTTGTTAATAACCTATCCCTGTTTGATGAAGTGGTACTGAACCTTGTGAGTAAATAAAAGGCATTACCCGGTTTTGCATATTTATGCGTAAAGTTTAAGCCAAAGCTGTTGCTTAACGCGGTGCTATTGTCATTGGTATTTGAATAGGTAACATCCTGTGTTGATGCTGTGCGTGTAAAGATATCTGTGTGGCTAAAGGATTTGGCGTTGGAGGGCGACAGGCTGTACTGAAAATCTAAAGTGTTAGAGTTGCTTAAATTATAATAAGCAGATAAGTTTACACCGCCCCTATTAGAAGTGGTTTTCCTTTCATCTATTGAATTTAATGTGCTTTGAGGCTGAAAGTAGTTAATAGCAGTATGGCTGTTTGCCGTATTATTTGAATAGCTATAACTAACAGAAGCATCTACGCCAAATTTTTTGCGCCAGTAACTTACCGCGGCAGATGAAGAGGGCCCTAGTCTGGAAGCTGCTGCGTTAGCACTACCGTTCCAACCCAAAAAGTAATCATGCTTTAAAGTAATATTTATGGTTTTGCCACCGTTACGCGCGGTAGGAGCAAGTACCACTTCTACATTTTCAATTGCTTGTGGAGGTAACGCTCTTAACGCCTCTGCATTATTGTAAATGAGGTTAGGTTTATTGTCAATTAAAATGGTTAAAGGTTCATCCATCATTTTAATTTTACCATCTTCAATGCGCAAAAAGGGTAATTGATTTATTATTTCGGGTAAGGCTAAATAATCGGCATTAGGTATCTGGCTAATGTCGTATTCCATAATATTGGTATTAAACTTTATGGGGCTTTTTTTGCCGGCAATATTAACTTCTTTTAGCCGCCTGGTATCAACCGCAAGCCATATAGTTTGTTCGGCATTGTTTTTTTTAACTATGCTTTTTTTATAGCCGATAGCAGTAACCGACAAGTAAAAATCATCGCCGGAAGTTTTTGATAAATTAAAGACACCATTAGCATCTGTAATGCCCTGCTTTTCAATTTGGTTGGTTGCCTGGTTAAATACTGCCACAGTGGCACCAGCTATAGGCGTTTTGCTTGCCGAGTCGGCAACTGTTATTTTTTGGGCATAGCTGTTGAGGGAACTTGCTAAAAACAAGCTCAAAACAATTAAAATAGGTTTCATGATAAGGTTTAGGTTATTGTTGCTTTCGGATAAATACGTTGCCGTAACCGGCATTAATGGTTATCGGTCTACCGCCACCGTTTAATTCGCCAATGAACTTATTCTTTATTGGTGGGGTGTATGCCCCTGGTTTAGGTTTTGGGGGAATTAAATTTAAGTCGGAAAATAGCTCCCCGCCATATGGTACATCAACTTGTATTGTTGCCTTCAAATTTTCGGGAATAGAAATATCCACATTGGCAAGGGCGCCTATAATATTTAAAAGTGGTACCGGGCTGTTGCTCAAGAGCGAACTTTCTGAAAACTGTAAATTTGATACAATAATTTTTTCAGTGGCACCCGCGTTATATCCATCGCCGCCGGCAGAGATAGTTAACGGGCCGGAAATGTGATCAACCTCAATTATCTTTGTTGAGCCGCCTATTTCCAATTCGCCTGACAGGTTTTTAAGGGATATTTTCCCATTAGGTGATACATCGAAAAATTGGACTTTAAGGTGGGCATTACGGGGTACCTTAATTTTTAAATGTCTGCATTCTCCTTTAGGTAATAAGATAGAAATTAAAGAGGCATCCTGTTTAAGTATTGTAGGATTAATGGTATTACTTTCAGGAATTATCTCTGATATTAAAGTTAGTCCTTTATTAATTTCAGTAACGGATGCAGATGTTGAAGGAATATAAGGTTCAATAACCAGGTCGTTACCATCATAACCTACAATATCCATTGATGCTTCCTTTGAATCAATAATTATCCGCTTTCCTTTCGCGGGAAAAGTAAAGCTGTTTGATGCTTTTTGAGCGAACACTATCCCTGAATACGATATCAGGAACATAATTAATGTAAACCTACAAATCGTTGTCATCATTTTTGTTTTCTAATATATATGTTGCCGGTGCCTGTATTTACCTCAAGGTTTGCTTTGCCTCCGCCATTTAATGGTATGGTTTTAAATCCCGGTTCTTTATGAAACGGGTCATCAAATCGCTTCATGTATTCGGCAGATGCAGGGGTGGGATTAACTCCCAGGTCAGAAAATACTTGCCCTGATTCAGATTTGTAAATGATAGTTCCTTTCAAGTTATCGGGGATAGAAATATCTATGCTTGCACTATTTGCATTTACTTTATAATCCCTTTCCCTTATTCCTCCTATAAATGGAAATCGATCATCAGTCCAATGTATATTACTTATAGTAATTTTATCTGATGCTCGTCTGCCCGGCACAGCACCGCCTGTTACGATAATAAATCCACCTATATTATCCAATTCAATTGTCGGCATCCATCCCTGAAGTTGTACTTCGTTATTTATATTTTTAATGGATAGTACACCCTCTCGCCCAAAATAGGTACTAACCACGCTTAGTATAGGGTTTTTTGGTACTTTAATATTTATTCGCTCACAATTACATGGCAGTATACCAATACCCATAGAAGCGGATTCCTTATACTGTCTAATTTTAGTGTTTAAAACATTTTTAACTCTTTGTCTTTCAGGGTCTGGTATGGCTATAGGTTTTAACCCGGTTGCTTCTACAGGTATTTTATTATTAATCAGTGGTACCATTTCTATAATAATATCGTCACCATCATAACCTTCAATATAAACATTGGGTGCTTCTACCCCAATGCTAATGACGGCACCTTTTACAACAGGCTTTACAATCATCTGTGTATTTTGTGCAAAACAGATATTAATGCTAAATGCCAGAAGAAGAAATATTAATATTTTCATGATGTTTAGATTAATACGCAAACCGTTTGATCTCATCTCTTATTCTATCCTGTACCATTGCGCTGGTGTTTTTATTATCCAATAAAGCTATCATTTGCGGTAAGGCTTGTTTTGATCCGGTATTTGCCAAAACATCAATCAACGATGATTGGGTAGTAGCGTCTTCTTGAGTATTTAAAGCGCGTATCAATACATTTTGTACATTTTGTTGCTTAGCTAATGGTTGTAAAACATTAATTATGGTTAGCTTAACATTAGGGTTAGCATCCTCTCTTAACGCAATTTCCAATATTTTTAAATCAGCAGGATTGATATTTTTATTGCCTGATAAAGACATTACAGCCGCAATCCGCTCTGATGCATAAACCGACCGTAATTGCTGTGCTAAAGCAGACGGTGTTTCTATATCAACCTTTGGCTTCACAGTAATAGCAGGGTTTTGATCTACAGCAGCAGCTGCTATCTCAGTATTTGGCTGTTGTATAGGTGCAGGTACTTGTACTTGTTGTTTTACTATAAGTGTTTTGTATTTAATAGTTTCAATAGGCGATGCTGTAAACCGGCCTGCAAAAAAAACAGCTATACACGCTGCTACCGCAGTAGCATATAACCATGCCCGCGATTGTAGATATATAACTTTAGCCGGATGCTGTTTTTGTTTACTGATTGCTAACATATCATAAAACTCATCGTCTTTATTTTCGTCAGCAAACGTATTATCCATCATTTGCCATAAGGCCAGCATATCCGCTGCCTCTTGTTTTAAAGCAGCGTCCTTTGCAAACAGGTTTTCTAATAGCTGTTTGTTTTCGGCTGAAATTTTCCCGTTTACATATTCAGCTAATAGCTGTTCAATTTCTTCCCTTTTCATGATACATTTAATTTAAAATAAACCTCGCGTAAAGCCTGCATTGCCCTGAATACTCTTGTTTTTACCACACCCACCGAGCAACCGATAATAACAGCTATCTCCTCATACTTCATATCTAAAAACTTGCTCATCATTAATATTTCGCGATGAGTTTCGGGCAACGTTTTTAAGGCTTCATGCAATGCCTGATGGTCATCGTTAATTGGTGTATAACTCTCCGGTATTTTGTACCCATTTAATCCGGTGTCCATACGTTGTTTGTCTTTCATATCCTGGTACCTGATGTTTGAAGCAATACTATAAAGCCATATATTAAAATTGGCGTCGTCTTTAAAAGTATTTTTGTATTTGATCAACCGGTAAAAAACCTGCTGCACATTATCTGCACTGGCTTCCTTATCACCATCATTCCTATGCATAAAAAA
>CAZTAU010000013.1:0-85133 GCA_964611565.1 uncultured Mucilaginibacter sp. | reverse complement strand
TAAAACATAAACGGAATGGTGTTTATTCGTTTTAAAACATCTTTGGTGACCAACATATAGGTAGCATAAAGCATACTGGCTATTAACGCGTATAGCATGCCAATATTTAGTTGCAACCCTATTAAATTATTGATACCCACTAACACCACCATCCCTGCAATGGCTACACAGGTACCTATCCAAAATAACCTGCCCGATTTTTTCCTTAAAATAAAATAGCTGATCAACCCTACCCAAATAGGTGCAAGGTTGGCCAATAGGGTAGATACCGTGGCGCTTATTAGTTTAAGTGATTGGTTCCATAAAGCAATGTCCGAAGCGAATATCAATCCCCCAAGGCAGGAGAGCAGGATATCCTTACGTTCCATTTTTAAGTTGCCTTTAAACAGGCAATAAGGTGCTAAAAATATAAAGGCGAAGAACAGGCGATAGAATCCGCATACAATAGGTGACGCATCTGCCAGTTTTACAAATATGGGCGAAAAGGAAATGCAGATAATGCCAAAAGCCAGGCTCAGTTTGGGATTCATAGTAGCCGCAAAATTACTTATTCTTTATGTCATTGCGAGGAGGAACGACGTGGCAATCTCAGATTTGCTTAGCTTCCTTGAGATTGCCACGCTACGCTCGCAATGACATAGTTTTTTTAATCAACATCAATCAAATAATCGTAATTTAGCGCCTCTTAAATAATATCATACTACAATGAGCCAGCGAATAAAGATCAAAGCATTATTAGAAAGTAAACAGACAGATATTGATGTGACCGTAAAAGGATGGGTGCGTACCTTCCGTAATAACCAGTTTATTGCTTTGAATGATGGCTCAACCAATAGCAATATACAGGTGGTGGTTGATTTTGAGAACACCGATGCTGCCTTGCTAAAACGTATCACCACCGGTGCTGCTTTAAGCGTTAAGGGTTTGCTGGTAGCCTCATTAGGTAAGGGTCAAACCGTTGAGGTTAAAGCTAAAGAGATCGAAATTTTAGGCGACAGCGACCCCGAGAAATACCCGTTGCAGCCTAAAAAGCATAGCCTGGAGTTTTTGCGCGAGATCGCTCACCTGCGTTTCCGTACCAATACGTTTGGGGCTATTTTCAGGGTGCGTAACACACTTTCATTTGCTATACACCAGTTTTTCCAGGACAGAGGGTTTGTTTACCTGCACACGCCTATTATCACCGCCAGCGACGCGGAAGGCGCAGGAGAGACTTTCCACGTTACCAACTTCGATCTGGAGAATCCGCCAAAAGGAGAGAACGGCGAAGTTGATTTTAAACAAGACTTTTTTGGCCGTGCCACTAATCTAACTGTTTCCGGTCAGCTGGAAGGGGAGCTGGGAGCTATGGCTTTGAGTGATATCTACACTTTCGGTCCAACGTTCCGTGCCGAAAACTCAAACACTACCCGCCACTTAGCCGAGTTTTGGATGATAGAGCCGGAGATGGCCTTTGCTGATATTACCGATAACATGGACACAGCCGAAGGCTTGTTGAAATATGTGATCAAATATGCATTAGATAAAAACGCCGAGGACATTGAGTTTTTAAGTCAGCGCTTGACGGAGGAAGAGAAACAAAAGCCACAGCAGGAACGCTCAGAAATGACGCTGGTAGAAAAGCTGCAGTTTTGTTTGGCTAATGATTTTGAGCGATTGAACTATACCGAGGCGATAGAGATATTAAAAGAATCAACCCCGAATAAAAAGAAAAAGTTTCAGTTCCCGGTTGAAGGATGGGGTACCGACCTGCAATCAGAACATGAGCGTTATTTGGTTGAAAAGCACTTTAAAAAGCCGGTTATCCTTACGGATTACCCTATGGAGATCAAATCGTTTTACATGCGCCAAAATGACGATGGCAAGACCGTAGCTGCTATGGATATATTGTTCCCGGGTATTGGCGAGATAGTAGGTGGATCGCAACGCGAGGAGCGTTTAGATAAACTGGAACAACGCATGGACGACCTGGGGATACCGAAAGACGAATTGTGGTGGTATTTAGATACCCGCCGTTTTGGAGGCTGTCCACACGCAGGTTTCGGTTTAGGCTTTGAGCGTTTGGTGCTGTTTGTTACCGGTATGGGTAATATACGCGATGTGATTCCTTTCCCAAGGTTTCCGAAGAACGCGGAATTTTAGATCACAGATTTAGGTGATTTAATGATTTCACTGATTATTATAAAGAGAAAGCCCGGCACGCCGGGCTTTCTCTTTATAATAAACGCGTCATTGCGAGGAACGAAGCAATCTCTGCACATGCAAATCAATTTCCAGGATGGTCGTTCGGAAACGGACATTTATCTGCCTGACTGTTCTTTGAAGGGATTGCTTCGTTCCTCGCAACGACGTGAGGGGGAGGTAATTTATTTTGTAGAGTAATTACTCTGCTGTATCAAAAAGCTGGCGCGCTCTTCTTTGTGTAGCGGTACATCCCAGTTGCCCTGGTAGCTTACTTTGGCGGGTAGTAGCTCGCCGTTAAAGGGGATGAGTTCAATGTTCATCTTCACATCAAAATCAAACAGCAGGTTGCTGTATTTCATATCTACATAGCGACCCAATATTTTAAAATCGCGCATATCAAATATGGTGGTGAGTTCGCGTATCATTACATCGCCTTCGGCTGTACTTGGTTTTTTAATGACTTTAAATCGATATACCGGTATCGAGTCAAGATATTTGCCTCGGGTAAACTCATACTGGTAAAACTGGCGCATATTACGGCCAAATATCTCGGTCTTGCCGCTCAAAAACGGAATGCCAGTTACCTTACGCCCCGGCGAAAAAATGAGTGTTTTTAACTTTTGTTTGTAGGATTGATTTTTGCCATCCCCTTTAAAAAAACCATCGTTAGCACTAAACTCGGAATTATAGGCATTGGTAAAAATATAGTCAAACATCTCGGCGGTGTACAGTTGGTACTTGCCATTTTTTTTGTAGATGTTGCCTTTATCCTGTTTGATCAAATATTCGTTCTTAGGCTTGCCATTTACCACAGTATGTTTAATACGGCGATAGATCTCCCCATCAACTTTATTTTTTTTATCGTAGGTGTAAATGCGGTTATCGGCTACAAAAGCATATCGCTTCATATTGCGGAAAGCCTTATAAAAACCGGTATCAGCCAGTACCGCGTTAATAAAATCCTGCTCGGTTAGCTTATGTGATTTGATGTTTACTGCCGAGTCAATTACAACAGTCATTACTGTGTCGGGGTTAAAGCGCTGTTGAGCGTAACTATAACTGCTGACAAATGCTATACACAAGAAAAGAAATAGTTTTTTAAACATTACTTTATCTTGGTAAACAACATCAACCCGGTAGACCAATTAAATGGGGTATAAACAAAGTCGGTACGGTTTTGCAGGTCATTTACCAACCGGTCAACATTTTGTTGGTGCCCTTCGGGCCAGTTAGGTTGTGGTAACAGATCATCAATTAAATAAAACCCTCCCGGTTTAACCAATTTTAAAGCGGTGTTTAAATTGCCAAATTTTCCCGGCCAGGCATCGGCAAATATCAGGTCAAATTGCTCGCCGCTGTAATTTACCAGCCAGTTATTACCATCTTCGGTATAAAAATTTATCCTTTCGTCGGCAGCAAAAATGGCTTTAGCCACTTTTTGCCAATGTGCGCTGTTATCAACAGTATATAGCGATGATTCAGAGTCTGCACCTTCGGCCAGCCATGCTAATGATAAACCCGTGCCTGTACCCAGGTCTAAAAATCTGCCACCGGGTTTTGATGCGGCTAACGCTCTAAGCAATGAGCCTGTCTGCAGGTCAGACGGCATATTAAAACCCAATTTTTCGCTTTCAGCTTTTAGCTGGTCGTAATATTGAGGGACGATGATGTTTTGGTCGTTTAGCATAGCGTGTTTATTAATTACCCAATTGTTTAACGGCAATGTAAGCCATCAAGCCTACGCTTGTTTCTAAAGCGGTTTCTTCAATATCAAAAGTTGGCGTATGTACTGATGAAGTGATACCACGTGCTTCATTACGTGTACCCAAGCGATAAAAGCAGGCATCAGCAACTTGTGTGTAATAGGCAAAATCCTCGCCAGCCATCCATATATCCAGGTCCAATACATTTTCGGCACCTAAATAATCTTCGGCAAAGTCACGCGCAGCAGCGGTTAGCTTAGGTTCGTTAGTTAAAAACGGATAGCCTTTAACAATATTAAAATCGCAGGTGGCGCCCATGCTTTCGGCAATACCTGTGGCCATTTTTATCATTTTTTCATGAGCTTCGGCGCGCCATTTTTCATCCAGCGCCCTAAAGGTACCTTCCAGTTTTACCTCATTAGGGATAACGTTAGTAGCGCCATTAGCGGTTACTTTACCAAATGATAAAACACACGATGTTTTAGGGTCCGAGAACCGGCTTACTATCTGCTGTAAAGCAGTTAATATATGCGCGGTGATGATTACCGGGTCCACATTTTGCTGGGGTTGTGCAGCATGGCCGCCTTTTCCGGTTACCGTGACATACAATTCATCTGTCGAGGCCATATACTGGCCCGAACGGAAGCCCACTTTACCCGCGTCTATCAAAGGCATTACGTGTTGTCCGATAACCGCTTGAGGTTTCGGGTTTTCCAACACACCCTCTTTGATCATGATGCTGGCACCGCCGGGAAGTTTTTCTTCTGCCGGTTGAAATATCAATTTAACTGTACCGCCAAATTCGCTTTTTAACGAGGTTAATATTTTAGCTACACCTAGTAATGATGAGGTATGCACATCATGCCCACAAGCGTGCATTACACCTGTGTTTTGCGATTTATAAGGTACATCGTTAGCCTCGGTAATAGGCAAAGCATCCATATCCGCACGCAGGGCAATTACGTTGGTTGATGGCTTATCACCTTTAATTAAACCAACCAAGCCGGTATCAGCCATTTTAATGTATTCAATGCCTAACTCATCCAGTTTTCCCGCAACAAATGCCGAGGTTTCTACCTCATGAAATGAAAGTTCAGGATGGCTGTGCAAGTGGCGACGATTGGCCACTACATCATTAAAAATGTTTTTTGCTAAGTCCTGTATCTGCTGTTTAATCATTGGATGTATCTGCTTTTGACGGATTTATTTTTTCGGATATAATGAATAAGCTGGTAAAGTTACCTTTTAGTTGCTGCATTGTTTTTTCGGCTTCCAAACGGGTGCGATAATCACCGGCCTTTACCTTAAAATAAGGCTCGGTATAAGTAATATAGGTGCGCTGTTCCGGGTACTTGTTTAGGAACTTTGCCTGTGCATCATACGCCGCTTTACGGTCTGAGCCGCTATATATCTGCACTCTATAACCGCGCGACGAATACGGTATAACCTTACTTGCAGCGGGGCTTTTTAAACTGAACCGCCTGGCTATTAACGTATCAATACGCGAATCTTTAATTACCTCAACCTTACCACGTTCCTGTCCAAATGTAAATATCGGCATAAAAAAAACACATCCGGCTATACAGCTAAATATCGCTTTATAAACAGATGTGTTTTTCATATTGCAAAATTAATGTCATTGCGAGGAAGAATGACGAAGCAATCTCGTCGCTTTGCTATTGTAGCGACGAGATTGCCACGCTACGGTCGCAATGACACTGGTTAATTACGCCTGGCCTACACCATGGCAGTTTTTATATTTTTTACCGCTACCGCAAGGGCAAGGGTCATTACGTCCAATTTTTTGCTCCACCCTAACCGGTGTGGCTTTTTGCATCTCGCGCAAATCATCAGGCATATCACTATAATTGCCACCTTCGTTTACTAACTCAGGTTTTGAAGTGCGTATGTTCCTGTGATCTGTTCTCGGCATTATCCTTGCTTCCTGTACTTCAGCAGATGTCTGCTGTGTAGCAATACCACCTCTGAATAGGAAACTAACCAATTCTTTATTTACGCTGGCCAACAACTGGCGGAATAAATTGAAAGCCTCAAATTTATAAACCAATAATGGGTCCTTTTGTTCGTAAACCGCATTTTGTACGGAGTTTTTTAACTCGTCCATTTCGCGTAAGTGCTCTTTCCACGCATCATCAATAAGCGAAAGGGTAACATTCTTTTCAAATGATTTTACCACTTCCATGCCCTTATTGTCAATAGATTTTTTAAGCGGAACAGCTATTTGTAAACCTTGTATGCCATCAGTAAACGGTACAATAATGTTTTCAACCAAATTACCGCGTGTATCAAAAACATCTTTCAATACCGGGTAAGCCTGCACGGCAATAGCATCCGATTTACGTTTGTAAAAATCAGTTACTTCGGCAAATACCTCATCTACCAGTTTATTTAATGATAAGCTGGCAAATTCATCAGCTGTAATTTCGGTATCTACCGAGAAAATACGGATAATCTCTAACTTAAATCCTTCGTAGCTGTTTTGCTCTTTATATTCTGTAGTGATGTCCTCTACCACATCAAAAATGGTGTTGTTAATATCAACATCCAGCCTGTCGCCAAATAAAGCATTTTTACGCTTGGTATAAATAACGGTACGCTGCGAGTTCATCACATCATCATACTCCAGTAAACGTTTACGTATACCAAAGTTGTTTTCTTCTACCTTTTTCTGTGCGCGCTCAATTGAGCTTGATATCATGGAGTGTTGTATCACTTCGCCCTCTTCAATCCCCATTTTCACCATCAGGTTAGATATACGCTCTGACCCGAATAAACGCATCAAATTATCCTCTAACGACACAAAGAATTGTGATGAACCAGGGTCACCCTGCCTACCGGCACGGCCACGTAACTGGCGGTCAACACGGCGCGACTCATGGCGCTCGGTACCTACAATGGCTAAACCGCCTGCTTCTTTAACCCCTTCGCCCAGTTTAATATCCGTACCACGGCCCGCCATATTGGTGGCTATGGTTACAGTACCTGCTTTACCGGCTTCGGCTACTACATCAGCCTCTTTCTGGTGCATTTTGGCGTTCAACACGTTATGCTTAATGCCACGCAGCTTTAACATACGGCTCAACAACTCTGATATCTCAACCGAAGTTGTACCCACCAAAACCGGGCGACCCGCTTGTGTTAGCTTTACTATCTCATCAGCTACGGCATTGTATTTTTCGCGGATGGTACGGTATACCAGATCCTGCATATCGCTGCGTTTGGTTGGCGTATTGGTTGGTATTTCTACCACATCCAGTTTATATATCTGCCAAAACTCGCCAGCTTCTGTAACCGCTGTACCCGTCATACCACAAAGTTTATGATACATCCTGAAATAGTTTTGCAGGGTTATAGTAGCAAAAGTTTGCGATGCATCTTCAATTTTTACATTCTCTTTAGCCTCAATTGCCTGGTGCAATCCGTCAGAATAACGGCGGCCATCCAATACACGGCCTGTTTGCTCATCAACAATTTTTACTTTTCCATCATCTAAAATGTACTCGGTATCTTTTTCAAATAAGGTATAAGCTTTTAAAAGCTGGTTAACTGAGTGTATACGATCTGATTTGATTGAAAAATCGCGCATTAATTCGTCCTTGCGAGCAATTTTCTCATCGGCAGATAAGTTTGATTTTTCAATATTAGCTATCTCGGTACCTACATCAGGCATCACAAAAAAGTTAGGGTCCTCACCGGCAGCTGTTATCAGCTCAATACCTTTTTCGGCCAGCTCAACCTGGTTTTGCTTCTCATCTATCACAAAAAACAGCTCTGCATCAACCTTAGGCATTTCTTTGCCCTGATCCTGCATATAGTAGTTCTCTGTTTTTAACAGCACATTTTTGTTTGAGCCTTCGCTTAAGTATTTAATTAAAGCTTTGCTTTTTGGTAAGCCGCGGTGAGCACGTAATAAGGCTAACCCGCCTTCGTCAGTTCCTGTTTTGCCTTCGGCGATGGCTTTTTTAGCCTCATTTAACACACCGTTAACATAATTTTTTTGCGCATTAACCAAACGCTCAATACGTGGTTTCAGGTCATGAAACTCATGTTCGTCGCCGCGTGGTATCGGGCCAGATATAATTAAAGGAGTACGAGCATCATCAATTAAAACCGAGTCAACCTCATCCACCATGGCATAATGCAATTTGCGTTGTACCAACTCTTCCGGGCTGCGTGTCATATTGTCACGCAGGTAGTCAAAACCAAACTCGTTGTTGGTTCCAAAAGTAATATCCGCTAAATAAGCTTGGCGGCGGCTTTCAGTATTTGGTTGATGTACGTCAATACAATCTACCGATAAGCCATGAAACTCATACAATGGCCCCATCCACTCCGAGTCACGTCGTGCCAGGTAATCATTTACCGTTACAATATGTACACCTTGGCCGGCAATAGCATTTAAGTAAGCAGGCAGTGTGGCTACCAGGGTTTTACCCTCGCCCGTTGCCATCTCAGATATTTTACCCTGGTGCAATACAATACCGCCAATTAGCTGTACATCATAGTGTACCATGTTCCAGGTAACTTCATTATCCGCTGCCAACCATTTGTTATGGTGTATGGCTTTGTCGCCTTTAATTAATACGTTGCTTTTGCGTGCAGCCAGGTTACGGTCAAATTCGGTTGCGGTAACTTCAATAGTAGCATTTTCGGTAAACCTGCGGGCGGTCTCTTTTACTACGGCAAAGGCCTCCGGCAAAATACGTAACAGTATATCTTCCAGCTCTTTGTTGCGGTCCTTCTCCAGTTTATCCAGTTGGGTATAAAGTTCTACCTTTTCGCTAACATCCAGATCGGGCTTATCGGTTTGGTCTTTAATAGCTTGTATTTGGCTATCAATATCCGCTAAACCTTGCTTAATAGTTTCTTTAAAATCTATGGTTTTGGCTCTTAGCTCATCATTGGTAATTTGATCAAGTTTAGCATACTCTGCTTTAATTTGTTCAACTAAAGGCATTATGGCCTTAACATCTCTATCTGATTTGCTTCCAAAAAGCTTATTTATAAAATCTAACATATTATAATTGATATAACCCGGTATTCTCAACAATTGCGCCAGCGCAGTTTTGAGGTCATTATGGCAGGCAAAGGTACGGTTTTGAGGCGAAAGGTAAAAGCTGAAAGCATAAAGGTAACAGAACATTAAAAAAAGTCTCTCAACAGGGGAGATTATTCACAAAGTAATTCTTTTTCAATTGTGTTCATGAAGGCTTTGCCGTTTAGAGGGGGCTGACTATCTTTGCCGCATGAATATCCTGATCCTTGGTTCAGGCGGAAGGGAAAGTGCCTTCGCCTGGAAATTATCTCAAAGCCCTAAATGCCAGCAATTGTTTATAGCTCCCGGTAATGCGGGTACGGGCCAATACGGTACTAACCTGAATATTGGCGTAAATGATTTTGCAGGAATAAAGGATGCTGTTTTAGCTAACAGCATTAACATGGTGCTGGTTGGTCCCGAGGAGCCATTAGTACGTGGTGTACATGATTTTTTCCTGGCAGATGCGCAATTGAAGCATATCCCGGTTATTGGCCCGCAACAGGAGGGTGCCCAGTTAGAGGGTAGCAAGGATTTCTCCAAACAATTCATGAACAGGCATAATATTCCGACCGCCAAATCGCAAACCTTTACCCGCGATACTTTACAAGAAGGATTTGAATACCTGGCCACCATAGGCTTACCCATTGTATTGAAAGCTGATGGTTTGGCCGCAGGTAAAGGGGTATTAATTTGCACTACAGTGCAAGAGGCCCAGCAGGAATTAGTTGAAATGCTTACCGAAGCCAAGTTTGGCGATGCCAGCTCGAAAGTAGTAGTTGAGCAGTTTTTACAAGGTATTGAGTTATCAGCTTTTGTGTTGACTGATGGCAATAATTATAAAATATTACCATCCGCAAAAGACTATAAACGCATAGGCGAGGGAGATACCGGGTTAAATACCGGTGGCATGGGTTCTGTATCTCCGGTGCCGTTTGCCAATGCCGAGTTTTTGAACAAGGTTGAGCAGCGCGTTATTATCCCAACTATTGAGGGTTTAAAACAAGAGGGTATACCCTACAAGGGTTTTATTTTTATAGGATTAATGAACTGTGGCGGTGACCCTTACATGATAGAATATAATTGCCGCATGGGCGACCCCGAAACTGAAAGTGTATTGCCAAGGATAGAATCAGACTTTGTTGATCTGTTATTAGGCGTAGCCGAGGGCAATTTGAACGAGAAGGAACTGATACTATCTGACAAAGTAGCGGCTACTGTAGTAATGGTTGCTGGCGGATATCCGGGTGAGTATTTAAAAAATAAAGCTATTGCAGGTATAGAGAATGTGCGCGATTCGCACGTGTTTCATGCCGGTACATCACTACATAACGATGAGGTTATAACTACTGGTGGCAGGGTATTGGCAGTAACTTCTTTACAGGATAACCTATTCGATGCCTTACAGCAAGCCACCGCCGATGCCAGCCGTATTTATTATGACGGCATGTATTTTAGGAAAGATATTGGCTTTGATCTGCTATAGTTTTTTATAGCGATACTAAAACTTTAAAATGCGCGTCTTTATGTAAATTTAGGCGCATTTTTTTTGCGGTAAAACTTAATTAAGTGTTAAACCTTTTATAAAGTAATAGTCTAACAGTATATTGAAGGGAAAGCTATGAAAAAATTAATCTATTTGGGTGTGGTTGCTTTAGTCATATCCGGCTTATCGTCCTGCACAACCTATAATTATTACGAGGCAGGGCTTAACAGAACTAATTTAAGTAATTACCGCACGTTTGCCTGGATGCCCTCGGGGGGAAGTGCTAATAACGCCGGCAATAATAGCAACATGATTGCCGATGGTAAAATAAAGGATGCTGCTACTGCATCGTTGGTAGAGAAAGGTTTGCGACTACAACAAAATGAACCTGACCTGATAATCAGTTATTCAAGGCAAGTTGGCCGCGGTACCCGGCAGGTTTACGCCAGTAATTGGGGTGGCGGCTGGGGTGGCTTCGGTGGCTGGGGCATGGGCCTTGGTTGGGGCGGATTTGGTGGCTGGGGTTTTGGCGGTTGGGGAGGCTGGGGCTTAGGCTACCGACCTTATTACGGCGCTTTTGGCTCACCATTTGCCTACGGTGCTATTGATTTAGGTAAAGAGCATTATAAAGAAGGTACTATTGTTATTGATTTGATAGACCGCCGTTCAAGACAAGTGGTTTGGCGTGGCTTTGGTGTTGGCGAAGTACACCGCGACCCGCAAAAGGATGTTGACGATCTGCCTAAAGTAGTTGATGGTGTGTTGAAACAATTAAGTTTAGCGCCATCATCGGCACCGCCGGCAGGTGGCAACGGCGATAGACGGATAAGGCCAACCAATTTACGATCGTCATAATAACTAATTGATATAAAAGAAAAAGGACCGGTTTATTGCCGGTCCTTTTTTTATGATGAATTGTTTGATCTTAGATCGCTTTTTCCAACTGTTGTTTATGGTATAGCTGAACAGTAGTAAATATAAGTACTACCCCAACTAATACTATTACCCAGGTATCTAACGGGCAACCATTACTTACAGAATCGACATCCTGACCAGGTAAGCCCGGCCCGTCCATGCAATCCTGTGCCATTGTAACTGTACTTATGAATAAGAAAGTAAATAATAAACCTAATACCTTACACCACTTCATGCTAATTTCTTAATTATTATAATTTTACAAATTTAGAATTCCCAACGAGAGTTTTAGTATAGTTATTGTAAACGTTTATAAAATACACTCCCGGGGCAAACTTACTTACATCACCTTCCCAGCTATCCGGTTGCGATGTGTTGATGGTTTTAACCGCCATCCCCTGATTGCTTGATATAGTTATGGTGTAATCTGAGTACTTTTCTGCCTGGCTATTTTTATCCCTTCTTTCTGCGAAAGCCAATTTTACATTAGTTGTAGCAGGGTTAGGATAAGCTTTTATTGAATTTTTTACAACATCGCCATAAACGCCAAATGCAATTGGTACTGTACCCGAATAAGCTATATTACCCGTATTGTCTACGTGTTTTAAACGATAAAGGTTTTCCGAAAAAAATAATGGCGAATTATCGGTAAAGCTATATGAACCCGAACTGTTAGATTTAAAACTGCCAAGGTCGGTATAAGTTAAACCGTCATCATTACTGCGTTGTATGGTAAACTGAGTAGTACTACCCTCATTGCCTGTTTTCCAGGTTAACTGTACAGCACCAGCCTGCTTTTGGCCTTTAAAGTCGGTAAGGTAATAAGCGCTACCCGGGTCGGTAGTAATAACTATACTAAACCTTCTTTTAAAAGTAGTACTATCGGCTGCAACAGCGGTAAAAGTATAAGTATTGCTGTTTTTAATATTAACCGAATCCTTTTTAAGCGCGTCTTTTATCCATATATCATATTGTGACGGCAAGCCCTTAGTTTCAGGAACACTTAACTTGTAGGTGCCGTCAACAGGTACTATAACATTTAAATTTACAGCCTCTTTATAAGCGGGCAATGGCATATTATTAATGGCCAGGGCAGCTTTGTTGTTAACCCTTGTTGATATGGCAACCACATTGTTACCTCTTAAATACTCGGCATCTTCGCCCAATGTATAATCAGAACTTGTGCCCGGTTTAAAAAATATTAATGCGTCATCTTCGTTTTCTGCATCCTGTGTAATTTTTACGCGTAAAAATTTAATATCGGTAGTTGGCGGTGCAGCTGCAAGCATAATTATCCCAGAAGGTACTTGTGTATTTACCTTATTTGCCTCAGTAAAAGTTAAACTAGGCGATGCCGCGGTAGCTTGAACATAAAAACCTTGTCCGCTGGGGATAATATTAGCTACGTTGCCTCCGTTAGTCCCCGTTCCATAACCACCATCTCCTTTTTCGTAGCTAGAGAATGCCTTAGTGGTTGGGTTATATACCCAAATAAAATTGCTTAAATTTGTTGAAAGAGGACTAAAAGTTTCCCAATCAATTGAACTGGCATATGGATTTCCTACCAGGTTAAAACCTCTGATACCTGCATTTCCTGCAACAACAGAATATGATAAATTAGACGATGCCGGTGTAAACCAATTTTTAACTACGATGTTTCCCTGGTTTAGGTATCCGGTAGCGGTTAAAGTAGTAGGTTTGGCTATTGTACTTGTATTGGTTGGGTTTACGGTAGTAGTCCTGTCGCCTCTAAAAAACAGCAATAAACCATTGCCGGCAAATATGTTAAAAGTACCTGTCTCTCCGTCAAGATTAAAATTATATGCTGTACCGTTGTTTATTTTGGAAATAGCCCTATTATTACCCGAAATAAAGCTTGAATAGTTAGGTGCCATATTTTCTCGGTATAGATACATAGTAGGGCCTATGCCTACTGCATCAAAACCATTGGTAGCACCTCCTGTACCGGTAGTATACATTTTGCTATGTATATAGGTTAAATTTGGCCATACCAAATTGTTACTTGCAACTGATACCGGTGATGATAACAACCTATAACCACGGCTATAGGATTGATCGCCGGATAGATATCTTTGTACATTTACAGTTCCCGTGATGCTGCCACCTGATGGTATAGCAGCAACCGTAGCCGAACTATTAGCATCAGATTCTAATGTCAATAATCCACTTCCTGCGGCTAAAGTAGTATTTGTTCCGGCTATGGTTAACACCCCTGTTGGTATAAGATTAAACTTGCCGCTGGTAATAGTTTTTGTACTGGTGCTTGTGCCGGTAAAAGTCACGTTCTTAAAATCAACGCCATTACCACTGCCCAGCACTAAACTTTGGGTGCCGCCGTTAAATTGAATAGTAGGCACTGTAAAGTCCAAATAATTACTGGCGTCATTAGCTAATGAATTGGTAAAAGTGCCCGATACATTGAAATTACCTGATACAGTTTTTATACCCGAGCCGCTAAAAGTTAAGTTACCAAAACTAACACCATTACCGCCGCCCATTTGTAAAGTTTGAGCACCTGCTTTATTAAATTGCACTGTAGCTCCGGTAACGGCAAGGTAATTACTACCATCATTAGCTAAAGTATTGGTAAAATTGCCGGCTACATTTAAGTTGCCTGATGCTGCAGTTTTTATACCCGATCCACCAAAAGATAAACCTTGATAGCTAATGCCACTTGGCAAACCGGTTATAGCTGTAGTGGTATACACAGTTTGTGCACCTGATGCGGTATAGCCAATTGTACCACCCGTAAGTGTAATAGTATTGGTACCGGTTGATGATAAGCCACCTAAAGCGGTAGGGTCAGTAAAGTTTAAAGTACCTCCCGTCATTTCAAGGGTTGATGTAGAACTTGCGGCACAACTGGTAATATAGTCGGTTGCTGTTACTGTACCGGCACTTATACTAAACTTAGCATTGTTAGCTTTGGAACTATTGTAGGTAGTTGTAAGCGAAATATCGCCGCTTATATTAAAATTGTTTACTGATGAGTTTAACTTTAGCTGATAGGCTGCAGCCAAGCCTGTTGTATTGGCAATCATTTTTAAATTAGTACAATTAACCGTGCCGTCACCGTCAAAACCGCCTATGTGTGCATTATTGGTTGACGAACCCGCATCACTTTGATAAATGATATCGCCTTTAACGTTTAAAGTACCATCTACTGTAATGATAACAGAACTATTATCATTTGTTCCCATTACTATTGACCCAATACTTTCGGTTGTTGCTGCTATTTGGGGCTCATACGTATAAGTGCCTAAGCCAATTAACATACGGTCATAGGGGCCCGGCACAGTAGCAGGTGACCAATTACTTGCAGTTTGCCATACACCATTAATGTCTCCGCCACTCCATGTAAATTCTGAATAAGTATTTAGGGTAAGTGTAGTGGTGCCTATACTGGATACAGAGGCATAACCGGTTATTTTGTAATCGGTAAAAGTTGATATTGTTGCTGTGCCGGTAATAGCGCCGGTAGTATTGCTCATGGTTAGGCCGGTAGGTAATGCCTTATTTATAAAATACCTGCCGGTAGGCCTGTACATATTTACAACATTACCGGTGTAGTTAGGTGCGTATACATTCCCTTTCCCATCAAGGAATAGGCCGCGGGCATTGGGTACGCCGGTTATGGTAGTACTAGCTGATATATTACTGCCGGTGCCAAGCGCGTAAACTCCCAATGTACCGGAAGCGGCATTAGTTACTACATATAAATAACGACTTCCAGCATCAACTACCATGCCTTCGGGTGTTGTACCCAAACTTTGTACATGGCTTGTTCTAACATTATTACCCGAAGTATTACATATAGTAATATTTGCACCACCCCTATTAAGTACATATAAATTTACTCCGTCAATTCCAATTTCAACAGGGTCATTTAAATTAGTAGTAGTAACAATAGTAGTTTGTACTAAAGCAGGTGTAATTTGAACTATCTTGTCTGTACCTCCGGTGCCATTATAACTGGTAATATACATGTAATCGTTTGTCGGGTCAATACACAGTCCCCTGGTAGTACCGCTTGCAGTTATTGTAGTGGTTGATATAAATGCACCGTTTGAGTCGTATTTGAGTAATGTAGCGCCGGTATTTAAAACCCACATATTGCCCGATGAATCAAAAACTATATTTGATGGGCCATTAAGCGTACCGCCACTGGTATAATTGTTGGAGATCAATGCTCCTGCTGAGGTGAATTTTGAAATGGTATTGTTGCCAAAATTACATATATAAATATTACCTGCCGCGTCAACAGCTCCGCGGTAAGGGCTGCTATATGAGCCACCGGTTAAAGGTTGTTGGGCTGTACTATTATAGCCTAGCGTGGTTGAAACCGCTGTGCCGCTATTGGTTATGGTAATGGTAGAATTTGGTGCAGTACCCACAGCTACCGCCCGTTTAATATAAGCAGGGTTATTAGCGTAGCTAATGACGGGTTGGGCGAATAATTTGCCGCAAGTAATTATTAACGCAACGGCTAGGAATATGAGTTTAGATAGGGTCTTCAAAACATGTAATAATTATATGCAAAAATATAAATAAAAAACACCCACAACCAAAAAGTGTGGAAATATTGCCTCAAATATTGGGGTGTTGTTAATTAATAATCAACATTTTAACCTTATTGATTATTACGTAAGTAGTATAAACAAGGTTGTGAAGACTATACAACTAAATAGAATACAATTTTGATGCCATCAAAAAGTTGATCCTTATAATTTAATAAATCTGGTTTTGCCTATTACTTTTCTGTTGGTTTCGTTAATAACCTGTATATAATAAGTACCGGGTAACAACTTGCTGATATCGCCTTGCCAGCTATTTTGTGAGGTAGATGCCTTTGTCATTACTTTACCTGCACTACCGGTAATGGTAATAGTATATAATGGGGTTACGTTAGGGTCAACCTGCTCAATATCAATATTTATAGTAGTACTTGACGGGTTTGGATAAAGAGATATTAATGCGGATGTAACATTGCTTCCGCTTACAAAAGTAATTGGGATAGCTGTACTGTAGGTTATTGTTCCCTTAAAATCTTCCTGCCTTAAGCGGTAAAAATTTTTGCCATTCAACTCAGGTGTATTATCAACAAACTCATAATTACCCTGCCCGTTTGAACGTAAGGTACCTATGGTGGTATAATTTACACCGTCAGTACTTCGTTCTACTGTAAAGTAGGTATTGTTTGATTCATTGGCAGTTACCCACGCAACTTTAACAGATGTTGTTTGTTTAGTAGCCGTAAAATCTAACAATTGATAGGCGTAATTGTCATCTATCCCAATTACCACACTAAACCTGTTCTTAAAGGTGGTAGTATCATTTAAAACCGCATTAAAATTATATGCCGGATTAGTCCCCTTTAAATTTAAAGAATCTTTACGGAAAGCGTCTTTTAACCAAACTTGGTAAAGTAGTGGTATATTTTGAAGCTCGGGTACAGTCAATTGATAGCTGCCGTCAGCCGGTACATTAACATTAAGTGGAATGATTTGACTTTTTGGCGGGAACGGTAATTGATTTATGGCTAGCACAGTATTATCAGCAGCTTTGGATGATAGGTTAACCTGGCTCACTCCTGATAAATATTCGGCATCCTCATTTGCCAAAAAATTGGTGGATGAGGTATCACTAAAAACTATTAATGATTCATCCTTATTTAAACTATCCAATGTTAATTGCAAGCGCAGATATTTAACATTGGCGGTATTAACCGGAGCAGTAGCTAATAACAAACCACTTTGCGGGGTTTGCGTATTAACTTTATTTGATTCGGCAAAAGTTAAAGTAGCAGCAGTGCTTGTAGCTTTTACATAAAATCCTTGTCCGCTTGGAATGATGTTGCCGGGGCTTCCATTAAAATTAACACCCAAACCTGTTGATTTAGAATAAGTGGCATATACTTTCAATTTTGGATTATAAACCCAAATATTACCATCTAAATTGGTAAAACTAACAGTGTTCCAGTTTATAGCACTTGCGTAAGGATTACCTACAAAGTTGAAGCCCCTTACACTTACAGGCGTTGCAGCAGTGTATGATAAATTAGTAGATGCAGGCGTAAACCAGTTACGTACTACAATATTACCCTGATTTAAATAACCCGTATGTGTAAATGTGGTTGGCTGCGCGATGCTTGAAGTATTTGTTGGATTAGTAGTTGTAGCCCTATCGCCCCTAAAAAATAATAACAAGCCATTACCTGCACGAATATTAAATGTACCTGTCTCGCCATCAAGATTAAAGCTTGAGGCGGTAGTATTATTTATTTTGGATATACCACGGCTATTGCCTGATATAAACGTAGAAAAATCAGGTGCCCGGTTTTCGCGGTATAAATACATATTGGGGTTACCCACGGCATCAAATCCGTTAGTTGCACCTCCTGTACCGGTGGTGTAAGTTTTAGTATGGATAAAAGTTAAATTAGGCCATATTAAACTAGCTGCTGATACAGATACAGGAGAAGATAATAATCTATACCCTCTGCTCCATGATTGGCCGCCGGTTATATAGCGCTCCACATTATAATTGCCGGTAATACTTCCGGTTACCGGGCCAACAGTTGCCGATCCGCTACCGTTAGATTGCAGGGTAAATGTACCCGTATTAGCCAGTGTTGAGTTGCCGGTTACATTTAAAATAGATGTTGATGCCGCGGTAAATGTGCCGGCATTACTTAAAGTTGCGCCCCCGTTAATATTTAAAGTTGCGCCATCGCTTACATTTGAAATAGCACTAGCGCCAATAGTTACCGCTCCCGGACCGGTAATGGTGCCGGTAGCATTTGAAAGTACGTTTAAAGCACTATTAAGCGTAAGCGTACTGCCCGAGTTAATGGTAATTACCGGTGATGCCACTACGGTGCCAAAAGTTAAACCACCTATAGTAGTATTTGCAGCAATTGTGGGCGCATTAGTATAAGCCCGGCCCCCCACACGTACTATGGTTGTGCTAATAGGTACTGTTCCGTTACTGTTATTTAATGTTTTAAAATTATTGGCATCAGTAAAGCTGTTGCTGTTGGTACCAACCCAATCTAAAGTAGTAGCTATATTAAATGCCTGGCCCGTAACATTGTAGGTATTATATGCAGTAGAGTACGGTGTCGGTGTAAACGCCAGTGCTGACTGCCCGCTTTGAAAACTAAAGGTATATGCCGCGTTTGGTGGTCCGCTGTTAACTGTATAATCGGCTACCAGCCAATAGTAATAGATTGTACCCGGGGTAAAAGTCTCATTAACGGTGCACACTACATACCCGCCGCCGCCTATACTAACTGCCGCGCCGCTATATAAAGGCGATCCGCCCGGAAATACGTTGGTAGTTGACCTGTAAAGACGGCCATTAGCAAAATATTGGTTCTCTAAGCCTGATGTTTTAATATTAATTTGTGTAAAGGTTTGACTGGCTCCAAACGCCTCTACTCCAAATCCAAATAATACTATATTGGTTTGCCCAAAGGCCAATACGCCTTGGGTTATTCCGTTTGATGGCGCATTTGCACCCGTTACGAAAATATTAGGAGAAGGCAAATTGAAGGTATTGCCTTGTACAGCGAAGGTATTATATGATGAGTTGAATGGCACACTTTGAACAATAGCATCCTGGCCTTGTCCGCTGGTAAATCTAAAAGCAATAGTAGCTGATGCAGCACCGCCAATATTATCAGCTACTAAAAAATAGTAGCGTGTTTGGTTGGCGGTAAATGTATTTTGAGCGGTTAAAGTAACATTGGCATAGCTGCCGTTAAAAACAACTGTACCGGCAAGCGTTTCGGCACCTGCAGTGTACGAATTATTGGTGCTGTAATACAATTTGCCGTTACCAAAATACTGGTCGGCGTTGGCATTATTGCTATTAATATTAATTTGACTAATAGTTATAGCGTTGGTTGATTGAATGCCGAAGCCAAATAATGCCACATCGGTTTGGTTAGGGGTGATAGTACTGCCTGAAACACCTGTTTGCTGTGAGGTAACCGTTAAACGCGACGCATTAAATTTATAAGTATTACCCAATACAGTAAAGTCATTATAATCCCTATTAGGGCTGGTGCGTTGTAACGCCGGGGTTGATTGGCCATCGGTAAAATTAAACTGTATATCATCGGCAGAAGGAAAACTGCTTTTTAAGGTAACAGTAACGAAATAATATTTAGTAGTACCATCTACTGTTTCGTCAGTGTTGAAATTGAAATTAATGTATTCTGTACCAATAGTACTTGTTGTTGCTATTTGTGTTTCACTACCGGCAGTATAAGTTGCATCGGCACTACGATATAAAGTTGCAGTGGCAATGTATGATGAAAGTATAGTGGAATTGCTATTAATATTAAACTTATTAAAAGCAAAGAAGCCATTTGTGGTTATACTAAAACCAAATACAGCAGCTCCACCGGATTGGCTTGGATATATAGGATTGTTGACTGAAGCCAAACCATTGGTTATACTATTTACTACAATAGGTGGTGCCACTCCGGCAGCTATCTGGTAATAATTTTCATATCCGTTATTGTTATTATTGTAATTAGTACCGCCGCTACTGATGATACCAACCGGTGACTGGCCATATCCAATATAAGGCTGAAAAGCCGTGTTGGTTGTTGATATACAATCTACTACCAAATAATAGTACCTGGTTTCATTTACATCTATACTTTCGTTCATGTTACTTATAGTAACCAACCCTGCGCTAAAGGTTACTGTACCCACAGCATTACCCGGATTACCAGCATCATAGCCCGATGTTGATGTGCTATATAGCCTACCATTATTAAATATAGTAGCCAGGTTAACATTATTTGCCGCGTTTTTTATATTAACTGTACCAATGGTTTCGGGAGCTCCCGTTACAGTAAGGCTAAATCCGTAAACGGCTGCATTTGTAGTGGTGTAGCCGGTTAAAGTACCTGAATAAAGGTTAGTGGTTTGAGGATTAAAAGTTACCGTTTGTGCATAAGAACGCTCAATACTAAATAAGCCGCTAACCAATATAATTACAGAAAATATTAAACGTAAAATGTGTTTCAAGGTGGTAATACTTTTAAATTTAACCTAAATGTTCAATATACGTAACAATTACCTCAATAGTTGTTCACGTAAAACTAGAGAAACAATTACGCTATATGTAGAATTGTTTTCCCGTAGTTTTAATATTTTTACAACGGTTAACATTATTACTAAGTTAACGGGTATATCAATCTGTTGGATACCACGTATATAACAAAAATTGAGCCGTAATATACAAAACAACTAATTGAGTTGGCTTAAAAAGTATATTTAATGCCTAACCCCGGTGCAATATCCATAAATGGCCCGGTAGCCAGTTCAATACGTGGGTTCAGATCTAAACTTACGGCAATAGGTGCATTTGGTATTTTATATTCCAACCCAATTACACCATCGGCACCCAGCAGAATTTGGTTATTGGTGTAAACATAAGTATCTCCATTAAATCTGCGGTAGGTGCCGCTGCCAATACCGCCAATATGCGCGCCAAAACCATAATAAAACTTTAAGGCAGGTACATTAAACGCTACCTGGTGTATTTCATATAACCCGGTTAATACCACCCCGTGGTTACGAAAGCCAAGCACAGCTTCAATAGCGGTGTTTTCTTTAAAAAAATATTTGCCAGAGAGGCCATTTTCATAGCCCCCAAATTTTACTCCTGCAGCAATTTGATAGGAGTTTGTATTGGCAGAAGCACTGGTTTGTGCCATAGTTGTTTTAGACGCAAAAATAAACGCAACTAAAATGGTTAGATAATAGGTCAAGTTTTTCATGCTATTTATAACGGATTTTTTTTTGTTTTTGTCTGCAAGTACGAAAATAAAGGCTGTATTAGCATATAGGGCATAAAGTATGAGGTAAATCATATTTGCGTAATCAATTAGTGTTTATTACGTTTGATGATATGCGCGGCCATGTAAAACATCAGGAAACGATAGATTATTTTTTAAAAATTGTGTGGCAAACTATTGCTAACCGTTATAACCAATTGGTTACCGAGTTTGGCATAACCCAATCAATTGGCTATTTGTTAATAAATATTGATGAGCAGGAGGGCACAACAGTTTCGCAGGCGGCTGCATTGCTTGGTTTAAAATCAACCAGCCTGTCGCGTATGCTAAGCCAATTAGAAAAAACAGGATTAATATATAGGGAGCTGAACCAGGGTGATAAACGATCGGTGAAAATATACCTAACACCCCTGGGTAAAGAAAAGCGGCAAATGGCACGGTCTGTGGTAAAGGAGTTTAACAACTATTTAAACGAGCATATTAAAGAAGCAGATAAAGAATATCTGATCAACCTGCTAAAAAAGATAAATCAGTTAACAGTTAATTTTAAACCCAATAATTAATTGTTGGGTTGTTTCGTATTAGTATATAGCTTATTAAATGTTAAAATATGTTAACCTGCTGTTTTTGACATATAAAACAATAAATTTGCCTTTTGGAAACAAATGAGCAGGGCACTATACATATTATTATTTTGTTGCTGTATGATAACCGCTTGTAAAAAAGATACCTCTACAGCGGTAGAGGCTGAAAGGGCGCAGGCTATTATTGATGATAAAATAATAAGCGATTACTTGGCGGCTAACCCCGGTTTAGATGCAAAGCGTATTGATACCACCGGCGTATATTATATTGAAATTCAGCCGGGTAATGGTACCGCGTTGTTTACCAATTCAACGCAGGTAACCGTTGGGTATACAGGCAGGCTATTAACTACAGGGCAGGTATTTATAAGTACTGATAATATTCATCCATCATTTGTATTAAGTACAGTGATAAAGGGTTGGCGATTAGGGATACCTCAAATAAAAAAAGGTGGTATAGTACGTTTATTAATACCGTCACGTTATGCTTATGGCCCATATCCACAACCTGAGGTAGGCAAATCATATGGTTTAACCAACGGATTACCGGCAAGTGCGGTGTTGGATTTTGATATAGAGTTATTTGATATAATAAATTAAAAAAAAGCAATAGTAAGGCCAAAAGTCTTATAAATAGTGCCATAGCACTAACAAACAATTAAAGATGAAGCAAACAATTTTTACTCTTTTATTACTTTCTACACTAGGTTTAATGTCGTGTCGTAAAACGCAAGTTGATAAAGACATTAAGCAATACGACCAGGAACAAATAGATTCTTATATAAGTACAAACGGCATAACCGGTATGCAGCGTGATCTTTCGGGGGGTGATACAACGGGTATTTATTATAAAATTATTTTACCCGGAAACGGTGTAGGTTATGAGTATACCGATAGTATATCATTTGTTTATACCATAAAAACTTTTGACGGATTGTATAACTCATCTGACACTATTTTAAATCATTATAGCTTGTATGTAGGGCATTTAACACAAACAGGATTGCCTTCCGCCCTGCAGTTAATGGTGAAAAATGTTTTGAAAAAAGGGGGCAGCATGCGTATATTAATGCCTTCGCGCCTGGCTTATGGTGTTAAGGGAGCAGGGTCGGGCAGTAGTAGTACGTCCAATAGTAAAATAGCGGGTAACCAATGTTTAGATTATTATATACATGCCATTAATGATCAGAATGCGTATGACAATGATATAATAGTTAAATATATAGCAGCTAATAGCCTTACAGGTTACCAAAAAGCGCCTTCAGGTTTATATTATAAAATAAACAAAGCGGGTACAGGAACTGTACCAATAACAGATAACACTATAGTAAACATCAACTACGTGGGGTCGTTATTAAACGGAACTGTATTTGACTCATTTGCAACTGCTGATAACGCTACAGGTACTACGTTTGAAATTCCGAATATGATTGCAGGCGTAAGAGAGGGGGCGAAAAACTATTGCACAACAGGTTCAAACGTTTCATTCATCATGCCTTCGCGGTTAGCATATGGAACTGGCTCGACCGGAAAAATAGTTGCAAATAGTTGTATCCGGTTTGATATGGTAGTAATTAGCACAACCCCATAAAATTATTTGCTTAGTGCCGTTTTAAATGCTTTCAGGCATCGCTCACGAGCTAAGGAATGATCTACAATGGGTTTTGGATATTTGCTGAAGTCGGCATATTCCGGAACCCATTTTTTTACGTATTTAAATTCGGGATCAAATTTTTTAAGCTGCGCATCCGGACTAAAAATACGAAAGTACGGTGCGGCATCGGTACCTGAGCCAGCCGCCCATTGCCAGCCACCTACATTGCTGGCCATTTCATAATCCAGCAATTTACGCGCAAAATAATGTTCGCCCCAGCGCCAATCTATCAGCAGGTGCTTACTTAAAAAGCTTGCGGTTAACATCCTAACCCGGTTATGCATAAAGCCGGTTGCATTTAACTCGCGCATACCTGCATCAACCAGCGGATAACCTGTTTCGCCATTGCACCAGGCTTTAAACTGCTCTTCGTCATTGAGCCATTGTATACGATCATACTCCGGCTTAAAAGCATGGGCCATAGTTTCAGGAAAATGATATAATATCATCATATAAAACTCACGCCAAATAAGTTCGCTCAGCCATGTTTTTTCTTCGGCATTATTGGCATCAGTAGCCAACTGCCTTATACTTACAGTTCCAAACCGTAAATGTATGCCAATATGTGACGTGCCTTTTATAGCCGGATAGTTGCGTTTTTGGGCATAATCATCAATTACATCTCTATACTTTTTAGGGGGGATATACTGACTGCTTTTTTCAAACCCCATTTGTTTTAAAATAGGAATTGGCAGATGATGGGTTTGGTAAAAGTTTTTAAAATACTTTGTTGTAGGATAAGGTTTTAAATAAAACGGCTTCAATTTTTCTACCCATTTACGTTTATAAGGGGTAAAAACAGTGTACGGTTTGCCATCATCTTTGGCAACCTCGTTTTTTTCAAAAATTACCTGGTCCTTATAGGTTTTAAAGCCGATGGTGTGCTGGTTAAGTAATTTGCCAATTTCAATATCACGTAGTTTGGCATATGGCTCATAATCATGATTAGTATAAACCATGTTTATGTTGTAATTTTTAATAATGTTTTTCCATGCATTGGCTGCCGTATTATGCACTACCAACAAACTACTGCCATGTTGCTGTAACTCAATCCTTAAGTCTTCAATAGTTTGGTAAATAAAAGTAACGCGTGCATCGGCTTTATCCTCCAACTCATCTAAAATGGTACGGTCAAAAATAAATAGGCATAAAACCGGATAGTCACTTTTCAAAGCATGATAGAGTCCGGCATTGTCAACTAGCCGTAAGTCGCGCCTAAACCAAAAAATATTAATAGTATCTTTCATTTATTTAATAACCAATCAAGGTATTTAATATAGTTCATATATAACTTACGTAAATAAATAAGTTTTGGTGCAACGTTTACTAACTTACTGCGTCATATAACTTGAAAGCTGAAAAATTTGGACGCCGTATTTATCGACAAGCATTACAACCTGGTTGTTGAATGTAAGCAAGGCAGCAAAAAAGCCTGCTATGAATTGTACCGATTGTATTCTAAAGCGATGCTAAACGTTGCCTTTCGCATCGTGGGCAATATCGCCGATGCTGAAGATGTTTTACAGGAGTCGTTTTTGGATGCTTTTAATAAAATTAAGGATTTTAGGCAGGAAACCACTTTTGGCTTATGGTTAAAGCAAATAGTAGTAAACCGGTCAGTTAATTTATTAAGAAAAAGGAAGGTAGAGTGGGTAGAATTAGGCGAAAATGAGCTAGATGGTATTGCCGACGAGGTGGTTGATAATGATGATGAAATACAATACCAGGTAGCCGTAGTAAAACAGGCTATGAATAAATTGCCCGAAGGTTACCGCGTAGTATTATCATTATACTTGTTAGAGGGGTATGACCACGAAGAGATAGGCCAGATACTAAACATTGCCGAAAATACATCACGAACACAATTTTTACGCGCTAAACGAAAGTTGCAGGCGCTTTTAAATAATAATAAATAAATGAGTATGCGATTAGAAGAGTTTGTAAAAGCAAACCGGGAAGAATTTAACGACATAGTGCCATCACCCGATTTATGGAGCCGGATTGAACGGGAATTACCCCTGCAATTTGAGCAGCAAAAAAAAAATGAAAAATCATTTTCATTAGGCTTTGTGCTGCGTGTTGCTGCATCGGTAATTGTGGTTATGGGTATTAGCTTTGCTATATACCTGCGCAGTAATAGTAAAAAGGAAGTTAATTATGCCAGCATTAACCCCGTTTATGCACAACAGCAAATACATTATACCACGTTAATTGCCAATAAGCGTACTGAGTTGAGGAATATATCACAAGACGATCCGGAGTTATACAAAGAGTTTAGTGCCGAAACCGCTAAAATGGACTCGGTTTATAAAAAGTTAAGAAGTGATTTAGTAACCAGTCCAAACCCCGAATTAGTATTACGTGCCATGATCAGGAATTTGGAAATACAAACCGAAGTGCTTAATCAGCAATTAAATGTAATTGAGCAGTACAACCAAATGAAAAAGCAAAATGAAAGCAAAAGCATATAATTGGATATTAGCATTACTAATGGCATTGGTTATGCCATGTGTAAGTTTTGCAAAAAGCATAAGCGAATCATCTATATATACCATATTAGATCCAAACGATGTTAAAGTTGTAAAATCTGATTGTGGTAGTTATTTGCTTCTTGATGCTAAAAGCAAACATGTGCACTTAAACAGTAAGGAAATTGACATGCTAAGTGCCGATCCGGGTGCGCCTGATAATTCAGCATGCTACCTTACCTCATCAGCAAGTAAACAAAATACTTTATTGCAGGATGATAATGCCGATAAACAAGTTAAAACCTACAGTAAGACTTATACAGTTGATGCGGGTACAAAGCTTGACATCAACAACCGTTATGGTAAAGTTACCGTAAATACCTGGAGCAAAAATGAGTTTAAAGTAGATGTTGAAATACAGGTTACTGCCAATAAATCTGATGATACCCGTAAGTTTATAGACAGGATATCAATAAGTGATAGTAAACAAGGGCAAGTAGTATCATTTAAGACTAACATTGCTACAGATGTGTTTGGTAGTAGCACATCATCACGCAAAATTGAAATTAATTATGTGGTGTATATGCCTGCAAAAAATTCACTGGATATTACCAACAAATATGGCAATATTGAACTGCCAGATTTGGATGGCAAGCTTGTAATTAATTGTGCATATGGTAGCTTACAAGCCAAATCATTAAGTAATCCTGCTAATCAAATAAAAGTGAGCTATGGTGATGCACGTATAGGTAGCTTGAAGGCTACTGATCTGGATATATCCTATGGCAGCCTGGTATTGGGTTCTGTCGATAAACTAAATGCCGATGTAAAATATAGTTCGGCAAAAATTGGTACCATTTCTACTTCGGGTATTATTAATGTTAAATATGGCTCTGGCATCCAAATCAGCAATTTAGATGAAAATATGAGAAACTTAGCGGTAGACGCTAAATATTCAACCATAAAGCTGGGTTTAAGAGATAATGAGGATGCTGATTTTGATGTGACCGTACATTACGGTAGTTTTAACTATAACAACCATCCGGTTAGCATAGTAAAAATGGAGGCAGATGGTAAACACTTTAATCCTACTAAAACCTATAAAGGGCGTGTAGGTAAAGGTAATGTGGCCAAAGTTATCAATATTAACTCAAGCTACTCAAGCGTTAAATTTGAGTAATTAAAAGCAAGAATTAAGAGGCAAGACACGATAAAAGCTCACAAGTCTTAATTCTTGCTTCTTTAAAAAACCCTGCACAATAACCCTTTTAAATACTCCCCTTCAGGGAAAGATGAGCGTACCGGGTGATCCTCGGGTTGGCAAAACTGGTAAATAAACTGCACCTGTTTGCCGGCATCTAAGGCCGCCCATGCCAAAACTTGTTTAAAGGTCTCCATATCCATAGCACCCGAGCAGGAGTACGTAGCTAGCAAACCACCATTATTTAATAATAACATGGCCAGCCGGTTTAAGTCTTTATACGCACGTGATGCCCTGTCAAGCGCCGAACGTGATGGCGCATATTTTGGTGGATCTAACACGATCACATCAAATTTTTCTCCTTCTTCTCTAAATACCCTTAACTGTTTATTTACATCTGATTGGATTGCCTTATGCTTCTTCGTATCCAGCGTATTCAGTTGTATATTTTCCTTTAAAGTTTCAATAGCTAATGCAGAACTATCCACACTGGTAACAAAATTGGCATCACTGTGTAGGCTGTTCAATGTAAATCCTCCAGTATAGCTAAAGCAATCCAACACTGTTTTTCCTTTTGAATACGATGCTACAATGCGGCGGTTATCGCGCTGGTCACAATAAAAGCCTGACTTTTGGCCGTCGGCTATATTTACATGGTAACGTATACCGTTCTCTAATACTTCAACAGACTCAGGCGGAGCTTGTCCGGTTAATGAAATATTTAAAGTTTCTAAACCCTCGTGCTGCCGCGATGCGGCATCGCTTTTATCAAAAATACTGGTTGGGTTTAGCAATTGTTGTAACTCGTCAATAATAACAGCTATTACATTTTGTATGCCTGATGTAAGTACTTGTATGGCTAAATGATCAGCATATTTATCTACTATCAATCCGGGCAGGTAATCGGCTTCGCTAAAAATTAGGCGACAAGTATTGGTTTGGCCGTTGCTTAAGATATCCTTGCGACTGTTTACTGCCACTCTCACTTTATTGCGAAACCAATCCTCATTAATATTAACAGCTTCATCCCATTCCAATAATCTTAAAGCAACCCTTGATTGATCGTTATAAAAACCATAGGCCATAAAATCGCCTTTGGCATTTAGCAGGCGCACAATATCGCCATTGGCAGGTTTACCTTTTATAGGCTCAATAGCCCCCGAAAACACCCACGGGTGGCGATGAAGAACTGCTTTTTCTTTACCCTTTTTTAATACAACATCAATCATGGCTGCAAAGGTATCAATTTACTTTATTAGGTTCTACTTACCCGACTTCGTTTCACTTGTCGACCCTCTCTTCGCCTTTGGCGGAAAGAGGGGGTGGGCAAGCGGCGCGATGACGGGTGAGTCAAAACAAAAAGCCCGGCTTGCGGCCGGGCTTTACTGTTAATTTATTTTTGTAATTATTCTACAGTATAGGTACTGTTAAATCTCGTTCCATCAGGGCCAAAACCAGTCATGGATAATTTTCCTTCTTTCAAATTGGTTATAGCTTTATCAATGTCAGCTACGGTATTAATAGGTTGCTTGTTAATGCTGGTAATAATTGTTCCTGGTTCAATATATCCTTCATCAAATATACCGCCCGGGCGAACTTGTGTTACTACCACACCACCATTAACACGTAACCTTGCTTTTTGTGCCTGGGTTAATGGTGCAAAGCTGGCACCTAACCTGTTATATAATTCGGCAGATGATTTTGAAACAGCGGCTGTACGTGTAGTAGGTGTACCGCTATTCTCTTTAAGTGTTACTGTAAAGTTTTTCTCAGCACCATCTCTTAATACAGTTAAGCGTATTTTATCGCCCGGTTGTAAACGGCCCACGCGCTCTTGCAGGTCTGATGATTCATAAACGGTGTTGCCTTCAACTTTGGTTATGATATCACCTTGTTTTAAGCCTGCCTGCTCAGCACCCGAGCCTGCATTTACATTAGCAACATACAAGCCAATATTTTTATCAATATTTAGTTTTTTAGCTTCATCAGTATTTAATGCAACAAAATTAACACCAATAAAACCACGTTTAACAGTACCGAATTCTTTAATATCATTCAATACTTTTTTAGCCAGGTTGATAGGTACTGCAAAACCATAACCTTCGTACGAACCTGTATGTGAAGCTATGGCCGAGTTGATACCAATTAGCTCGCCTTTAGTGTTAACCAAAGCGCCACCACTGTTGCCCGGGTTAATAGCCGCGTCTGTTTGTATAAATGATTCAATTGGTGCAGCTTTTGGTTGTGAGGGGTCGGCTTGTTGCCTTCTCATGCGGCCAAATGGATTTTGTTGTTCTTCATCCCTGCCTAGTATTCCTATACCACGGCCTTTTGCACTCACAATACCCGCTGTAACAGTCGAGTTTAAATTAAATGGATTACCTACCGCTAATACCCATTCGCCAACTTTAGCATCGTCAGAGTTGCCTAATTTTACAATAGGCAGGTTGTTGCCTTCAACTTTAATTAAAGCCAGGTCGGTATTTGGATCGGTACCAATAATTTTGGCCGAAAAAACACGGTGGTCATTTAATGTAACTTCAATTTTATCTGCTTTACTAACCACATGATTGTTAGTTACTATATAGCCATCAGTAGAAATGATCACGCCCGAACCTGAAGCCATTTGTGGAGTATTACTGCGTGGCATACGCTGGCCAAAAAATTCGCCAAATAATTCCGACATCCTGTCCTGCTCCTCATTACTTTGAGTGTTGCTGTAAGTTGTACGTATGTACACTACCGCCGGAGTTACTGCAGCCGCAGCTTGTGTGAAATCAACTTCACCTGCTGATGAGGTAATGTTTGATGCTATAGGGTTGTTTGCAAAATAAACTTTTTGTTTATCCTCAAAACTCATATTGTCGGCATACTTGGCTTCAAATACTTTGTAGGTACCTAACGCCATAGCACCACCAACAAAAGCTGTTAATAATGTTAAACCTATCTTTTTCATATATCTTCCTTTTACTTGTTTACAATCTTAATTTAGCACTTCAAATTTAATACCATATAGACGTCATAATCAATATTAAGTTATGATTCATAGTGTTAAAAAATGTTAAATTTATACTCAATTACTAACCGCGGTTGTTGATACACGGCGGTGAAATACTAAGTTGCTAATAAATACTCAATTATAAAGTGAAAATACATTTTTATAAATACCAGGGAGCCGGGAACGATTTTATTTTGGTGGATAACAGGCAAAATGCTGTAAATCATCATAATACAAAGCTAATTGCTTACTTGTGTAACCGCCGTTTTGGTATTGGCGGCGACGGCATAATGTTTCTGCAAAACCGCGAGGGCTATGATTTTGAGATGGTATATTATAATGCCGACGGCCAGCCCAGCAGTATGTGCGGTAATGGCGGGCGCTGCATTGTAGCTTTTGCCAAATTTTTAGGCGTGATTAAAAATGAGACAAATTTTCTGGCAGTTGACGGGCCGCATTATGCCAAAATTTCAGATAGCGGCGATTGGGTGAGCCTGCAAATGATTGATGTAGATACGATTAATAAAGATGCGGAAGCTTATGTGTTGAATACCGGTTCGCCGCATTACGTAAAAATTGTAGATGACCTGCAGCATAAAAATGTTTACCAGGAGGGCCATGCCATCCGCAATAACGCAACCTACCGCGCCAATGGTATCAACGTAAACTTTGTTGAGCCTACCAATAATGGCTACTTTGTACGCACCTTTGAGCGTGGGGTTGAGGACGAGACCTATGCCTGCGGTACAGGCGTAACAGCCGTAGCCTTAGCCATGGCACAGCACCATAACCAAACCGGCCATGTTACTACCCCCATAAAAGTTTTAGGCGGCGACCTGAATATCCACTTCAATTATGACGGCCAGCTATTTACCGATATATTTTTAGAGGGCCCGGCTGTACAGGTTTTTGAGGGAGATGTAGAGGTTAAAGGATAGGGTATAAATTACCTTTCAGCTTTCACCTTTTGGCTTACCTTGTTAATAACTTTCCTTTAAAACATTTTTACTTCCTGCAAATTCTGTTTACGTTTGAATTTTTTGTTGATGTAACTTCTCTTAAATTTTTTACCTGAGAGAAACATGTTACGCGTAGACAGTACCAAACCCTGCCAAATTATTTATGCCATTGCCCGGCACGAGTACCTGTCGTACGTTATTGAACCGCACATTGTACAGCTAAACCCCAATGGCGAATTTTCACTAACCCACCAGCGCTTATTCAGTAATACCGCCGGCGAATTTGCCGACTGTATAGACGAGACGGATACCAAACTGATTAAAATACTGGAAGAGATTGAGCAAGGCAACGTGATCAAGCGGTATTATAAAAAACCCATCCGCCCGTCGGAGTTTTTTGCCAAGATATTTAACGAAACACTTTTTGATACTATCCGCCCGAAATTGGAAAAACGGATGGCTGAAGCGTTGAACTTGTTAGGCAATAAAAAAGTTTACCTGATGAGTAAGGAGGGCTATCCCGCCGAGCGTAAATTGCATATAGCCGAAGAAGCAGCTTCGGTGCTGTTTCACTTTAGGCGCAATGAGGAGGAGATACGCTATTTCCCAACAATCAAGTATCAGGGAATGCGTATCGAATTTATGTTTAAAAACGCCGAGATCATCTGCAACCACCCCGCCTGGATGCTGCTTGATGATACACTATATTATTTTGATAAAGAGATAGAGGGCAAGAAGCTTTTACCATTTTTAAACAAACGCTTTATTGCCGTCCCGCGCGCATCAGAACAGCCTTACTTTGAAAAATTTGTAGCCCCGCTTATTGAAAAACATAATGTATATGCCGAAGGCTTTACTATTGACACCGAAAAGCACGAAGCTATCCCGGTACTAAAGCCTATTTATGTGGATGGCGGTACATCGCAATTGCAGCTCTATTTTAAATATGCGGGTTATATTTTCCCTTACGGAGATGGCAAACCTATCTCGGTGCGGATGGAACGCAAGGGTGATGATTATACCTTTCACCGCATTAAACGCTCGGTAATATGGGAGAAAAATAAACTGCAACTACTCGAAAGTTTGGGGTTAAAAATAACCTCATCGCTATTTCAAAACCTGGAGGTTGATCATAAGGAGGAAGATGCCGACTATTCATTCTCGGTATTTGAATGGCTAAATCAACATCACGATCAATTAATAACCGAAGGGTTTGAAATTGAACAACCCGAAGGGCAAAAACGATACGTATTTGGTACCAGCAAGATAGATCTTGAAGTAAAGGAGGATAATGATTGGTTTGATATCCATGCGGTGGTTTATTTTGGGCCATATAGCATTCCGTTTATCCAGCTAAAAAACCATATCCTTAACCGTAAAAAGGAATTTACGCTACCATCCGGAGAGATTGCGGTGATACCCGAAAAATGGTTCTCGCAATACGGAAATCTGTTGCATTTTAGCGAAGCGGGCGACGGGCTTAAACTGCGCCGTCACCATATAGGTTTGGTAAATGACCTGGCCGATGGCGAACTGGCCGAAGTGACCATGACCCGCAAACTGCAAAAGCTAACCGACTTTGAGCAACTGGAAGAAATATCTATGCCGCAAAACTTTGCCGGCAGTTTAAGGCATTACCAGCAGGCCGGTTATAACTGGTTCCACTTTTTAAAGGAATACCATTTTGGCGGCTGCCTGGCTGATGATATGGGTTTGGGCAAAACTATACAAACATTGGCCCTGCTTCAAAAACATAAAGAGGATACCGAAGCGGCAGGAGGTAAAAGCACTTCGCTGGTTATTATGCCAACCTCGTTGATATATAACTGGCTGAACGAGGCTAAAAAGTTTGCGCCAAAATTAAAACTGATGGTGCATACAGGCACGTTCCGCCACAAATCTGTCGAGACTTTTGCTAAGTATGATGTGGTGATAACCACCTATGGCATCAGTCGTATTGATATTGACCTATTGGAGAAGTACTTTTTTGAGTATGTTATTTTAGATGAGAGCCAGAATATTAAGAACCCTTCATCTAAATCCTTCCATTCAGTTAAGCAACTTAAATCGCGCTATAAGCTGATATTGAGCGGTACGCCGGTAGAGAATTCGGTTAATGACCTGTGGACGCAGATGTCATTTATCAACCCCGGTTTATTAGGTAGCCAGCAGTATTTTCAAAACGAGTTTGTAACACCAATAGAGAAGAAAAAGGACGAGGATAAGGCACGCAAATTACAGGCATTAATAAAACCTTTTGTACTGCGCCGCACTAAAGAGCAGGTAGCAACCGAACTGCCGCCTAAGACCGAGAACTTGTTCTACTGCCAAATGAGCGAAGAGCAAGCCGCGGTTTACGAGGAAGTAAAATCTGAATACCGTAATGAACTATTAAAAAGCCTGGAGGATGGCACCTTTGCTAAGACCCAAATACAGGTTTTACAGGGGCTAACCAAATTGCGCCAGATTGCTAATCACCCGTATATGATTGACCAGGAATATGAGGGCGATTCGGGTAAGTTTGAGAACGTGACACATACGCTGTCTACCGTGTTGGATGGCGGACATAAGGTGCTGATATTTTCGCAATTTGTAAAGCAGCTAAGCATTTACCGTAACCATTTTGATAAGCAGGGTATACCTTATGTTTACCTGGATGGCAGCACCCAAAACCGTGGAGATGTGGTAACACAGTTCCAGGAAGATAAAAGCACCCGTGTGTTCCTGATATCATTAAAAGCAGGCGGAGTAGGTTTGAACTTGACCGAAGCTGATTACGTTTTCATCCTCGACCCATGGTGGAACCCTGCGGTAGAGCAGCAAGCCATTGACCGCACGCACCGCATCGGCCAAACCAAAAACGTGTTTATCTATAAATTCATCACCAAAGACACGGTGGAAGAAAAAATACTGGCCCTGCAACAGCGCAAGCTAAGTGTAGCACGGTCATTAATTACCACCGAGGAAAGCTTTATCAAATCTCTATCGGCGGATGATATTAAGGAGATATTGGGGTAATTATTAAACCTCCCACGCGTCATTGTAGCGACATGCGTTGTAAACCCAAACACCCATCCCAATTTCTTGTTACCTTTAAACAATGAGCAAACATATTTTAGTGACCGGCGGTACCGGCTTATTAGGTAAAAAATTAACCAACGCGCTTTTTGAAAAGGGATATAAGGTAAGTCACCTTAGCAGAAAGCCAAGAAATGATGCCCGAGTTAAAACTTACTTATGGGATATTCAAAAAGGTACCATAGATGAGAATTGCATTAATGGGGTTGATACGATTATTCATTTAGCGGGATCGGGCATAGCCGATGGCCGTTGGACAGAAGAGCGTAAAAAGGATTTGATAGAAAGCCGTACCAAATCAATTGAGCTGATATACGGGCTTTTAAAAAATAAACCACACCAGATAAATAGCATTGTTTCTGCATCGGCTACAGGGTATTATAGTGACCGTGGCGACGAACTAATGCACGAAGATGACCAACCTGCCCATGATTTTTTAGGCTCCTGCTGTATTGAATGGGAAAAAGCGGTTGATGAAGGTGAACAATTAGGCCTGCGGGTAGTAAAATTCAGAACCGGGGTAGTGCTGGATAAAGATGGCGGCGCTTTGCCTCAATTGGCGCTACCCATAAAACTGGGAGCGGGTTCGCCATTAGGTAGTGGCAAGCAATGGATACCCTGGTTACACCACGAAGATGTGGTTGATATGTACCTGTACGGCGTTGAACATACTGAATTAAGAGGCGCTTACAATATGGTTGCCCCCAACCCGGTAACTAACGCGCAACTCACCAAAGCAGTCGCCAAACAATTGCATCGGCCATTGTGGTTGCCCAACGTCCCGGCGTTTGCGTTAAAGCTGTTATTTGGCGAAATGAGCATTGTGGTATTAGGAAGCACCAAAGCATCATCCCAAAAAATTGAGGATGCCGGGTTTAAATTTAAATACCCGGAAGTTACTGCTGCGCTGAAAAAAATTTATCAATAGCATCTATAGCACGCTCATATCTTTCAGGCCCGGTACCTGATATAACCTCATAGTTAGCCTTTAAGGCTTTCAATTCTTTATGCCATACTTCCATAAAGTGTTCGCGCAGGTCAGGGAAGTCACGTAATGGGTCATCCTGCCAGGGCAGATCGATATCTAACAGCAAATAAAGATCATAATGATATTGTGGTAAAGCATCCAATACCTGTTGTGGTGCTTTACCAAATATCTGGTCGCTCCAAATCTTTACGGTTATAAAGGTGGTATCGCAAATTAGTAACTTATTGGCTTTGGGCAGATATTCCTTTTCTAAGGCAACCTGTCCCTCAAACATATTGATCTCGTCCTGCCAGGTAGGTGGGGCGGTCAATTTTTCGCAATAGCCACGCGCATACTCAGGCACCCAAACCGTTTGGTAATGTTCTGCTAAATAAGCCGACATAGTTGATTTTCCCGTTGATTCAGGGCCAACAACAGCAATTTTAATGATTTCGGATTTCGGATTTTCGATTTCGGATTTGTTCATGTATAATGTCTATCGCGCTATATAAATTCGAAATTAACTAATCTGTTTGCTGTATTCTTTTTTCCAATCAAAGTATCCAATCAAAGCTATAACAATATATATAGCGTACATTATCGCTGTTAAATGCAAGTCTTTAAATATATAAATACCCACATAAATTACATCCACAAATACCCACAATAACCAGTTTTGCAAAACCTTGCGTGCCATAAAAAACTGGGCAACTATGCTGCAGGCGGTGCAAAAGCTATCTAAATACGGATAAGAAGCTATAGTATGATTATGTAATAACCACCCTAATAAGAAAGTGAATACTACGATGGCTACTGCCGATAATATAACCTCGCGCTGTTTTATTGAAGTGACCGGGGTTTTTGTTTCTGATGATGGTTTTTTGCTCCAAAAGTACCAGCCGTATATATTTACTGCTAAAAAGTAAACCTGCAAACCCATATCAGCATAAAGGCGGCTATCGTAAAAAATGAAGATGTAAATAACTACACTAATAATAGCCAACGGCCAGTTCCAAATGATATTTTTAGCCGCCAGGTACACACATAACAAACCGCTTATAACTCCCGCCACTTCAAGCAACGATTGCGCATGCCACCATGCTTGTAAGGATTGTATGAATACCATTGATCAAATATAACAGCCTTTTACCTTATAGCGTGATTTTATAAATGTGGAAAATTTTTCAAATAAAAAGCAATTAATTGTAGGTTATTTTAAATTAAAAATTCTAATTTTATAGCTAAGATTTAAACCATTCCGAACACTCATATATGATACCGTGGGGGGAATAAAATTTAATTGTTATTTTTTTGGATAAAGCCGTTCTTTTTCATAGGGGAACGGCTTTTATTGTTTAATGTACGTCTGTTGGTGCTTTAGCGTTTTTCTTAAATGGCTGTAAGTATAGTAACGGAATAGAAAGCAGCATAACTATGCCTGTTATATAGTAAGCATCGGTATAGGTTAACAAAAACGTTTGTTTAATTACTGCGCCCTCTATGGCTTTGTAAGCCATTTGAGTAGCATCCAGTGTTGATTTTCCTTTAGCTACAAAACCGTTCACTAACATATTAAATCGATCGACATACGCGGGGTTGTAGGGATTAACGTGCTCTATCAAAGTACTGCGGTGAAAGCCCTGGCGCAGGTGGATCAATGTTGTTAAAGTAGCAATACCAAATGCTCCGCCTAATTGGCGCATCATATTATTTAAACCAGTTCCCTGGCCAATTTCAGCTCCCTTTAAGTCGGCTATGGCTAAAGTAGTTAATGGTATAAATAATAATGCCATACCCACGCCGCGTATCGCCAACGGCCAAAAGAAGTCGCCCGTGCCCGAATTTAAGGTAGAATTACTTAACATGGTGGTAAATACAAAGAACAGGATCAATCCGCCGGTGGCCATTAACTGGGCCGGTACGCCTTTGTTCAGCATTTTACCAATAAATGGCATCATTACAATAGTACACAGTCCGCCGGGGAATAATATCTCACCCGTTTGCTGAGCGGTAAACCCAAGCAGATTTTGACAAAATATAGGGAATACAAATACTGAACCGTATAAACCAAATCCTAATACAAATGAGGTGAACATACCAATGGCAAAGCTGCGATGCCGAAGTATAGCAAAGTTTACTATTGGATGGTCGGTACTTAACTCGCGCCATATAAATAATAATGTTCCTATTACTGCTGCGGCAGTTAACACTACAATGTAGGTTGTAGCAAACCAATCTTCCGATTCGCCTTTTTCTAATATGGTTTGTAAACTTCCCACGGCAACAGCAAGCAGTCCAATTCCCCACCAGTCAATAGGTTTACCTTTACCTTCTCGCGGTGTTTCTTTTATATAGGTATATGCTAAGAATGCGGCAATGGCACCCATTGGAATATTTACATAAAATATCCATCGCCATGAAGCATGGTCTGTTATATAACCACCAATAGTAGGGCCAATTGTTGGGCCTACTACCGCGCCTAAACCAAATAGGGCGGTTGCGGTTCCTACCTGTTCGCGTGGCCATGTTTCTAACAATATAGCTTGCCCTGTTGATATTAATCCACCACCCGCTAAACCTTGTAATATCCTGAATACTACCAGTTCATCTAAACTGGTGGCGTTACCACATAAAAACGAGGCAATGGTGAACACGACAATAGAAGTAAGAAAATAGTTTTTTCGTCCAAAGCGGCTTCCTAACCATCCCGACATGGGTAATATAATTACGTTTGCTACCGCATAACCGGTAACTACCCAGGCAATGTCTTCTAATGTTGCACCCAGGTTGCCTTGTATATCCGGCAGGGATACATTTACTATTGTAGTATCAATTAGCTCCAATAAAGCAGCTGTGATAACCGTAATAGTAATTATCCATTTTTTAAAGCCTGTTTCAGCCATGTTTATTTAGTCTTTTACTACAACAGATACACTAACACTCATTCCAGGACGCAACTTGGCCATATCTTCTTTGCTGCCTTCTATTTTGATCTTTACCGGTACACGCTGTACTACTTTAACATAGTTACCTGTAGCATTATCAGGAGGTAGCAATGAAAACTTAGCACCTGTAGCGGGCGAAAAATTGTAAACCGTGCCTTTAAGATCCATGTCGGGATAGGCATCAATTTCAATTTTTACCGGCTGGCCATTGCGTATTTTTTCTAACTGGGTTTCTTTAAAGTTGGCGGTAACAAACAGGCTGTTATCATTAACTATGGCAAACAAGGTTTGTCCAGGTTGCACCAGTTGCCCTAATTGTACATTCTTTTTTGAAGCAAGGCCGCTTGCCGGTGCCTTAACCTCCGTATAGCTTAATTGCAATTTGGCAAAGTCAACGTCCACTTGCTTTTGGCTTACCCCGGTATTGGTAACGGTTAACTGGCTACGGGTAGTGCTTACTTGTTCAACGGCTGCTTTGTATTGATCTTTTGCTGCGCGAAGATTGGCTTGTGCTACATCAAGGTCAGATTTTGCCTGGTCAAATTGTTGTTGGGTTATAGCGCCATCTTTGATCAGGTTGGCATAACGCTGATAATCTTTATTCACTTTATCTAAACGCGCCTGTGCCGATTCAACTTGTGCTTTGGCAACCGCCGAGTTTGTAGCCGTAGTATATATTTGTGATTGGCCCACATCTACACCGGCACTTGCACCTATTTGTGCCGCACGCGCCTGCTCTAATTTTACTTTAAAATCGCGATCGTCAATTTTAACAAGTACCTGTCCTTTATTAACATGGGTGTTCTCTTCAAAATATATGCTATCTACATATCCGCCTACGCGGGTTACTACCGGGCTTATATCGCCATCAATTTGCGCGTCGTCGGTATCTACGTGTTTACCGTAGTATATATATTGTTTTATCCCAAAAAATGCGCCTCCTAAAAGTATAACGCCTAATATGATGGGGATAACCCTGTTGGGTTTTTTTGTTTCCTGAGTTGTAGCTTCTTTTGCCATTATTGTGTTGTATTATTTATTAAGTTTTCCGGTTGATTTAAGTAAAGTATAGTAAGCCAATCCTGCATCAGCTTTAGCCAATTCTAAATTAATTTGTGCCTGGTATAGCAAGGTTTCAGCATCGGCCTTATCAGTAGCCGAAGCGATATTGCTTTTGTATTTAGAGCCCAGTATATTGTTGTTTTCGCCTGCCTGCTCTATTGATGTCTGCAATAGTTTGATCTTGTTTAAAGCGGTCAAATAATTCTGATAGTTTTGGTTAACCTCGTTTTTAACATAGTCAATGGTAATACCTTTGTTAATGCTCACCTCGTTTTGTTGGATTTTTGCTGCCGCGACTTTGTTTTTATTGTACCATAACGAACTGAAGTTCCATGAAGCAGTTAACCCAACGGTAATAGGTGTAATAAAACTGCCGCTTCGTGGTAACGGATTAGCCGAAGCATCTATATAATAAGCACCAGCCGATGCTGCTAAAGTGGGCTTGGTATTAGCCTCAATATCTTTAATATTGGTTTCAGCAATTTTACTGCGCAAATCAAGTTGGGCAATTTCCTTGCGACTTGATAAAGCCGAATCAATATAATTGCTCAACGGCGCCAGTTGTTTGTCTCCCTCAACTATCTGGTTAATATTTAAACGGGTACTTTCGGGCAGGCCCAATAAAATATTCAGGTTATAGTTAATGATCTTACGGTTGCTTTCCAGGTCGATGCCGGTTAACTCTACATTTGAGCGTTGTAGCTGGAAGCGTAATACATCATTTTTGGTTACTATGCCCTGCTCAAAAAAACGTTGTGCCTGGTGTATTTGCGCATCAAGCGTAGTTAAATTTTGGTTAACTATTTTTTGACTTTGTAATACCTTGTACAGGTTATAGTAGGCGCTTATAATATCATAAGTTATCTGCGTTCTATCTTTTACCGCATCCAAGCGCGCTATCTGCGTAAGCAAATTGGTCGACTCCAGCGCGTATTTATATTTATGCGCCCCAAAAATGGTTTCGCTTAATGACAACATGCCCAGGTATGCATTAGCACTGGTTGGCAACATAATAGTCTCTGCACCAAAGTTGAGTTTGTTGGCAGGAATTTGTGCCCGGTTGTAAGTAAAGCTTACCCCGCCGGTAGGTAAGTTATGGTCCTTGGTTTGGTTGTATTCTGCAACAGCCTGGTCTATTTTTGATTGCGATAGTTTTAAAACCTTACTGTTTTCTAAACCCAATTGTATGGCTTCATTAATAGTAATAGTTCTGTCCTGCGCGCTAATCGTAGTAAAGGCAGTTACAGTTAAAAGCAAGGCAAATAGCAGCGCTTTTTTTAACGGGTAACTTGTGGTATTCATATAAGTTGTTTTATTCATTGTTGGTAAGTAGATAGCATTTTAGCAGGTTTTTCATGTAGCTTTTTAATTGAGGCTTAAGATTAGTCTCAATCATTTTATCGTCTTGTATATCGTATCCTAATAGTGCTGACGATATTAAGGGTGTATTAAGTATGTAACTTTTTGTGCCAAATAGGGTAGCAATAACCATAGGGATGTCTATATCCTTTTTAAACTCGCCGTTGGCAATACCCTCGTGAAGTATCTTATCCAGTTCGGCTACGTTTTTCATCAGCATATCACGTAGTTTAAATGACAGGTCACTACCCCGGCTCATGCCCATTTCGCGGTAAAGCAGTTTTTGAAAGCAATTGTTTTTTACAACTTTTTCGCCATACATTTCAACGTAAGTTTGGATCTTATCCCATGAATTCATGCTACTATCATTACCCAGGCTTTGCATAATGTTTTGAAAACTGGAAATTTTGCGTTCAAATATGGCCAGGAACAAGCCCTCTTTTGAGCCAAAATAATAGTTCAGCATAGCCATATTAACACCGGCCTCGCCTGATATTAAGCGGGTAGAGGCCCCATCAAAACCTTTCTCTGAAAATATGCGCTCGGCAACGTCCAGTATGTAGTCTTTTTTGTCTATTTTATCTTTGTCCATTTTCTTATTCGATGTGCAAAATTAATCAAACGATTGATTAATGAAAGATTATTTTATCTTCATATTTATAAGTTATTGACTGTCAGGCATAAAAAATTAATCAATCGATTAATTAATTGCAATGTAGCTATAATAGTTACATTGATTTTTAAATTATTTGTTTTATAATTGATTATTTAAACCAACTCATTACAATCCTAATTACCGCTATGAAGCGTATCGCATTAAATGTTCTGTTATTGTTGGCTGTTGCGCCGGCTTTTTCACAATCTGCACCTCCGTCTGACAGAATAGCTATTGAACAAAATTTCCAAAATTTAAATGTATTGGGCAGTGTGCTTTATGTTGCCGCACACCCCGATGATGAAAATACAAGGCTGCTGGCTTATTTGGCGCAGGAAAAGCATTACCGCACTGCTTACCTCGCTTTAACGCGTGGCGATGGCGGCCAAAACCTGATAGGTAATGAGCAAAGCGAATTGTTAGGTTTGATACGAACACAGGAGCTTTTAGCTGCGCGCCGTGTTGATGGTGCCGAGCAGCTTTTTACACGCGCAAACGACTTTGGTTTTTCAAAAGGACCGGAGGAAACTTTAAAGATATGGGACAGGGAAAAAGTTCTCGGAGACGTGGTTTGGGCCATACGTAAATTCAGGCCGGATGTAATTATATGTCGTTTTAATGTTGATGGCAGCGGCGGGCATGGTCATCATACTTCATCAGGCATACTGGCACGTGAGGCTTTTTCATTAGCTGCTGATCCTACCAAATACCCTGAACAGTTAAAATATGTGCAAGTATGGCAGGCTAAACGCATACTATTAAATGGTGGTGGCCCCGCCGGAGGTGGCAATGGGCAGTTGAGGATAAATGTGGGTGTATATAACCCGCTTATTGGCAAAGGTTATGGCGAGGTTGCTGCTGATAGCCGGTCGAACCATAAATCACAAGGGTTTGGTAGTGCAAAACAACGCGGCGAAAGTTTTGAAAGCTTTAATAATATTTTTGGCGACCCCGCAACGACTGACCTAATGGATGGTGTGAATACCACTTGGGCAAGAGTAAACGGCGGCGCGGCTATAGCTGATAAACTGGCAGCTATAAAGAAAAGTTATAATGCCGAGGACCCAAGCAAATCGGTACCTGCCTTAGTGCAGTTATTAGGTGATGTGGAAAAAGTATCGGACGTTTACTGGCGCGAGCAAAAAAGCAAACAGTTAAAGGACCTAATAGCCGCCTGCGCGGGATTATGGTTTGAGAGTTATGCAACGCAGGCAACTTATGGAATAGACGACCAAATAGAGGTACGCTCACAAGTGATTAACAGGTTTAATGACCAGGTGAAATTGAATAGTATTGATGACCATCATGCCATACAAAAGTTTGATGGCGGTAAAGTAATACCGGCAAATTCTGTTCAAACTATTAACAGCATAACAGTAGCTGATAAATATACGCAGCCTTACTGGCTTGAGTCGCCGCATCCTATCGGCATTTATACTGTTAATGACCCTTTAAAAGTTGGTAGTCCTGAAAACCCGGACCTACCGGTTATCACATATGAATTTACAATTGCAGGTAAGTCAATAACTTTCGACCGAAGGTTATATTACAAATATGTTGACCCGGTAAGGGGCGAGGTTTATCAGCCGCTTGAAATTGGTCCGCCGGTAGCTGCTGATATTGCCAGCAAAGGGTATATTTTCAGTAATCAACAGGCACAAACTGTACAAGTAAAATTGCAAGCTTTTACTAAAGCAGACGGCAGTATCAGTATTAAACCTGTTGCCGGGTGGAAGATCACACCTGAAAAAGTTGACTTTACAGGTAAAAATAAAGGCGATGAATGGATAGCTACTTTCCAGTTAACACCAACCAACGCGCAGCCACGCACCAGCGTTTTAGAAGCAGTAGTGGCTGTGGGTGGTAAAAATTATTCGATGGGTGTAGAGCGCATACGTTATGAGCATATACCTGCCATAACTTTATTCCCGCCATCGCAAGCCAAAGCGGTTTATATTGATTTAAAAGTTGCCGGTAAAAAAATCGGTTATATAGAAGGAGCGGGCGATTTTGTTCCCGATGCTTTAACGCAGGTAGGTTATGAGGTACACCAGTTGACCGAGAATGATATTGTAAACGGTGACCTGTCTATTTATGATGCCATTGTTACAGGAGTACGCGCTTACAACGTGAATAAGCGTTTAGCAGTTGAGCAGTCTAAATTAATGGCCTATGTAAATAATGGCGGAAATATGGTGGTGCAATACAATAATAATAATGGTTTGGCAGTGCCTCAAATAGGCCCTTATCCTTTCCGTCCCGCAAATCAAAGGGTTACTGATGAGTTTGCAGCAGTAACATTTTTGGACCCGCAAAACCCGGTGTTAAATTATCCCAATAAAATAACCCAGGCCGATTTTGATGGCTGGATACAAGAGCGCGGGTTGTATTTTGTAGGCAATATTGATCCGCAATATAAAACCCCCTTGCAAATGAATGATCCGGGTGAAGCACCTAATAACGGTTCATTAATAGTAGGCGATTACGGAAAGGGTAGGTTTATTTATACCTCATTGGCATTTTTCAGGGAGTTGCCTGCCGGGGTGCCGGGCGCGTATAGGTTGTTTGTGAATTTATTGAGCAAGCCAAAATAACCCTCCTTGTCATTTCGAGCATAGCGAGAAATCTATACATCTGCATATCGCTCCATGGATTTCTCCCTTTGGTCGAAATGACATACAGTTTAAAATAATAATCATTTAAAAGTGTTTATAATTAGTTGCTTTACACGGCAATCTTTATTTTTGCTGAGCGCACTAAATGAGAAATAAAACACAACTGCTTTTTTTATTGGGATTGATTTTCATTGCGATGGCTATAAATTCGTGCAAAAAAGCTGCGCAAGGAACTATTGAATCTGCTTTGACCTCCGGTGGCTGGCAGTTGGCATCCATAACACAAACCACCTATTTGGGCGAAGCCATTACATCAACCGAAACATTAAATACCAATTGCCCGCTTACTCAAATATTTTCGTTTAAAACAGATAATAGCTGTACTTACACCAATTTTGAATGTAGACAACAAAGCACTTCGGGCAACTGGTCGCTATCGCCTGATAAGCTTATTTTATATGTTGATATGACGGCCCAGGACACTACTGCTGTGGGTACCTCAAAACCTTTTTCCACTTCGCGCATTATTAATTTAGGTTTATATTCAATGGTAATTGAAACCGGGCCGGTGTCAAATTTTTCGACCACGGTACCGCGTAAAATAAGGCGATATGGCTTTATAAGGCAAAAACCATAAATTAGTAGTATTTAAGGCCTAATATTTTATATTTGAAAATACCTTTAGTAGAAACATACTATTAATGAAAAAACGAATAGCCATTTTTGCTTCAGGCTCCGGATCAAATGCCCAAAAAATAATGGAGCATTTTAAACGCCACACCGAAGCCGAAGTTGTACTGATATTGACTAATAACCCTTCGGCCTATGTATTGCAACGTGCCGATAATTTTGAGATACCCTCGCACATATTTACCCGTCAGGAATTTTATGATACCGATGATGTGATCAGGATATTAAAAAACCTGCAGGTTGACCTGATAGTGCTTGCCGGATTTTTATGGTTGGTACCACCTGATCTGCTTCAAGCATTCCCTAATAAAATAATTAACCTGCACCCGGCATTGTTACCAAAATATGGGGGCAAAGGTATGTATGGCGACAACGTGCATAAAGCTATATTAGCCGCTGGTGAAGAAGAATCTGGTATTACTATTCACTTTGCCAGCGACCAATTTGATGAGGGCGAGATCATCCATCAATCAAAATTTAAAATTGAACCCGGTGATAACCTGGAGATGGTAAAGTTTAAGGGCCAGCAACTGGAGCATCAGTATTTCCCGAAGGTTATTGAGAACCTTTTAAAAAAGATGAAATCTTAATCATAATTAATTCTAAAACTAATCGCTAATTAACTAATCACTAATTAACTAAATCATTACCTTTGCGGCTCAAAATTCTCCCAGTAAATGAGTCAGTCAGTAAAAATTAAAAATGCCCTTATTTCAGTTTATTATAAAGATAACCTGGAGCCTATTATTCACGAATTGAACCGTTTAGGTGTAAATATTTACTCTACCGGCGGTACCGAAACGTTTATCCGCGACCTTGGTGTTAATGTAATAGCTGTTGAAGATCTAACATCGTACCCGTCTATTTTAGGTGGCCGTGTTAAAACTTTGCACCCAAAAGTATTTGGCGGCATATTATCACGCCGTAGTTTACCGGGCGATAAGCAACAATTAGAACAATACGAGATACCGGAAATTGATTTGGTTATTGTTGACCTTTATCCTTTTGAAGAAACTGTTGAATCAGGCGCTGGCCATGATGATGTCATAGAGAAGATCGATATAGGCGGTATATCATTGATCCGCGCAGCGGCAAAAAACTACAAGGATGTAGTGATATTGGCATCTAAAAATGATTACATTGAATTGGGAGATATATTAAAAGCGCAAAACGGCGAAACTACCATTGACCAGCGTAAGCGTTTTGCACAAAAAGCCTTCAACATCAGCTCAAATTACGATACAGCTATATTCCAATATTTTAACGCACAGGAGCCAATGCCTGTGTTTAAGCAAAGTATTCAAACCAGCTATAGCTTACGTTATGGTGAAAACCCGCATCAGCAAGGCACATTTTATGGCAATTTAGATGCAATGTTTACCAAGTTGAATGGTAAAGAGTTATCATACAACAACCTGGTAGATGTTGATGCAGCCGTTGCTTTAATTGACGAATTTACTGAGCCTACTATTGCTATTTTAAAACATACCAATGCTTGTGGTGTAGCAAGTCGCTCATCAATTAAGCAAGCCTGGATAGATGCTTTAGCGTGTGACCCGGTATCGGCCTTTGGCGGTGTAATTATTGCCAACGACGAGATAAACGCTGATACAGCTACCGAAATAAGCAAACTGTTTTATGAAGTATTAATTGCACCTGCCTATACTGACGAGGCGGTGCAAATATTGTTAGAGAAAAAGAACCGTATCATATTGGTGCGCCAGCATGTTGAATTACCTGTTAAGCAATTTAAAACATTATTAAATGGTGTTATTGAGCAAGATAAGGACCTAGTAGTTGAAAGCCCTGAGCAAATGACAACGGTAACCAACAGGCAACCAACCGAGCAGGAGTTGAAAGATTTATACTTCGCCAATAAAATTGTAAAGCATACCAAATCAAACACCATTGTTTTTGCTAAAAACAACCAGTTATTGTCAAGTGGTGTTGGGCAAACTTCAAGGGTTGATGCATTAAAGCAAGCGGTTATTAAAGCCAATAGTTTCGGCTTTGATTTGAACGGTGCAGTAATGGCATCAGATGCGTTTTTCCCTTTTAATGATTGTGTGGAGCTGGCTGCCGAGGCAGGCGTACTGGCGGTTTTACAACCCGGGGGCTCAATAAAAGATCAGGATTCTGTTGCTATGTGTAATGAAAAAAACATATCAATGGTAACCACCGGGGTGCGCCACTTTAAACATTAATAATAATATAATTAAAAGAATATTTTAACGGTTTAAATGGCAATTATTTAATGTTTTTAAAGTTATATTTATAAACTTTGTAAACAATTGTTGAAGCATACTATACATGGGCCTATTTAATTTTTTTACGCAAGAGATTGCGATCGACCTGGGAACTGCAAACACCCTCATCATACATAATGATAAAGTTGTTGTTGACGAACCGTCAATAGTAGCTTTTGACAGAGTAACCAATAAGGTTATTGCCATTGGCAAGCAAGCCATGCAAATGGAAGGCAAAACCCACGATAATATACGTACCGTACGTCCGCTTAAGGATGGTGTAATTGCCGACTTTAACGCTGCCGAGCATATGATACGCGGCATGATCAAAATGATCAACCAAGGCAAAGGATGGTTTTTTCCATCATTGCGTATGGTTATTTGTATACCATCGGGTATTACCGAGGTAGAGAAACGTGCCGTGCGCGACTCGGCCGAAATTGCCGGTGCTAAAGAGGTTTACCTGATACATGAGCCAATGGCTGCCGCGGTAGGTATTGGTATTGATGTTGAGGAGCCTATGGGTAACATGATCATTGATATCGGTGGTGGTACTACCGAGATAGCGGTTATTGCCTTATCAGGTATTGTTTGCGATCAATCTATCCGTGTAGCGGGAGATAACTTTGACTCTGATATCGTTCAGTACATTCGCCGCCAGCATAATATCATGATAGGTGACCGTACTGCCGAGAAAATAAAAATTGAAGTAGGTGCCGCATTGCCTGAACTGGCAGATCCACCGGCCGATTTCGCTGTACAGGGTCGTGACCTGATGACCGGTGTACCTAAACAGATCATGGTATCATATACCGAAATAGCACATTGTTTAGATAAATCAATATCGAAAATTGAAGAGGCGATATTAAAAGCGTTGGAAATAACCCCGCCGGAGCTTTCGGCAGATATTTATCAAACAGGTATTTATTTAACTGGTGGCGGTGCATTATTGCGTGGCCTGGATAAAAGAGTAGCTGCCAAAACCAAACTACCTGTTCACGTTGCCGAAGACCCGCTACGTGCAGTAGTACGTGGTACAGGCACAGCACTTAAAAATATTGGTAATTTTAAATTTTTAATGCAGTAGTAATTTAAAGATTGAAGATTAGTTATTAAAGATTAGTTTTACTAATTCACCAATCTTCAATCTTTAATCTTTAATCTCCACAACCAATGCGAAATCTACTTATATTCATCACTAAGTACAACGCATTTTTTTTATTCCTGATATTTGAGATAAGTGCGCTGGTTATTTACATCAAATACAACTCTTTCCAAAAAGCCACCTTTATTAATAGTACCAATGAAGTATCTGCTACCTTGTATGAAAGGGTAAGTGAATTTAATAGCTATTTATCGTTACGCGAAGCTAATGATAGCCTTGCCCTTGAAAATGCCCGTTTAAGAAATCAGCTTAAATCATCCTTCCTGGTTGACACGGTAACTAAACAAATCATAATTGATACTATTTATAAACAACAATACACGCATATATTAGCTAAGGTTATCAGCAACTCGGTTAATATGCGCAACAATTACCTAACTATTAATATGGGTAGTAAAGCGGGTATTGCAAAAGGTATGGGGGTTACCTCAGCTTCGGGCGTAGTGGGCATTGTGGAGCATGTAAGTCCGCAGCTGGCTGTTGTAAGGTCATTGCTGCATAAACAAACCATAATAAGCGCAATGATAGCGCGTACCAAAGACCGAGGCTCATTTAAATGGGGAGAGGACCTTGATCCAACCATGGGCTTATTATATGATGTATCAAACAACGCGCAACCTAAAATAGGCGATATGGTGGTTACATCAGATGCGTCACTGTTTCCTGCCGGAATTTCTATCGGTAAAATTAGCAACCTGCTATCAAAAAAAGGTGGTGGTTTTTTCTTAAATATGGATGTAAAGCTTTCTGTTGACTTTAGCAAGTTAGATTATGTAACGGTTATCTATAACAAATTAGCTTTAGAGCAAGCGGGATTGGAGGCCCTGGAGAAGAAAGATGAGTAGGACGCTAATTATAAACTTGATCAGGTTTATTTTGCTGGTTTTTATACAGGTTTTTTTATTGAAAAATATATCACTGTATAACCTGTCAACACCATATTTATATATTCTATTTATTTTATTGCTTCCGTTTGAGACGCCTAATATTTTGCTTTTTCCATTATCATTCATATTGGGTTTGACAATTGATGCGTTTTATAATACGCCCGGTTTACACGCCGCCTCATGTGTTTTACTGGCATTGGTACGTGTTATATTTATCAGTGTCACTGTACAAAAAGATGGCTTTGATAACGAACCGGAACCTACCTTAAGCATAATGGGTTTCAGGTGGTTTTTTACTTATGCCTTGGTGCTTACATTATTGCACCATTTTTTCCTTTTCAACCTTGAAGTTTTTCGCTTAGAAGAAATTGAATATACCCTGAGCAGGGTTGTTTTTAGCTCGATATTTACTGTATTTTTAATGTTGTTATCCGGACTGTTATTTTACAGGAGAAAAGAGCGTAAATGAATAATTTTTTTGAGCGACGATATATCATTGCCGGTATTTTCATAACGGTAGTATTGATTTTACTGGCACGGTTATATTATATCCAGATTGTTGACGACCAATATCTTACTATAGCTAATGGAAACGTTATAAAGCGTTTTATACAGTACCCCGCGCGTGGTGTAATAGTGGATAGAAATAACAAAACTTTGGTCACCAATGAATTGGTTTACGAAGTTTCTATCGTAACAAAAGATGTGAAACCTTTTGATACATTAGAATTTTGCCGATTAATTGATATTACTAAAGAAGATTTTGATGATCGCTTTAATGAAGCTAAAATTAAATCGCCTAATGCTCCTTATCAATTCGAAAAACAATTAAGCACAACGCTATATGCATCTTTACAAGAACGTATGTCTGAATTTCCCGGCTTTACAGTACAGCCCCATCCCATACGTTCATATCCTGACTCAATAGCTGCACAATTTGTAGGATATATTGGCGAGGTAAATGATGCTAAAATCGCAAAATCAGGCGGATACTACCACAAGGGCGATTATATAGGCATCACCGGGATTGAAAAACAGTATGAAGAGGTTTTACGTGGGCAACGGGGTGTGAAAAATATTCTTGTAAACTCAAGGGGCATTCCGCAGGGCGCATTTGAAAATGGTGCCAGAGATACGGTTCCTGTCCCTGGCGAGCGGCTTACCTCATCACTTGACATTAGGTTGCAAAAACTGGGTGAAACATTGATGAAAAATAAAGTAGGCAGTATAGTGGCTATTGAACCATCAACCGGAGAAATATTATGTTTAGTTAGTGCCCCAACTTATAACCCTAATTTGATGACCGGCAAGCGAGGTGCTAATTATAAAGCTTTAAGAAGTAACCCCTATAAGCCGCTTTTACAAAGGCCTATACAGGTAGACTATATGCCAGGCTCATCTTTTAAACCGCTTAGCGCGTTAATTGCATTGCAAGAAGGCATTATTAATCCTGCTACCGGTTATTTTTGCCCCGGCTCTTACAGGTCTATAACCGGAGGCCGTACAATGAAATGTACTCACGTACACGGATACGTAAATTTAAGCGGCGCCATAGCCGGTTCATGCAATGGCTATTTTTCAATGGTGTTTGAAAAAATAATGAATGCGCGAGGAGGCAAAGCTACCGAAGCCAGCTATACCGAATGGCGTAAAAAAGTAACCAAATTTGGCATTGGTGTAAAGTTGGATGTAGATATACCTGAGGAAAATAAAGGTATACTGGCGAGTGCCGATCTTTATAACAAAAACTACCGTAAAGGAGGGTGGCGGTCAAGCACCATATTATCATTAGCTATTGGACAAAGTGAAGTGGAGGCAACACCATTACAAATGGCCAATATCGAGGCAACTATTGCTAACAGGGGTTTTTATTATAAGCCACATTTGATAAAAGCTATTGGGGGCAAACAGGTAATAAAGCAAGAGTATTTAGAAAAAAACTATGTTGATGTTGACGCTAAATATTTTGAGCAGGTTATTGATGGTATGCAAAGGGTGGTTGATGATGGTACAGCTATGGGATCAAAAATACCCGGTATAATAATGTGCGGAAAAACCGGTACAGTACAAAATAACCATGGTAAGGACCACTCTGTATTTGTTGCTTTTGCCCCGCGTGATAATCCTAAAATAGCAATTGCGGTAGTAGTTGAAAACTCGGGAGATGGCGGTACTTATGCGGCGCCTATTGCAAGTTTTATTGTAGAAAAGTATTTAAAAGACAGCATTAGCAGGCGGCCATCTAGTATTACCCCTGAGTATTATATAGAGAAGAACTTGTTGCCGGAGATAAAGGTAAACGAGCCTAAAAGCAAAATACTTGCTGATACCACTAAAAAGGAGGTGGTGAAAGCAAACAGTCAGTCTAATTCAAAAAAAAGAGGTTTGCCAAATGGTAAGCAAAATCCAGGCATCAAATTAACCGCAATGCTCACTAAATTAAAAGACGATGAGTACCCAGCAGCGTAGTTTCTTTTTTAATGTAGACTGGGTAACTATATTGATTTATCTGGCATTGTGTACCATTGGGTTATTAAATATATATTCGGCAGTATACGATGCTAATAATAGAAGCCTGCTTGATTTGGATGCTAACTATGGCAAGCAGTTCATATTCATCATATCATCAATAGTAATTGCCATAGTTATCTTATTGCTCGAAAGCCGGTTTATATCAGCCTTGGCGCCTGCCATATATATTATCACAATTGTATTATTAATAATGGTATTGCTTATAGGGCGTAGTGTTGGCGGTAACCAGTCGTGGATACCCATGGGGGGAGGCTTCAGGCTGCAGCCATCAGAGTTTGCCAAATTTGCTACCTGTCTTTTACTGGCGCGTTATTTAAGCGCAGCCAACGTAAAGGTTACTGATGTTAAATCATTTTTAATATCAGCTTGTATAATTGGCTTACCACTCGGTTTAATACTTTTACAGCACGATGCAGGTTCGGCACTGGTATTTTGCGCATTAATTTTTGTGTTGTACCGCGAGGGTTTATCCTCCTTATTTTTAATTGGTACGGTATTGGCCATATTTTTATTTGTAACTACCATATTATATAACCCGCTATATATTATTGCGGGGTTAGTAGCCTTTACAGCATTAATTATTTATTTGTTCAAAAGAAATAAGCGATTGATCATAACCATGCTGATTGGACTTGCTGCATCAATTGCCTTTGTATTTAGTGTTCAATTTTTATATAATAGGGTTTTACAGCCGCACCAAAAATCACGTATTGATATTATACTGGGTATAACCAAAGATTATAGGGGCAAGGGTTATAACCTGCGTCAATCAATGATTGCTATAGGTTCGGGCAAATTATGGGGTAAGGGCTATATGCATGGCACACAAACCAAGTATTCATTTGTGCCCGAGCAAAGTACCGATTTTATTTTTTGTACCGTAGGCGAGGAGTGGGGCTTTGCAGGATCAGTAGTGGTTTTAAGCCTTTATTTATTTTTGATGTTGCGATTGATCGTGATTGCCGAGCGGCAACGATCGCCATTTTCAAGAATATATGGATATGGGGTGGCCTCCATCATCTTCTTCCACGTAATGATTAATATAGGCATGACCATAGGTTTAGTGCCTGTTATAGGCATTCCATTGCCTTTTGTAAGCTATGGGGGCTCATCGTTATGGAGTTTTACTATCCTGCTATTTATTATGATCAAACTGGATAGTAACCGAATGGGAATGATCTACGCGTAGCGTCTTTTTAGTAACTCATAAAACTTCTCGGCCGTTTGGGGTTTGCTATCCCAGTTGTTTTTAACAGAGTAATTCTTTTTCAAAAACGTATCAGCCTCTTCAAATCCTGTAAAGCGGTTTAATATCTCAATAGCTTCGCTATAGGCCAGGCTGTAACCATTAAAAAGGTCCTTTACAAACAGCAGTTTATCATTTAATATAATGGCCGATTTTAGATCAGTAATAGGCAGCAGTGCAGGCTCTGTTTTGCCCATTTGTGCCGATATTTTTTGGTTGATGGTATATACTTCGTCAACCTCGGCCTTACTTGACGGTATAACAGGCTCCTCTATTTTTTTTACTTCTTCCACAGGTTCATCAATGATGGGCTCTGGCTCATTTGCAACAGTTGTATCATTTTCAAAAAATACTTCTTCATGGTCGCCAACAATATCCATATTAGCATCATCATCTTCCCAACTGTCATCAACCTCCAATTCATGTCTAATTATTTCGGGTTTGGGCTCATCTCTTGGTATTGAATTACCTGTTTGTATCACCGGCTCAAAAAACACCTCCTCGTGGTTGGGTGGTGTTTCTAATGTTGGATTTTCGGCAATAGGTTTATCTTCAACAGGCTTAGCGGGTGCATTTTGTATATTTATTTTACGCAGAACTTCTGCATGGTCTGCCAAAAAATGAGTATTGGCAACAAATAGTTCAAGCTCAAGGTCATTTAATTGCCCTTGTATGTTTTCCAGGTATTGATACTGATCGTTAATTTCCTTTATGATCCCGCCTATTTTGTTAAATACTTCCTGTTGTTTCATCATAGCTGGTACTTGTATAAAAATGCTTACCAAAAATAAGCATTAAAATGCTGATATTAGAGGTTGGTAAAAATTTAGGATGCAGATCACCGAGGATATATTTAAGCGAAAAAATGAAAGTGGGGGGAGTATTGAGGTGGTATGCGGTTCTATGTTTTCGGGCAAAACCGAAGAATTGCTACGACGCATTAACCGTGTTCGCATTGCCAAGCTAAGCTATAAAGTATTTAAACCTAAGCAAGATACCCGTTATGACGAGACGGATGTGGTTTCGCATAATTCAAATTCCATTATATCAACCCCGGTTAAAAAATCAGCAGATATATTATTATTGGCGGGCCATGCCCAGGTAATAGGCATTGATGAGGCACAGTTTTTTGACGATAAACTGCCCGAGGTTTGTACGGCATTAGCCAATAAGGGAGTAAGGGTAATTATTGCCGGGCTTGATATGGATTTTAAGGGCAGGCCATTTGGGCCCATGCCGGCATTGATGGCCATTGCCGAATCAGTTACCAAAGTACATGCCGTATGTGTTAGGTGCGGTAACCCTGCCTTATATTCCTACAGATTGGTGCCCGGTAAAAACCGCATCTTATTAGGCGAGAAGGAAAGCTATGAGCCCCGTTGCCGAATCTGCTATAACCTGGTATTTCCTCAATAAGCGTCTGTCAATTGTAAAGTTGCTGTATTAACCAGAAAAAATGGTCAACGGTAAAACAAAACAGTACCCATAGTTTGTTATGTATTGTATAATACTACCAATCATGACCAAAAAGATATTAGTTATTGAGGATGACAAGGATATTAGGGATACTCTTGTTTACGTGTTGGAGGAACAGGGTTATGAGGTGGTATCTTCAGAAGAAGCTAAAATTTTAAAATCTTTAGATAAGATTAAGCCCGATCTGATATTATTAGATAATTGGCTTACCGAGTGGAAAAGCGATGCCAATGGCCAGCAAATAAGTAAACAACTAAAATCAAACCCTGCTACAAGCCATATACCTATTGTTATCATTTCGGCAGTAAGTAATATACAGGAAATAGCCGAGGCCGGTATGGCCGATGATTACCTACGCAAGCCATTTGACCTGAACGAGATCATTTCGATGGTGAAAAAATACGCTGATTAACTTAGGTGTATTTAAGCGGTATGTTTTGCGCATTTTTTTGTGCTTTTAAAGCCAATTCGGTAGCTAAAAAGCAGTGTGCCTGGGTCATGGCAGTTTCGGTACGGTTAACCAAATCATCAACAAACAGCTTACCAAAAGGCAGTTCTAAATTGCTGGCATCAAACACTACGGTTTCTTTTTTATTGGCCATATAAACATGGTTTCCGCCTTTTTGAGGTAAACCAATATCAATGTTCTTGCGTACCTCAATAAAGCCTTCGGTACCTAATATTGTTAAACGGCCATCGCCCCATGAACCTAACCCGTCCGGGGTAAACCAGTCATTACGTACATAGCCCATACCACCGTTACCACGCACTACTACGTCCCCAAAATCCTCAAATAATGGATATTGCGGATGATTTACATTGCCTACTTCTGAAAACAGTACACTAGCTGATGTGCTGCCGGTAAAATGTAAAAATTGGTCAAACTGGTGCGAGCCAATATCGCAGATAATGCCGCCGTAGCGCTTTTTGTCCCAAAACCAATCAGGGCGGGTACGTGGGTTTATTTGATGCGGGCCAAGGCCAATGGTTTGTATCACCTTGCCAATAGCGCCTGATTGCACCAATTCGCCGGCCTTAACCGTGCCTTTATTCTCAAAACGCTCGCTGTACATAATGGAATATATACGCTTGGTTTCCTTTTGTACTTTACGTACCTCTGCCAGTTGGTCAAGCGTAATTATACCCGGTTTATCTACCAGGTAATCTTTGCCATGGCGCATTACTTTTACGCCCAGGGGCGCACGCTCATCAGGTATAATTGAGCTCATGATCAATTGTATGGACGGGTCCTCTAAAACAGCATTTTCATTAGCTGCTAATTTTGCTTTAGGATACCTGCGCGAAAATGACGCTACCAGGTCAGGTTCTTTGGCATAAAAGGAAACAAATTCGCCACCGCCACGGGTTACCGCATCAACCATGGAATTAATATGGGAATGGTTAATACCAATTACACCAAACTTTATCCTTGTTTCTGCAGGTTTTATAATGGTTTTTTCTGACTCAATGAAATTGATCTTGTTAGGGCCATCTTCATAAGCAGCTAAAGCATCTGTAGATAAGCCTGATAAAAAGGCCAGGCCGGCACTTGCGGTGGCTGCCTCTTTAATAAATTTACGGCGGTTAAATTCCGATTCTTTCATACCCTTAAGATTTATATTTATTGGTATGATAAAGCTAAATAATATTGTAATCGATTGCAAGTCATTATTGCAAATCTATAAAGTATCTTATAAAAGTTACTTTAAGGTATTTATAAAATCAACCATGCCTGTTATCAATTCGGGCTTAAGCGGTAGTTCTGGTTGTTTATAGGTAGCCAGGTTTTTTTCCCGGTCAATAGGGGCCTCTTTAAGCACATGGTTCATGCCATTTATTAATAACACTGTGGTGGTTTTTGATTTCCTTAATTTTTCGGCGTTTAATACATTAACCTGCAAATCAGTAGTACCGTGTATAACCAAAACAGGTACTTTAACTTGTTTTACCTCCTTCGCCGGATCAAATCTGCACCAGCTCATTAAATAAGGTTGTATGCTTGGCCTGCCAATTGAATATAGGGCCGGGTCAATATTCTTATCAATTTTCCCCCTGCGTAAACTGTCTAACATTTTTTTAACACCCTTGGCAAAATACTCAGGCTGTACTTTCATTTGCTCCATTAGTATCTGCTCAGCAGGTACGCCCGCACCGGAAATTGATATCAACCCCTTTACATTTTCATTAGTACCTGCCAATATGCCTACCAGTGAACCTTCGCTATGTCCTGCTAAAATTATTTTCGAAAAGCGTTTATCCTCATTCAATAAGCTTATTAGGGTGTATGCATCATCGATATTATCGTCAAAATGTGTATTTTCTTCTTTCTCTGTATTAACGCTTTCACCTATACCACGTTTATCATAACGTAATGATGCTATTCCATTTTTGCCCAATCCTTCGGCAATTAGTTTATAAGTATTTGTAGCTATGCCGGTTTTTGCACTATTACCATCACGGTCAACAGGCCCTGAACCGGGTATAATTATAACTACCGGAATTTTACCGGTCGCATTTTTAGGCATGGCTAAAGTTCCCGAAATTGATCCTGATAATATTTTAACAGATACTGGTGTTTCAGTTATGTCGGGGTCGTTTATGGCTAAACGTGCCATTGGGTCCTGGTACGGACTTAATACTAAACCCGTAAATTGGTTATTATCATTTAATGAAATGTTTAGTAAAAAAGCAGCATTTTGAAACTTGGCTTTATAAACCGCCAAAGGCTCGCTATAACTAACAAAATCAACATATAGCAAGTTGCCCAATTGTGATTTTAATTGCGTAGTAGTAGGCTTAAATTTTTCAATGGGTAAAGCTGTTTTCATTTCGGCACTAAAAAGGGCAAAAATGTCATCTATTTTATTTTCGTTGTAAAGATCTTTAAACTGATTGGCAGCAGTTTTATACTTTGCAGGTTCGGCTGCCTGTGCAAAAGTTTTGCAGGTAAAAAGCAGCGCTATTAGTAATAAAGTAATCTTATTCATCACCGTCAGATCAAATATTTGTTTGAAAACCGAAATTACTAAAAATCTGCTATATCATTTAATGCAGCTTAACAGAAATACATTTTTTCAATTTGTACATTTGTGCCACTAATAAGCAAATATGGGATACCCCAATTTACAAGCCTGCATAGCCGACCTTGAAAAGCACGGCCACCTCATACGCATAAAAGAGGAGGTTGACCCTCATTTACAAATGGCCGCTATTCATTTACGTGTATTTGAGAATGGTGGCCCGGCTATATTGTTTGAGAAGGTTAAGGGTAGTAAGTTCCCGGCGGTATCAAACCTGTTTGGTACATTAGAACGTTCCAAATTTATTTTCAGGGATACGCTGGATAAGGTAAAAACCCTGGTTGATATAAAAAGCGATCCGCTTAAAGCTATAAAGCAGCCATTTAAATATGCTAATGTAGCGCTCACCGCTCTATCGGCTTTACCTATAAAAAGCGGTAATATTTCCAATTTTCAGCGCTGCCAAATTAGCGATATTCCTCAAATTGTAAACTGGCCTAATGATGGTGGCCCGTTTGTAACCATGCCACAGGTATATACCGAGGATAGCGACAAGCCCGGTATTATGAATGCTAACCTGGGTATGTACCGCATACAATTGGCCGGTAACGATTATATTTTAAATGAAGAGATAGGCCTGCATTACCAATTACACCGTGGTATAGGCGTGCATCAAACTAAGGCCAACGCGAAAGGGGAGCCTTTAAAGGTGAGCATTTTTGTAGGCGGTCCGCCATCACACCCGGTAGCTGCAGTTATGCCGCTGCCCGAGGGTTTATCAGAGATGACATTCGCCGGTGCGTTGGGTAACCGCCGGTTCCGTTATTTTTACGATGATGAAGGCTTTTGCATATCTGCCGATGCTGATTTTGTGATAACCGGTACGGTAATGCCGCATGATAATAAACCCGAAGGCCCATTTGGGGATCATCTTGGGTATTATAGCTTAAAGCATCCTTTCCCGCTGCTAAAAGTGCATAATGTTTATCACCGTAAGGATGCGATATGGTCATTTACGGTAGTGGGCCGACCACCGCAGGAGGATACCAGTTTTGGCGCACTGATACATGAAATTACAGGATCAGCTTTGCCACAGGAAATACCGGGCTTAAAAGCAGTAAACGCGGTAGATGCCGCAGGTGTACACCCTTTATTATTCGCCATCGGCAGCGAGCGTTATACGCCATATTTAAAGGGGCGTAAACCGCAGGAGATACTAACCATTGCTAACCATATATTGGGCAAAAACCAGTTAAGCCTTGCCAAATATTTATTTATTGCCGCGCAGGAGGACGACCCCAATTTAAATGTGAACGATATCGGTGGGTTTTTAGAACACGTATTACAACGTATAGATTTAACCCGCGATCTGCATTTTTATACCAAAACCACTATAGATACTTTAGACTATAGCGGCGACGGACTAAATGCAGGCAGCAAGTTAGCTGTTACAATTGCCGGCGATATTAAACGTGAGTTATGGACAGAATTACCTGCAGGTTTTGGCCTTCCCCGACCGTTTGTAAACTTTAAAATGGTAATGCCGGGTGTACTTGCTGTTGAAGTGCCGCCTAACATACGTACCAGTGATATGCCGCTAATGCTGGAGTTTTTACAGGAAGAACTAGCAGAAGCCGACTTGGGCGGTTTGCCATTAATGGTTTTATGTGACAATGCTGAGTTTACCGCGCAAAACATTAACAATTTTGTTTGGGTAACCTTTACCCGCAGTAACCCGTCGCATGATATTTATGGGATAAATGAGTTTACCGAGCATAAGCATTGGGGTTGCAATGGCCCGTTGATTATTGATGCCCGTATAAAACCACATCATGCCCCTGTTTTAGAAAAAGACCCGGAAGTTGAAAAGTTAATAGATAAAATGGGCGAACAGGGCGGTGCTTTACATGGTATTATTTAAAGTTTCGCGTCGGGCACTACTTTCATCTTTTTAAGTTTTAGCGGGAACTCCAATATGAATTCTGTTCCTTTATCAAGCTCGCTTTTTACATTAACTGTACCGCCCAAACTTTCGGTTTGTAGTTTTACGATGAATAGTCCCATTCCTTTACCTTCAACACTGGTGTCAAACCGCTTATATAAACCAAATAGATGAGGGGTGTTTTTAACCAGGTCTATCCCTTTGCCATTATCTTTAAAACATATATGGATGCTGTCGCCTACAATAGCACTGCTTATTTCGATTTTTGGATTTATACCCGGTTGTTTAAATTTTATGCTGTTTATTACTAAATTTTGAAATATGCTATACATATAACCCTTTAAAGTATTTAGCTCATCCACCGCATCAAAATCATAAGTTATATGCGCCTTATTTTTGCGGATCATTTCATGTATACCTGATTTTATTTCTTCAACCAGATCAGGCAGCGATATAATTTCTATTTGCTCGTTAACCTGCTTACCAATCTGCAAAATGTTATTAAGGTCAATAATCACCTTGTCTAAATTATTTATCGAGTAGGACAGTGCCTGCAAAGCGGCAGCGGTATCAGCCTTATCGTCAGCACCAAAGCCATTGAGTAAGTTGGATAGCCCACGTATATTAGCCACAGGAGCCCTTAAATTATGCGATACGATATAAGTAAACTGTTCAAGGTCCTTATTGCGTTGCACTAAGTCGGCAGTCATTCTATCTCGTTCTAATTCTGTCCGCTTCTTTTCGGTGATATCATTTAAGGTTAATATTACTCCTATACTTTCTTTGTCTTTATTAACCACACATATCCATTTTACCTCGTACCAAATTATACTCTCGTTTATAAAATAGGAGGTTTCATAACAAACAGTTTCCTGGCAGTTATGCACCCTTTGTACTATTTGCTGTATAAGAGTTTTACGCTCTTTGGGGAAATAATTGTAAGCGGATGCACCAACTTTTAATTTCCTGCCAAAATTGATACGGCCTTTTTCTTTAGCATTGGTATTAAAGGAAACAATATTTAGATCATTATCAAATAATACAATGATCAGGTCGGTGTTTTCAAAAACCGAACGCAAGTTAGCCTCGGATTGTATCAGCGCTTCTTCGGCTAATTTCCTGTCGGTGATATCTATATGCAGAATAACTGCACCCTTGTCGGTACTATCAGCCAACGGGGCAATTATTATTTGATGCCAAATATTTTTTGATGAGTGCCTGGATCTGTATTCGAGCGAAAAATCCTTTTTGTTGCCAACAATTACATCTTTTAAACCTTTGGCAATTTTATTGTTGGTAGCTTTATCAACCCCGGTGATAGGCTCAGCAATGGCTAAATAGCTATAGCCAATTCCAAACTGAGGTACACCTAAGTCATTAGCCAGCGTAAATTTTTTCCACGACTCGTTTACGGCGATGATCTTACCCTTTTCATTTACCAATACAATGTCTGGGGGCAAGGCATCTAATATCGCTGCTTGGGTAGCAGAAGCTTCTAATAGGCGGATATGATTTTGGTGTATTTCTGCTTCTGCTTTTTTTCGTTCGGTAATATCACGGGTAAAAACAGATATTCCGTTTTCCGAGGGGTAGATATCGTTTTCATGCCATAGGTCTAGAGGTTCAAAATAATCTTCAAAATGGATATATTTACGTTCTTTAAGTGCCTTGTCATAGGCATTAAAGGTAGGTGTATTAATTGCTTCCGGAAATACGCTCCATATATATTGGCCGAGTAGCGAATCCGGGTCACGATTAACCATTTCTCCAACTTTTTTATTAGCATAGGTATAACACAGGTTTTTATCTAAAGCAATAAAGCCTTCATTTATGCTCTCCAGAATATTTTCTACTTGTGCCGTTTTCTTTTTTATCTCTTCATCTTTTGCTTTCCGTTCGGTAACGTCCCTGAAATTGCATACTATAGCGTTAATGTTTACATCATTAAGCATATTGGTATAAACACATTCTATCCAAATATAATGGCCTAACTTATGCCTGCTGCGATAGGTGGCAATAATAGGCAGCCCGGGATTTTTTAATATTTGATTGATGAGATTTTTTAATGAGTCCCTATCATCGGGATGGGCAAGCTCAATTATACTTAACGAATCCCGTTCAGCATTTGTCCAGCCATTTATTCGTTGTGAAGACTTGCTCCTGAAAATCACCTTTAAATTTTCATCCATTAATGAAATGCCATCATAACTATTCTCAATCAACTGCCTAAAACGCTGCTCATTGGCTACAATTTTTTCTGTGTTTTCTATTACCTGTTGTTCAAGCTGAATGTTTAGCTTGGTTTTGTGGTCGCTTATTTTTTTCTCTTCGGTAATATCACGGGTAACTTTGGCAAACCCCGTTAAAAGGCCCTTATCATTATATAGCGTAGTAAAAACAATATTCGCCCAAAATTCCGATCCGTCTTTTCTTAATCTCCAGCCTTCAACTTCATAATTCCCGTGTATAAGCGCTTCATTTAAATTTTTCCGGGGTTCATTATTTTCTATGTCGTCCTGTGTATAAAAAACAGAAATATGTTTTCCAATTATTTCGTCTTCTTTATAACCCTTAATACGTTCGGCACCTTCGTTCCAGCTTAAAATATAGCCGTTAGGATCGATCATAAATATAGCATGGTCCTTAACCTGAGCCACAAGCAAGCGGAAAAGTTTTTCATCAAAACTTTTATGAGGAACAGATTTAGAAGAAGATTTTTTTGCCACTAAAAATTAAGTTTTAATTAATTAGCCCAGTTTAAGAGTCAACAGCTTATTAATTAATTAAAAAAACAATACTAATAAGTATAAATTAACTTAGTTTGGGTTATTTAGGGGGTAATTAAAGATATATAATTCAATAGTAAATAGGAAATCATTTCGCACATTTTATGAAATATATCATCATTGTTTTCATTATAATTAATTAACTGTTTGTTTTATAGATAAGTGTGGATATGTAATTACCTTTAGATTAATCAAGGATAGGGTGCAAAATAAAAGCCGGCACATAACCGGCTTTTTTACTTTAAAGTATTGAAGGTGAGTTATTTACCATTTGATATGTATTTTCTGGCCGCCGTTCACAATATATTCTAAGTTCCCAGCTTTGGTTTTTATGACTTTTATTTCTTGTTTTTGCCCTTTTGCCGTCACCGTAAAATTTGGCAGTTTGTTTTTTCCGTTTGATACTATCATCATACGGCAAGTTAAGCGCGGATCGCCTTTGATAGTAAGGGTAATTGGCTTGCCTTTTTTGGGGATAAAGCTTTCGGTTGGGTAGTCAACGTACACCATAAAGTCTTCATCCGGTACTATCATATAATGCCTTGGTAAAATACCAAACGCGTTGCCGGCACCATAAACTTCCTGGCCCACTTGTCCGCATTTTTCCCAACCGTCGCGCATATCTTCTAATACTATCCATAGGTTCGGGTCCAGTTCGCCTGTTTTTACTTCTTCTGATAGCATATCTTTAGGCAGCATTGGCGGATAATAATGAACGGCCCTGTAAACCAAATACCGTATAAATTCGGCAGTTAATAATTTTATAGAAGGGAGGATATCTACATCTTCGGCAATGCGTAAATAATCATGTAAAGCGGTGAAAATCTCTGCCTCTTCATAGGCGGCGGTATAAGGTGCATTACTTAACGGGAACACTGCAAAAAAGCTAGAGAAATTTTTACCATAACCATAGTCGCAATCCCATAACTGCACATTATTAAATACGTTTGCAAGGCACAAATAACTCAACTCTAAATACAATTGGTTTTTGGTGATCTTGTATAATATCAATAAAGCCTTAGCCGAAAAGGTGGTATTATTACCTTGATAAAACAGGTCAAATCCCATGCCTTGCAAGGTTTTAGCTGCTTTCTCAGCTTCATTTAAGTAGCGTTTTTCTTTCGTGAGCTCATAAGCCTGTAACATTACAAGTGTGTAAATTCCGGCTACATCTTTCTCTCCGCCTTCACCAGGTTCTGTTTCAGCTTTTAAAACCTCCAATGTTTCCATATGGTAAAACACCGGCCAGGTATAGTTGAATTGATGAGCTACTTTTATAGTATATTCTAATGAATCCATAAAAAGCCGACGAGCCTCTTTGTCGCCTTTAAGTGCCAGCCTTGAAAGATTAAGCAACGGATGATGCAGGTACCACGAGTCCATGGTGCGGGGCTGTCGTTGCTCTTCTTCGTCCTGTAATTGCCCTTCGGCTTTAGGATGCCAGCGCATAATAACCTTCAGGTCATCATTATAAAATGCAGGCAATCCGTCTTTAATTTTTCGGATAATATCCAGTTCACTTTTGTTCCACTCCACATAATCTATCAATGGCAGTAATACGGCCAGTTGCACCATAATTTCGGGTGGCGTGTCATAATCAGATACATAAGCGTTTAAATAGCCATGCCCACCAACCTGTTGCCAACAGCCGTGGTTTTCTATTAGGTCCCTTAATCCATTATTGGTTATAGTTGGCCAGTCGTTATATTTGGTTTGCGGTAAGGGTAATTGCAGATAAATATCAGCCATCATGTTTAGGTATTGCCTAACCATTGCGGCCTCATCATCAGGTAACTCCTGGCTAAAGCTTACAAAAGCATCAGATATAACCACCTGTTTACCGGCAGCAAGCGGTTTTTTTATAGCAGGTGGTAGGGCAAACCCCAACTCCGGCCACTCACCACGTACCAATTCTGCGCCTGATGTTTCCGTTTGCAGGAAATAGTCATTTAGCGCGGTAAGGTTTTGCATGTACATTACCGAACCTGCTTTGGGCCGGTTGATATTAAAATAGATCAATCCCGATCGTGTGCCCACCTGGCTGGTGCGTATGTTACCAGCAGTGTTTTCTGCTTTGCCATCTTTGCCGGGGATAATAATATCTCTCGGCCAAAAAGGTATTAATAAATCGGTTTGTGGTTTTAATGATGTGGTGTATCTTAAAATATCATGCTCACTATTAGGGAAAATAATATCCACATCAAATTCTCCAATTACAGAGTTAAGCGAAAAGCTGGCACCATTGTTGTTTTCCTGTTGTTTTTTAATACTTAGTTCTCCCTCAGGCGAATAAGCTGTACGGAATGCCAGTTTACCACCCTTTGGCCAGGTAGCCAATATCCATAGGGAGTCGTTAATTAAATGCGCGGTAAATTCAAAATCACCGCATTGTTTGGTGTAAATGGCAGACAAGTCATCGTCTGCAAAAGTATTGCTGGCGGCAGCCGCCCAGGGTGATATTCCATTCATATTAGTATAGTTTTAGAAATTGTTAAATAATTAGTCGCTTATCTAAAATGTATCTGCTGCTATACGCCTAAGGCGGTAAAAATTTGTTTCAATGAAAATTTGGCACCACAAACAAACTCGTCTGCTGCACCGTAGTAAAAAGTAATCGTATCGCCATCAGGCTCCATAACATGCCCGTTGGTAAATACTACATGGCCAAAAAATCCGCTCACTTCGTAAGGCTCTAAAGGCTCCATGATAGGGTCAAGTGTACGGGCTATAACTTTCGACGGGTCGTCCAGGTCCATCAAAAAAGCCCCTAAGCAATACCGATGTTCAAGCGTGGCGCCATGGTAAATTTCCAGCCAGCCTTTTTCGGTTTTTATAGGGGCCGCGCCTGCACCTACACGCGCGCTATCCCAATTGCCCGGACGGGTTTTAATAATGCATTTATGGTTGCCCCAATGCACACCATCCGGCGATTGTGCCAACCAAATATAGTTGCCGCCAATATCCACACTGCTGGGGCGGTGCAACATATAATAAAGGCCGTTTATTTTTTCTTCAAATATGGCCACATCCTTATTATGGGGCGGCAAAATCATACCGTGCGATTCAAATGTTTTCCAATCGGTAGTAGTACGCATACCTACACCTACGCCACTGTCAGATACGGCAGTAAACGTTAACCAGTATTTATCCTCCAAAAAGGTAACCCGGCAATCCTCAATACCAAAGGTTTGCAACATGCCAGATCCAAATAGCTTCGGATAATCTTTGGGTTCTTCAAAATTTACGCCATCAGTGCTGCAGAACAAACGCAGGTGTGATAGAGTAGTGAGGTAATCAACTCCTTTATATCTTACTACCCGTGCATCGGTGGATATTAATTCAGGGTCGGTAAGGGCTATCTCCATTATTTCCGTCTCGCCGGTAGCAGTTAATATGGGGAAGGAAACAACAACCTCATTTTGTTGCGGCCGTTCGGCCACCCTTACTAAAAGCCATATTTTGCCATCAAACCTAAACACGCCCGGGTTTAATAAACAGGCTACATGAATACCCTGCATACTTGGGGTAACATCTTTAGGCGAAAGGAGAGGGTTTTCCGGGAATCGTTTAGCAATATCACTCATAGTTGTAAGATCTACTTGCTATTTTAACATGGTGTATTGGATATTGTTTAGATTTAAAATCAAATGACGAAGTATAAACTTTTGGCAAAGCAAATGGTTATTTATATCATGAAGAAACCAATTTTAGCCACAGCAGCATTTTTAGGAATTGCCGGGATAGCTGCATTAGCTTTAAGAGCGCAGGATAAACCATTGCAAACCGTAAACAAGGTTGACCTAGAAAAATATTTAGGCAAGTGGTATGAGATAGCTGCCTTTCCGCAAAGTTTTCAGAAAGGTTGCAGCTGTACATCAGCCGTGTATGGTTTAAGGCCCGATGGTAATATTGAAGTAACTAACACTTGCCTTAAAGAAGGAAAAATTAAAAAAGCTATAGGCAAAGCTGTAGTAAAAGATAAAAAGACCAATGCCAAGTTAAGTGTGCAATTTTTTTGGCCGTTTAGCGGTAAATACTGGATAATTGCTTTAGCACCTGATTACTCATATGCCATGGTTGGGCACCCTAACCGCGATTATTTGTGGATACTATCGCGCAAACCGGTGATGGATAACCAAACTTATCAATACCTGGTTAGCCAGGCAACCGAAAAGGGGTTTGATGTGCGTAAGCTGGTAAAAACGGACCAGTCCTGCAATAATTAAGGATTATTTAAAAACTCTTTTAGGTCAGGATGATATTGCGAGGTTAAAAACTCGGTGATAGTAAATTCAGCCAGTTCGTGTTTGTAAAAAGGGTCTTCTTCGATGATCTTTTCTACGGCTTCTTTTGAATCTGCAAGTGCTAATATAATTCCGCCCGTACGTGGTACTTTGCGGCCCGACGCTACAAATACATCCTTTTTATAATACTTACGCAGGTATTTCACATGGTCTGCCATGTGCTGATCCAGTTCTTCAAGCGGAACAATATAGTTTAGATCGATGATGAACATTTTAAACCAGATCCCGGAACAATTGTATATGCCAGCTATCTTTAAAAGGCACTTCCCATTTAGTATTAAGTTCGGCCAGGTTTTGGACGAGGTTATTATATACTATGGAATCTTTATTGAGTTTGCCTTGTTTTAGCAGTTCTTCAAATTGCTGGCGCGGTAAGGAAAGTACTTCCTCGCCATCACGGTAAGCCACGTTAAAACGGTCGAACAGGTTGATGTTGAAATGCTCTTCCAACTGTTTCATAAAATGCACCGATTTATCAATCGAGCATCCGCTGGCACCTGCCTGGCTCTCGTCAACAATTAATATCAGGAAACGATTATGACGCACTTCGGCCTTAGCTTTAAGCTGATTGTTATGTGCCGTCCACTGGGTAGTAAAGTCATTTAGGTGTTGCTGTACTTCTTGTACTTCTACATCGGTTAGCTTTCTGTCCGACTGATATATCCACACTCTTGAATTTTCAGAAAATTGCATATACAAAGCTATCAAATTATTAACTTCGGTGTAAGTTTTGTTGTCATGTACAGATCAGTTTTATCTCAAATTAAAAAAGCAGTAGTGGTTTTAGTGGTAATTTTTGCCGTTATAGCCAATTTTGGTTTTGTAACCGCTATTGATGAACAGGATATGGTGACGTGGACCAACAAATGTTTCGCCCAATCATTTGATGCATCCGCCGGCGATAAACTAAAAAAGTTTGAATGGCTATTAACTAATGACGCTTTCATCCGCCTGCGCAAAACTTACCAAAATAATAAGCAGGAGTATTTTTCCTTTCACCTGCACCGGTTGAATGATATGAGTTATTTGGGCGACTCTACCGCCGGTACGCTGCAATTTAAAACTACCGACGACGATATTATTGTACAAACCTATAATGACCGCAAAGGCAATGTAGATTCGATGGCAAGCGTATTGAATATCCCTGTTAAAAATATGGGTGCTGAGCGCCTGGATAGTCTGCATACAGCCATAGAATACTTTAAAACTAAGAAGGGATTATAACCCGTTTGCCCTAACGGTAATCTCGGCAATATCTAATACTTCAATTTCTTGCCCGGTATGTTTTACGCCATCGTTTAGCATGGTCATGCAAAACGGGCAGCCCGCTGCAACTATACTAGCTTTACTGGCTGCAATTTCTTCTACACGTTCAATATTAATATCTTTATTACCCGGTTCAGGTTCTTTAAACATTTGCGCGCCGCCTGCTCCGCAGCATAGACCATTACTTTTGCAACGTTTTAATTCTACCAGTTCCGTATCTAAAACTTCTAATGCTTTGCGAGGAGCCTCGTAAACGTTATTGCCACGACCTAAGTAGCAGGGGTCATGGTAGGTGATGCGTTTGCCTTTAAAACTTTCACCGCCTTCGGCTTTTAGTTTGCCATCGTCAATCAGTTGCTGTATCAGTTGGGTGTGGTGTATCACTTCGTAATTACCGCCCAAACCCGGATACTCGTTTTTTATGGTATTAAAGCAATGGGGGCAACCGGTTACAATTTTTTTTACCTCGTAACCATTAAGCACCTCAATATTAACCATAGCCTGCATCTGGAACAAAAACTCGTTACCCGCACGTTTGGCCGGATCGCCGGTACAGCTTTCTTCGGTGCCTAACACGGCGTAGCTTATACCTACGTGTTGCAGTATCTTGCAAATGTCGCGCGTAATTTTTTGTGCACGTTGATCAAAACTACCCGCGCAGCCCACCCAGAATAATATTTCGGGTTGTTTGCCTTGCGCGGCCATTTCGGCCATTGTTGGGATAGTTAATGGTTCATTGTTCATAGCTTTAATTAGCTCTTTATTTTTGCTATCAATTCATCTATGCTGTTGTATTCCATAAACTCAATGGCCGAATCAATAGCTTTTAACCTATCCAAAATATCAATAGCCAGGGTAGCGGCATTAACCTCTAAACCAACCATCTTGGCATCCCAGTTGATGCCTGCCAATATATTTTCCTCAATCATGCCTACGCACCAGTTCTCTAAAAAATCAGATAATGGTATTGATGCCGCGCTATAACCTTTCCAATCATCAACTGCTGCGCTTTTAGCGTAAAATCTGTCTTCCCAAAACGGAATGACATCAACGTCCTCGCTATCGTTTGAGTAGGAGTTGGCCCAGCCATTTTTATTTTGCAGGCCCCAAACCAATTTGGATGCTACGGTTTTTTCAATAAAGCTTTTGTAGGTGCTATCAGTAGTATTTTGTGACATTCTGTTATATTATAAATTATTCTCAACCCAATTCAACCGCTCGGCATTACTATATTTCCATGGTGCGCCGTTGTTCTCTACATTGCCAAACATGTTATTTAAACTGGCTGGTGCCTGCGATTCTTCCATTACTATGTATCGGCGCATTTCGGTGATGATATTCAACGGATCTATATTAACCGGGCAAGCCTCTACGCAGGCATTACACGTGGTACAGGCCCATAATTCTTCACGGGTGATGTAGTTGTCCAATAATGCCTTACCATCGTTATGGTCATTGCCGTGTTTATCTATGTTATTGCCAATCTCGGTAATGCGGTCGCGGGTATCCATCATTATTTTGCGTGGCGATAGCAGCTTACCTGTAATATTTGCCGGGCAAACAGAGGTACACCTGCCGCACTCGGTACAGGTGTAGGCATCCAGCAAATTTTTCCAGGTTAGGTCAGTAGCGTCTTTAGCACCAAAGCGGGCTATCTCACCAGTAGTTTCGGGTACGAATGATGGGTCCAGCATTGCTTTCACCTCGTTAGTTACCGATGCCATATTGGTAAATTTGCCCTGTGGCTCCAGTTTAGAATAATAGGTATTTGGGAAAGCCAGCAGGATATGAAAATGCTTGGAGTAGGGCAGATAGTTTATAAACGCCAGTATGCCTATAATATGCACCCACCAACAAACACGTTCAGCAATCACCAAAGTATCGGCATTGTTTGATAAAAGCGGCGCTATTAATGAACTTACCGGGAAACTCCCCGCCTTAATATAATGTCCAAACTGCAAAAGCTGTAACTTATAATCGGCGGCGTTCATGGTTAAAAAGGCCGTCATCAGGCATATCTCAACCAATAAAATATAATTAGCGTCAGACTTTGGCCAGTCGGTCATTTCCACCCCTGTAAAGCGTTTTAATTTGAGGATATTTCTTCGCGCTAAAAAAGCCACGCAGGCTACTAATACCAAAATAGCCAGCACCTCAAATCCACCAATTAAGAAGCTGTATAATCTGCCTAAAGGACCAGCAAATATGCGGTGCGAGCCGAAGATGCCGTCTATCATGATCTCCAGCACCTCCAGGTTGATGATAATAAAGCCCACATAAATAAAAAAGTGCATAATGGCGGCAACGGGGCGTTTGGTCATTTTGGTTTGGCCCAAAGCTACTTTAGCCATTACTTTCCACCGGCGGGCAGGTTGGTCAGACCGATCTACATCCTTGCCTAATAAAATGTTGCGCCTTACTTTGCCCGCGTTTTTAGCGAACAGGTAACCGGCGGCAGCCAGCAGAACAATGAAAATAAGTTGTGCTATCATTCAGTGCAAAGTACTATCCAAAGTTAACCGAATTGTTGTGATTAGCTAAATGCCGGACAAAGATTAGTTGAATACTTAATTGGTTGATTTAAAGAGTAAATGAAAATTTGCTCAAATTAAATTGAAAATTTTTGAAAAAATACTCCCTCAAAATAAAAAAAAAGCTACATTTGCACTCCTCAAAAGGCGGTATCATAGCTCAGTCGGTAGAGCAAAGGACTGAAAATCCTTGTGTCGCTGGTTCGATCCCAGCTGATACCACAAGTTACAGAAGCTTCTTAGCATTGCTAAGGAGCTTTTTTTATGCGATTAAAGTGTCTACACAAGCCAAATACACCTGTCTGTAGTTTGGTTTGTTAAGCTAGTTCGCTGTCTGGTTTGAAGACTACGGCATAAACCCACAGGCACTACACCATCCATTATATACAACCTGTCTAGAAAATGTACTATTTATGAAATAATAAACAACACTATCTATTTAGTATCGTTCTATCATCTGAATATTACCTCACAGCAGAAGATCATAGTATGGGATTACCATTGAGAATTACATTTAAAGACAAAGATTACGTCTATCAAATATTAAACAGTAAACTAATAGATAAGTACACAACTGAGATTGAACTAATTTGGTCTGGTGAGAAGATACAACTAATTAAGGATGCTAAACAAGGTTGGCTACTGAAAAATGGTGACACTACATTAGACCCTGACTTAGTGCAAGCATTAGGTAGATCTGTCTCATTAAGATTAAGAATGTAGTCAATTTAAGAAATATCAATTTTTATACTTTATAAAGGTCTTTTAAAAGTTGAATTGAAGTTGCTAAAATTTCTTAAAAAAGGTATTTAAAGCCCTTTATTTAACTGTCCCAAAATGAAAATTGGAATTGAATACTGACTTGAGATAAGCCGTTAAACAATTATTTCAATTAAATGACAAAAAATAAACCGTTCGGTCTTATATTTGACCCATCATGTTAAAAGCAGAGCGTACACGTCAGTTTATTATTGAAAAAGCAGCAGTGCTTTTAAATACTAAAGGTATGGCAGGTACTTCCATCAGTGATATAATGGAAGCAACTAAAATGGCAAAAGGCGGTATATATGGAAACTTTGAGAGCAAAGAGGAGATTTGTCTAGAGGCATTTAACTATTTGTCGCAACGCTCAAGTTCCAGAATAGAAGAGGCAATAAGCGGCAAAAATACGTTTAAAGAAAAGCTATTTGCTTTGCTTGATTATTACCCTGAAAATACCTTTAAGAGTAACATTGGCGGCTGCTCTATGCTCAACTTCGGCGCTGAGGCCGATGACACCAACCCCAAAATAAAACAACGCGTGGCCCAGGCAATTAAAAATACGCAACAACGTATTTTTAACTTGGTAAACGGAGGAATTTCGGCAGGAGAGTTCAAGGAGTCAACCGATGTAAAAGCATTTACAATCAAGATGTACACCATGATACAAGGCGGTATTTTTGCAAGCCGCGTATTGGATAGTGCAGAACAACTGAAAGTTGTTACGGAAATCCTTAAATCAGAAATAGAATCATTTAGCAACTAATTTTTTTTATCATAATAACGACCGATTGGTCTATTTTCTTATAATATGAACATATCAATAGAAGCTCGCCGCAGCATTAATACTGTATTAGCGTTTTCCCTAATTCCCCTTTCAGGTTTGGCGACCGACATTTACCTACCATCACTTCCTTCAATGGCTAATCATTTGCAAGTGCCTGGTACAGCCGTTCAGTTAACTGTTGTAATGTTCCTGGTAAGCTCAGGTATCGCCCAGCTTTTTGTAGGGAGTTTGCTCGACAGCTTTGGTCGATACCGACTTAATGCGGCAGCGTTGTTGGTTTTTGCCTTTGCAAGCGTTGTTATAGCACTCACAGACAGCATTTATGTAATTTACCTGATGCGAATTATTCACGGCATTAGTGTGGCGCTTATTGTTGTCAGTAAACGCGCATACTTCGTAGATACCTATTCTGGCGATCAATTAAAGCATTACACCAGCATGTTTTCCATAATATGGGCAACTGCTCCTATAGTTGCACCATTCCTCGGCGGACTGCTACAGGCTTCTTTTGGTTGGCAGTCTAATTTCTATTTTCTGGGAGCTTTTGCCATGGTAATATTAATACTTGAGTTGGCGTTCGGCCATGAATCGTTAACCGTGTTTCAGCCATTTAAAATTGGCTTAATAGGCAAGGTATATATCTCAATGATCAAAACAAGAGACTATACCCTCGGGCTGTTTATTCTTGGCCTTTCCTTCTCCATGTTAATGGTATACGGAATGGCTAGTCCCTTTATAATCGAGCAGGTGTTCCGCTATTCCCCTGTTGTAACCGGTAACTGCGCCTTACTTTCGGGTCTATCACTTATGGCAGGCGGAATGCTCTCTAAAGCTTTTATCAAAAAACCTTTGAATAAGAAAGTAAGTACTGCAGTGGCGATCCAACTTTTGTTTGCTTTACTAATGATCTTTATATCGGGTCATTATAATAGTTTGTACATTATGATGCCCTTTGTTATGGTCATTCACCTGCTGTCTGGCTTTGTATTTAATACATTGTTTTCCTACTGTTTGGGGCGCTTTACAACATACGCAGGTATTGCAAGTGGTATTACCGGAGGATTAATGTTTATCATTACGTCAATTTTCAGTTCAACGATTATACGCATTTTAACGATACAGAGTGTGTTGGTATTGGGAGTGGCATACCTGATTTTAGCTCTCTTGGTCGGCCTCGCTTTTTTTCTTTTTACAAAAGCAAAAGCAGGTGTTACTGTTCAGGTAAATAAAATGGCAAGTATTGAAAACTAGATACAGGTGTTATATCAGATAAGACTGAATTAAATGACATTCTGATGAACCTAACAGTGTTAAATAAGATATACCTTTGTTTAACACTGTTAAATTAATTAATGGTATTAAGATGGCTAGTAAAGATAGGATACAACGTTTGAAGGATGAGACTAGGATAAATATCCTAAATGCATCCTTGCAAATTGTTAAGGAAGAGGGATGGGCCGCACTAAGCATGCGTAAAATAGCTGACGTAATTGAATATACGGCGCCAATTATTTATGAATACTTTGCAAGTAAAGGTGCTATACTGTTAGAGCTTACCCGAAAAGGTTTTTTACTTTTAACAAGGGATATGGAAGCAGCAAAAGCAAAGCACCGTTTGCCCGAAAAGCAGTTGGAAGCGATGTGGCAGGCGTATTGGAACTTTGCTTTCGCTGAAAAAGAACTGTACCAGTTAATGTTTGGCGTTGAAATGAATTGTTGTGAGATGTCAAAAAAGCTGCCTGAGTCTGATGCGCCATACGACCTGGTAAGCGAAGTAATTGAACAGCTAATGCTACCACATAAACCAACTGAAGATGAAGTATGTATAAAGTACTATACTTTTTGGTCGGTAATACATGGTTTAGTGTCTATTAACCTGGTAAGCCGGGGTAACTCCAATGAAGTTAATCAACAAGTACTAAAAACAGCATTAAGCGGCATTATCCGCTCAATAAAGGAGTAATTTTTTTAATTAATAAATAACATTGTTAAATAAATTAACGATGTTAAATAAAATTCACAATCATAATTAATATATATATCGTAATGCAAAATTGTCTAAATTCATCACTTCCATTTAACACTGTTAAAAAAATTAATAGTGTTATTGCTATCGCTTTAGCCGCGCTTTCCCTTTTATTATTAAATAGCTGTTCGCAAGCGCCGGTTGCCGCTGCAACCAATGCACCACCACCATCATTTGAGGTAGGCGAAATACATAATTCGTCCATTACCACTTACCAGGAGTATCCGGCATCGATTGAAGGTACTGTAAATGTTGAGGTTCGCCCACAGGTAAGCGGCGCGCTTGCCAAAGTATTTGTAGACGAAGGTGCGTTTGTGAAAGCAGGCCAACCATTATTTAAAATAAATGATCAGCCTTATCGCGCTCAGCTCAATAATGCTTTAGCCAGCCTTCATGCTTCAGAGGCAGCAATTATTAATTCGCAATTAGAAATAGATAAACTAACGCCGCTTGTACAAAATAAAGTGGTGTCCGATTATCAGTTAAAAGCTGCTAAAGCTGCTTACCAGATAGCGAAAGCTAATATTGAGCAGGCTAAAGCCAATGTATCAACCGCCCAAATTAACCTGGGGTATACTTTAATAAAGGCACCGGTTAGTGGTTACATAGGTCGCCTGCTTAAAAAGCAAGGAAGCTTGGTTTCTCCTCAGGATGTTGAGGCGCTAACCCAATTATCCGATGTGCATGATGTGCATGTTTACTTTTCATTAGGCGAAAAGGATTTTGTAAACTTTAAAGAACAGTACACTGGCGCAACTATAGCTGACAAGCTTAAACATCTGCCATCGGTTGATCTGTTATTATCAGACAATAGCGCTTATGCTAAAAAAGGCAAAATAGATATGATAGATGGCCAGTTTGATAAAAATACAGGTGCTATCACGGTAAGGGCCACTTTTCCAAATCCTCAGGGCCTTTTGCGTTCGGGCAATACAGGTAAAGTACGCTTAAGCTTGCAGCATAACAATGTGTTGGTGGTGCCGATTGCTGCCACCGTAGAGATGCAGGACAAAGTATTTGTTTTTGCAGTTGCAGATAGCAATAAAGTGAAAAAAGTACCAATTAACATAGTAGGTAAAAGCGGCACAGGTTACATCGTAAATGAAGGCGTAAAAACAGGCGACCTTATCGTGTTAAGCGGTATGGACCTGTTAAAAGAGAGTCAGATAATAACGCCTAACAAAGTAGCGGAAAAAGTCGCTAAAAATTAATTCCTTATAAAAACTCACAATCATGTTCAAAATATTTATAAAAAGGCCCGTACTGGCAACCGTAATATCCATATTACTGGTTATACTGGGCGGACTTAGCTTAAGCAGGCTGCCTTTACAGCAGTTTCCAGATATTGCGCCACCTGCTGTATTGGTAACGGCTGTGTACCCGGGTGCCAGTGCCGAAACGGTATTGCGGTCGGTAGCACCATCGTTAGAAGAATCTATTAACGGTGTCGAAAATATGAGCTATATGAGCTCAACCGCCAGTAATGATGGTACATTAGCTATTACTGTTTATTTTAAACTGGGTACAAACCCCGATCAGGCAGCTGTAAACGTACAAAACAGGGTAGCACAGGCTACCAGCCAGTTACCTGCCGAAGTTATACAACAAGGTATAACTACTGCCAAACAACAAAACAGTTTGATTGGTGCTATTGGTTTGTACACTGAAGATACAAGTAAGTATGACCAGACGTTTGTTGCCAATTATGCTCAGATCAATATCATCCCCGAGATCAAGCGTATACCGGGTATAGGCTCGGCTATGATATTTGGAGGTGTTAAAGATTACTCGATGCGTGTATGGCTTAACCCGGCGCAAATGGCCGATTATAAAATTACCCCTGCCGAGGTCATGACAGCCATACAAGACAAAAACTTGGAGGCTGCCCCGGGTAAATTAGGCGAAAGAAGCACCGAGGTATTTGAATACGTTATTAAATACAAAGGCAAATTAACCAAGCCCGAAGAGTATGGTAACATAGCTATCCGTGCAAATACGGATGGATCTGTATTAAGGTTAAAGGATGTTGCCCGTGTTGAATTGGGATCTTATTCATATACCAGCGTTACCCGCTTAAATGGTAAAATCGGTATCGGAATAGGTTTGATTCAATTAGCTGGTTCAAACGCTAACGAGATACAGATAGAGGTTGATAAAGTGATGGAAAAAGCTGCCAAAGATTTTCCGGACGGTATTAAGTACAACCAATTCTATCGTACCAAAACTGCTTTAGATGAATCAATTGAACAAGTTGTACATACATTAATAGAAGCTTTTGTATTAGTGTTTATTGTAGTTTTCTTGTTCTTACAGGATTTCAGATCGACATTAATTCCGGCAATTGCAGTGCCGGTGGCTATTGTAGGTACATTCTTTTTTATGCAATTGTTCGGATTCTCTATCAATTTGTTAACGCTATTTACCTTGGTGCTTGCCATTGGTATTGTGGTGGATGATGCCATTGTAGTGGTTGAGGCGGTGCACGCAAAAATGGAGCATAAGCATTTAGCGCCTAAAGCCGCTACTGCCGAGGCTATGCATGAAATTACAGGTGCTATTATATCTATCACCTTAGTAATGTCGGCGGTGTTTTTGCCGGTTGGCTTTATGGAAGGGTCAACAGGTGTGTTTTATCGCCAGTTTGCCTTTACTATGGCTATAGCTATTGTAATATCTGCGGTTAATGCTTTAACCCTTAGCCCGGCATTAGCGGCATTGTTTTTAAAAGATGTACACGCCGAAAAACGTGAAGGTACAGTTAAACGCAACTTTAAAACCAAATTTTTTGATGGTTTTAATAGCAGCTTTAATGCCATGACCAACCGTTACATTGGCGGACTAAAGTTTTTAATAAAGCATACATGGATAAGTTTGGGTGGTTTAGGTGTAGTGATATTGGCTACCGTGTTTTTGGTTAAGACCACACCATCAGGATTTATACCTACCGAAGATCAGGGCTTTATTGCTATATCCGTATCTACCCCATCGGGTACTTCGTTAGATGGTACGTCTAAAGTAATGCAAAAAGCCGAAACTTTTTTAGGATCAATTGAGGCGGCACGGTTTGTTACATCATTGCCGGGATATAACCTGCTTACATCATCCACTAGTCCTTCATCGGCAGTAGTATTTGTACTTTTAAAGCCAAATGCCGAGCGTGGTAAGATAAAAGACATCAACGAATTACAGGCAATGATACAAGCCAAACTAGGTGCAATACCGGGTGGTACTTTCTTTGTGTTTAGCTTCCCAACCGTTCCTGGCTTTAGTAATGTGGAGGCGCTTGATCTGGTTTTACAGGATAAAACATTCGGCAGTTTAGATAAGTTTAGCGGTGTAGCCAATAACTTCATAGGCCAACTAATGCAGCGTAAAGAAATTGCAGTTGCCTTCACTTCTTTTAAAAATGATTTTCCACAGTTACAAATTGAAGTTAACGACGAAAAGGCTAACCAGTTAGGTGTAAGCGTACGCGATATTTTGCAAACCATGCAAACTTATTTTGGTAGTAGCCAGGCCGGCGATTTTAACCGATTTGGTAAATATTACCGTGTGGTTGTGCAAGCAGATGTTGCCGACAGGACAGACCCTTCATCAATTGACAGGGTGTTTGTTAAGAACAAATTGGGCGAGATGGTGCCGATTAATACATTAGTGAAATTAACACGGGTGTATGGGTCAGAAACAGCTTCACGTTATAACCTGTTTAATGCTATCAGTATCAATATTATCCCTAAGCCTGGTTATAGCTCGGGCGATGCCATTAAGGCCATACAGGAACTGGCTGATGAAAAACTTCCATCAGGTTATGCCTACCAATTCTCTGGACAAACCCGCGAGGAGTTATCGTCTGGCGGGCAATCAGTGATCATATTTATGCTGTGTTTGGTGTTTGTATACTTCCTGCTAGCGGCTCAGTACGAAAGCTATATACTTCCGTTAGCGGTTATCTTATCTATACCAACCGGTATATTAGGGGTATTTGTGTCGATAGGATTAACAGGTATAGTTAATAATATTTATGTGCAGGTAGCACTTATTATGCTTATAGGCTTGCTGGCTAAAAACGCCATTTTAATTGTGGAGTTTGCCGTACAGCGCCGAAAGGCAGGCCAGGATCTTGTTGCGTCGGCATTAGAAGCTGCCAGGCTACGTTTGCGGCCCATATTAATGACTTCGCTTGCTTTTGTTGTGGGATTGTTCCCTATGAGTATTGCAACCGGCCCATCTGCACAAGGTAACCACTCTATAAGTATTGGTGCCGCTGGTGGAATGGTATCAGGCGTACTGTTAGGATTACTAATAATCCCTGTGTTGTTTGTAGTCTTTCAGCATCTGCAGGAAAGAATTACAGGTATTCCTGTAGCCGTTTTAAACCGTGAAGATGAACATGATCACAATCATTTAAACGGTAAACCCAAACGTGAACTGGAAACCGAAGAACTGATATAATTTAAAGACGATAATAATATGAAACATATAAGTAAGTACGCCTTATTGCTGGTAATAGTGGCTTTAAGCGCGTGCAAAGTATCAAAAGACATGCAAACCCCGCAGGTGGCATTACCTGCTAATTTTAGGGGGGATGTGGCACGTGATACTAACACTATTGCAGATATACCCTGGAAAAGCTTTTTTACGGATGCTACACTGCAAAAATTAATAGATAGTGCACTGATAAAAAATTACGATATGCAACTGGCCATCAAAAACATTGATGCAGCGCAGCTATTGGTTAAACAGGTAAAATGGAACTATGTACCAGCCGTAGGGTTAAACGTTACAGCCAGCAGTAGTCGCCCGTCAGATAATAGTTTAAATGGGATAAGCCTGGCCCAGTTTCTGGGTACCAAACACATTGAGGATTACTCGGCTAACGTATCTTTATCGTGGGAAGCGGACATATGGGGTAAAATTCGTAACCAAAATAAAAGTGCTGTAGCTGCTTATTTGCAAACCAGCGAGGCCAGGAAAGGGGTACAAACCAATTTGGTTGCCGGTGTATCACAAGGTTATTATAATTTGCTAATGCTTGATGAGCAGTTAGCTATTGCACAAAAAAACCTGGCTTTAAATGATAGCACTTTACGTATAATTCAATTACAATTTAATGCGGGGCAGGTAACCTCATTAGCTATACAACAAGCGCAGGCACAGCAACAAGCTGCCACACAATTGGTGCCACAGTTTGAGCAGGATATAGCCCTGCAGGAAAACGCCCTGCGCATATTAACTGGCGAACTGCCTGATGAAATTGCCCGCACCCAAAAGCTGAATAATATTTCATTTACAGACAACTTATCTGCAGGTGTGCCATCGGCATTATTAAGCCGTAGGCCCGATGTGAAAAGCCAGGAGTTAGCGTTGAACATTGCTAATGCACAGGTAGGTATTAACCAGGCAAATATGTACCCTGCTTTACGTATAACTGCATCAGGTGGTGTAAATTCTTTCAAAGCTAGCAATTGGTTTAATGTGCCCGCATCGTTATTTGGTATAGTGGCAGGCAGTGTTATACAACCGTTAATACAGCGTAAAGAGTTAAAAACTAAATTTGAGGTGGCTAAAGTAGACCGCGAAAAAACGGTTTTGCAGTTTAGGCAATCTGTTTTAAATGCCGCAGGTGAAGTATCAGATGCATTAGTGAAGATAGATAAACTAAAAGAACAGCAAACTATAGCGGCAAACCGTGTTAATACGTTACAGCAAGCTACATCTAATGCCAACCTATTATTCAAGAATGGTATGGCCAATTACCTGGAAGTAATTACGGCCCAAAGTAATGTTTTACAAGGCGAACTGCAATTAGCATCTATTAAAACGGCCAGGCTCAATGCCGTTGCCGAGTTATACCGCTCATTGGGCGGTGGCTGGAAATAATCATCACTAAAACCAAATATTATCAGATCCGCGAAGTGAAAGCTTGCGGATCTTTTTTTACTGTAGTAAGCGTCGGTAAGTACTTAGGTGGCCGAAGATATGAAATCCTTGTGTCGCCGGTTCACACCAAAAGCTCCTTACTTAATTGTAAGAGGGCTTTTTTGTTTATATAGGATATTGTTGAAAGTAAAAGGTACAAGTGCTATTTAAGCTGTTTTTATAAACTTACTTTACCACCACTATATATCCTGATACCCTTTTGTTTTGTATACCAAGCTCAATCAAATAATAATAAGTACCAAAGGGTACCTGTTGGCCGTTGTAATTGCCATCCCAGGGTACATAATTTCCTTTAGTCTGGTATAATATTGTACCATAGCGGTTAAATACACTCAACTGTGCCCGCGGATAATTTTCCAATTCTTTAATTACCCAATTATCGTTAACACCATCGCCATTGGGTGTAAAAGTATTAGGGATCACTATTGGTTTTAACACAGTTACCATAACTTGCTTTTCTACAATACAACCACCGGCACCTGTAACAGTTAAGGTATATAATTGGCTGTTAACCCCGGTTACAGTAGGGGTAAGTATGGTTGCCGAACTAAGGTTTGTAGCCGGGCTCCAGGAGTATTGCAAATTTGTTCCACCCGCAACAGGGCGTAAAACGGTGCTTTCGCCTTCTAAGATGTATTTCGTTTCGGGCATGGTCAATGTTGGCGAGGGTGTAATAGTTAAGGTCATTACATCCGAAACAGAAATACAATTATTGCCTACCGATGTTAAGGTCAGTGTTACTGATCCCCTTGCTTTATCGGCATCACTTGGTATATAACTTGCAGCAATAATATTTGCCGAGGGGCTAAAAGTTCCGGTACCTGAGGTAGTCCATCTGCCACCGGGAGCGTTGGTTATGGTTCCTGTTAAATATGCAAAAGGATCACTATCACACATCGCTTTATTACCCCCGGCATTTACAATAGGTGTAGGTGTAATGGTAACTAACATAGATGATGACGCAGTGCTACAGCCACCATTATTAACCGAACTAAGGGTAAGCGTTATATCCCCGGTTGCTATATCAGCTGCAGATGGTGTGTAAGTAGCCGAAAGGGCTGTATTTGATGGCGAAAATGTGCCCGTACCGCTACTTACCCATATGCCGGTATTGTCATTAGTAATTGTACCGGCTAATGTTACTACAGGATTATTAGCACAAACCACCTGGTTGTTACCGGCAAAAGCAAGCTTTGGCAGGCTTATTATAACGTTGGTGGTTGTTGCTGCACTAGTACATCCGTTAACTGTAACCGTTACACTGTAAGCACCAGAAGCGCCGATAGAAGCATTATTGATAACCGGATCTCGTAACGTGGACGTAAATCCGTTAGGGCCAACCCAACTATAAATTGCTCCTGGTATGTTTGATGCGGTAAAAGTTATATTATCACCCAAACAAACAGGGCTATTACTACTTACTGTTGGCGCGGCAGGCGTTTGATTTACAACCACAACAGTACTTGCCAACGTGGTAACTGAACAGCCCGGTGCGGTTATTGACACAGTATAAGTACCGGAATTGGCTGTAGAAGCATTATTGATTACAGGATTTTGCAAATTTGACGTAAACCCGTTAGGGCCTGTCCATTGGTAAATTGCCCCTGCAAATGTGGATACGCTTAGTATAATTGGAGATCCTGAACACACGGCCGAATTACTGGAAGCAACCGGGTTAACAGGGGTTTGATTTACATTAACAGTAACGGATGTAGATGGCCCTGTGCAACCATTAACCGTTGGTGTAACTGAATAAACACCTGCGTTTGCTTGTGAAGCTACCAGGATGGTTGGATTTGGAAGGCTTGATGTAAAGCCGTTTGGCCCGGTCCAGGTATAGGTTGTGCCCGGTATATTGTTTACACTCAAATTTATGGTACTTCCTTCGCATACGGGCCCATTAGTGGTAACAACCGGTGCTGCTGGTATGGCGTTAACTACAACCGTTGTGGTGCCGGCAACACTGGTACATCCATTAATAGTTACCGTTACTGAATATACACCACTACCTGCTGTTGTAATATTAGTAACGGACGGGTTTTGTGAGGTTGACGTAAAGCCGTTAGGTCCTGTCCAGTTATAGGTTGCTCCGGCAATAGTATTGGCGGTTAACAAAAGCGTATTACCCGCACATAACGGACCGGTGCTGGCAACAACAGGCGCAGCCGGGGTTGGCAGTACAGTTACATTAACTGTGCCCGCATCACTGCTGCAACCATTTACAGTAATTACTAATGAGTATATCCCTGCTGCCGATAATTGCGTGCTATTTATGACAGGATTTTGCAGATTGGATGTAAAACCATTGGGGCCTGTCCATAAATAAGTTGCGCCCGGTATTGCTGGCGTTGTTAATGTTAAGGCATAGTTTTCACAAACCGGCGAATTACTGGTTAATACAGGTATAGCAGGTTTTGGATTTACAGTTATGATATAGTGCACAGGTGTGCCTGGGCAGCCATTCAAATAGGGTGTAACCAGGTAATCTATGGTTCCTGCAGTACTACCTGTATTCACAAGTGTTTGTGACGGTATGTTACCTGTTCCGCCGGCAACAAAACCCGAAATGCTTGATGAAGCTGTGGCTGTCCATTGTGCTGTAGCTCCGGGAATATTAAATGTAAATGCCACTGCCGCATTGTTGCTTTGCGAACAGACAGTTTGTGATAAGGAAGTATTGGTAATAGCTGCCGTTGGGTTTACGGTAACGGTGTAGGTAAATGTAGCGCCATCGCAGCCATTAACGCTTGGTACTATGGTATAAACCACATTGATTGGTGCATTGGTGGTGTTGATCAGTGTTTCGGTTATGGTACTGCTGGTTTGTCCGGATATGGCACTATTACTAATGCCCGCTACAGCCGCCCTGCTCCAGCTAAATGTTGCACTACTTACATTACTTTGAATGCTGTAGTTTTGAGCCGTGTTACTGCAGATAACACTATTGGCACTACTATTTATAACTAGCGTTGGGTTTACAGTAACTGTGTAGGAAAATGGCGCGCCATCGCAGCCGTTGATACTTGGTATTATAGTATAAATTACATCAATTGGCGCACTGGTTGTATTGACCAATGTTTCGGTAATGGTATTGCTGGTTTGTGCAGTTACAGCACCATTACTAATGCCCGCTACAGCCGCTCTGCCCCAGCTAAATGTTGCCCCGATTACATTACTTTGTATGCTGTAGTTATGCGCCGTGTTATTACATACTATTGTGCTGGCATTACTGATAATATTTAGCGTTGGGTTTACGGTAACGGTATAAGTAAATGGTGCGCCACTACAGCCATTGGCACTTGGTATTATGGTGTAAACTACATCGATGGGCGCATTTGTTGTATTGATGAGTGTTTCGTTAATAGTGCTGCTGGTTTGTCCGCTTATAGCGCCATTACTAATGCCTGCTACGGCAGCCCTGCTCCAGCTAAATGTTGCGCCGCTTATATTGTTTTGTAATGTTATAGTATAATTGGGCGAGGTATTATTACATATATTTGAACTGGCCGCACTGTTAATAACCGGTGTTGGATTTATTGTAACAGTATTTGTTGCTGAAGTAGCAGCACAACCACCGGAAGCGGCAATGTTATTAGTGACGGTGTATATGCCCGGCAAACTGTTTTGCAGGTCAATTTCACCCGTACCCGGATTTAAAAATACCAGCCCGGGAGAAGAAGAAAACACCCCCGCACTGCTTACCCCTGGTATAAACGTGGGTAAAGGGTTAGGTTGAAATTGGCAATATGGCCCAGCATAACTAAATGTAGCATTGGGCGCATTAGTAATGGTAACCTTTTGGCTGCTGCTGTAAGTACAAGACGATGTAGTGAGTGTAAAGATTACATCATAAGTGCCCAGCGGGGTGGCAGCCAAATCTATTTCGCCAGTACTCGAATTAATAATCAATCCGGCTGAACCTGCGAACGTACCTCCGGATGACGCTACAAAATTAGGTGTTGGATTGAGACCGGTTTTACAAAACGTACCCGAAGTGTAAGTAAAGGCAGGATTTACCCTGGCAATAACAGTTACAGTAACTGCCCTTCGTGGCCCTGTGCAACCGCTGGCTGAGGTAGCATCAACATAGTAAATGGTTGTAGTTGATAGAAGTGGAGTTGTATACGCATCACCCGTAAAAAGCAAGGTGCCGCCACTGGCCGCGCTATACCAGCGATGGGTTACGCCCGGTGTAGCAGTTGCCGTTAAAATGGTTCCATCTCCCTCGCAAACCGTAGCGCCGGATGCTGTAGGTGCAGCCGGTAACGGATTAACTGTAACCGTTACTGCTGTACGCGCACTAACACAACCGTTAACCATGTTTTGTACATAATAGGTTGTGTTTGCTGTTAATACAGGTGTGGTAAAATTAGCCCCTGTACCCAATAGTGTACCGCCTGATGCACTGCTATACCAGGCAAAAGTACCGCCGCCGGGAGCTGTTGCCGTTAAAGTAGTTGTACTTCCGCTGCAAATGGTAGCACCAGCCGCCGTGGGCGGTGTTGGGATTGGCGCAACGGTAACGGTAACTGCTGTACGTGGACCGGTACATCCGTTTATAGTAGCTTGTACATAATAGGTAGTTGTAGCCGTTAATATAGGTGTGGTATAAGTTGAACCGGTTATTAGTAAATTACCTCCTGTCGCCGCATCATACCACTCATAGGTTGCCCCGGCAACTGAAGTAACCGACAAGCTGGCGGCAGTACTATTACAAATGCTTGCACCATTAGCGGTTGGTGCCACAGGTGTTGGATTTACCGTTACATTCACCGCAGAACGCGTACTTGTACAGCCATTTACGGTTGTTTGTACATAATAAATTGTATTTGCTGTTAATGCCGGGGTGGTAAAAGTAGCGCCAGTGCCTATCAGGTTACCACCTACAGCAGCGTCATACCAGGTATAAGTGCCCCCACTTGGACTACTTGCCGATAAAGTGGCACTGCTGCCATTACAGGTAGATGCCGGAGCCGCTGTAGGGACAACCGGTATGGGGTTAACTGTTACCGTTACTGCGGTACGGCTGCTGGTACAACCGGCAGCAGAAGTTACGTCTACATAGTAAATAGTTGTATTTGATAAGACAGATGTGGTATATGAGGTGCCGGTAAACAATAAGGTTCCGCCGCTGGCGGCACTGTACCACCGATAGGTGCTCCCGGCTGTAGGGGTTGTAACAGCTACTGTTGCTGTACTGCCCGAACATATAGTTGCCCCCGTTGCAACAGGGGGCGAGGGTGTGGGAGCTGCCGTGACCGTGACACTTTGTGTAATAGGGCCGCAACCGGTTGTATTGTCCGAAACTTGCACTGAATAATTACCGGCACTTGTGGCGGTAATTGATTGTGTGGTGGCTCCATTACTCCATAAATAAGTGTATGGGGCATTACCACCGGTGGGCGTTGCTGTTAATGTAATGCTTCCACCTGCGGCACAAATGACAGGGCTGGTAGGAGTTAGCGCTACTGTTAATGGAGCATAAGTATTAACCCTTACTGTATCAGACCGATTGGCCGTGCAATTGGTGTTACCGCTAACTTTATAAAGAATGGTGGCTGGCGCCCCAACAGCGGGCGTAACATTGGTAGTAAGCGAGCCCGTTGGTGAAGATAAATAACTATCGTACTGGCCCGGTACACCCGGCGAAATAGAAGTCCAGGTAACTGTATTGTGAAGCAAACCCGTAACGCTCATAGCACCTGTACACAATTGTCGTAAGTTAAGGTCGGCAGAGGCTTTTACAGTGGTAGAAGAAGTGAATATGTAATCAGGACGGTCATTTCCCGTTTTACAATAAGTA
>CAZTAU010000012.1:0-94074 GCA_964611565.1 uncultured Mucilaginibacter sp. | reverse complement strand
CGCATCATATCCTCAAAAGCCAGCATAGCCTCGTTAGGGTCAACCTCAAAAATTTTCTCTATAAAATATTTATAGGCTTTAGCGTGGCGCATCTCATCCGAAGCGATAACACCACACATTTTTGATAATAAGTTATCACCATCCTTTTTGGCTTGCGATGCCACCCTGCGATGCGACACATTAGTAGCCAATTCCTGAAAAGAAGTATATATAAAGTTACGGTACGGGTCGTGGCCGGTACCAATATCAAAACCATCAGCAATTAAATACTGGGTTGATACTTCCATCATGCGCATATTAACGCGGCCCGATAAGTATAAATATTTATTCAAAAGGTCACCGTGGCGGTTTTCTTCGGCGGTCCACTGCCTTGTCCACTTCATCCAGCCACCTTCTTCATTTCTTGAAACACCTTCAACCATGGTTAACCATGATTCATAAGTAGGTAATGCTTCTTCGGTAATAGTATCGCCAATTAAAACCGCAACCAGGTCGTATGATAAACCACGGGCGCTTTCCTGCATTTCTTTAATATCGTTGTAAAAACTATCCTTTGAAGAATCAGGCAAAAAGTCTGACGGCTGCCAAATAGTATCTATGGGTTTTAAATACTCGGTCATTTTTTCCAACATAAATTTCTCAATGTGGCTCATCACCTCTTTACGTTTTTCTTCGAAAAAATGCATGTGTATTAAGTTTAATTAGTAAGTATAACTACAGTAAGCAGCGTTTGTTGCAAATGTAATGAATTAAATAGAAAATAATATTGACCTATAGGGTTAATAGGTAATGATTGTTATCACATTTTTATTCAAAAAAAAACATCCGCCAAGTACTTGGCGGATGTTTTCACACGATATTATAAGTTAGTCTATATATTAGCTTACTTTAACATTTACCGCATTTAAACCTTTTTTGCCTTGCTCTACTTCGTAGGTAACGCTATCGTTTTCACGAATAGTGTCAATTAGGCCTGAGGCGTGTACAAATACTTCGCTGCTACCATCTGCTGGTATGATGAATCCGAAGCCTTTGCTTTCATTGAAAAATTTTACTGTTCCTTGCATTATATTAATTATTAATTTCATAAAGATAGTTAAATATTCATAAAAGCATTATTTATCAAAAAATAAATTTTATCTCTTATTTAACTATTAGTCTGCGCATTAATCAAAACAGGGCAGTTTTTATACTCCCAATAATGATATGCATATTACAATAATTGTAAAAATAGCGGGGTTTTTAATCCTTTAATTTTTCAATTATTACCTTGGCAACGGTGGTGGTACAGGGCGAGGCGGCAAGGTTACCCTAACAGCCGCACGGCGTTTAACTGCCTTACGCTTGCGCACAACAGGCACAGGTGGTTTCTTTAAATGTAAAGGATTTCCCGCTGGCGGAGGTGGTGGCGGCAACTGTGCACTCGCTTCGGCAAAGGTGCATGAAGCAACTACGGCAAGCAAAATTAATTTAATTGTTTTCATTTTAGTTAGATTTAATTGTATCAATATAACTATAAATAAGCTTAAGGGTTTGACTTTGAATAGTTTATTTTATAATTAAAACCACAACTATATAATATACGTTCCTACCATAATTACTTAAAATATTTAAATGAGCCTAATTTGGTGTTGGTTATTATTGTTTAGCGCATCGTCTGTTATGGCACAATCGCAGCAAAAAAGAGAGGAGATAATTGTTGATGGTATGGAGCGTGCGTTTGTAAGCTATGTTCCTGCAGGGCAAAAAGAAAAAATGCCGGTTGTGATATCGCTTCATGGAGGTTTTGCAAGTCCGAAGGGTATGCTTAAGCTGGCAGACTTTAGGCCCCTGGCAGATCAGGATAAATTTATTTTGGTTTGCCCCGCATCCAAAAAGTTATGGCATGATGGGGCAGATAATAAAGGCATTGATGATGTAAAATTTATTGATGAACTTATCACCTATATATTAAAAACATACAATGGCGATGCTACAAGGGTATATGTAACCGGGGTATCTAACGGCGGCTTTATGACCTCGCGCCTGGCTACTCAACTGTATAACCGTATAGCAGCCATAGCGGTTGTTGCTGCTACATTGAATATAAACGAAGGGTATGATTTGGAAAAACCTATGCCCGTAATATATATGCATGGCACAAAGGACAAAATAATACCTTTTATAGGAGGTAAAAAATTTGGGAGGTTAATGTATTCGCACGATCAGATCATTAAAAAATGGGTAACCCTAAATAATTGCAACCCGACACCTATTGTTACGCAAATACCTGATAATGCAGAAGACGGTACCACGGTTGTTAAAGAAGAATACAGTAATCCTAACGGATTGAAAGTTATTGGTTACACCATTAATAATGGCGGGCATACCTGGCCGGGCGGCAGGCAATACCTGCCTGCATTTATTATTGGTAAAACCACCCACAACCTAAATGCCTGCCAGGTGATATGGGACTTTTTTAAATCGTATCAATTAAAATCGGCTATTTAATAGCTGTAGCTTATATTCGTACATTATATGACTTTAACAGCCGCTACCTCAAAAACGTCCGCTGATATAAAACTAATGCAGGAAAAAAAACTGCAGGAATTATTGGTGCATTTAAATACACATTCACCGTTTTATAAAGAGTTATTTGCTAAACACGGCATTGAAATTACTGCTGTTAAAACCTTAGCCGATCTGGCTACTTTGCCTACTACCACCAAAGAGGACCTGCAGCAACATAATGATGATTTTTTATGTGTACCTAAAAATAAAATTATTGAGTATGCGTCTACATCAGGCACTTTAGGTAGCCCGGTTACAATTGCATTGACCGATAACGACTTGAACCGTTTGACCATAAACGAGTACAATTCTTTTTTATGTGCCGATGGGTCAGCAGAAGACATTTACCAACTAATGCTGACTTTAGACCGGCAGTTTATGGCGGGTATTGCTTATTATTCGGGTTTGCGCAAATTAGGTTCGGGTATTATCAGGCTGGGCCCGGGTGTACCATCTATGCAGTTGGAAACTATTTTACGGTTAAAACCAACAGCCATAGTAGCCGTACCATCATTTATTTTAAAACTCATACAAGCTGCTAAAGATGCCGATATCGATCTAAATACTACTACCGTAAAAAAAGCAGTATGTATTGGCGAGAATATTCGCAATACAGATTATTCTTACAACATACTCGGCAAAAAAATAACCGAGAATTGGAATATACAGTTGTACTCTACCTACGCCTCTACCGAAATGCAAACGGCTTTTACGGAGTGTTCTGCAGGCAGGGGTGGACACCTACAGCCGGAGTTGGTAATAGTAGAGTTGTTAGATGAAAATGATAAATCCGTTGCTCCGCATGAGCCGGGTGAAGTTACTATTACTACCCTTGGTGTGGAAGGCATGCCGTTACTGCGCTATAAAACCGGCGATATTTGCCAGTTTGATGATGCGCCTTGTGCCTGCGGGCGTACCAGTTTACGGTTATCGCCTATCATAGGCCGTAAAAAGCAGATGATAAAATTCAAAGGCACTACCCTTTATCCGCCTGCCTTGTTTGATCTGCTAAATGAAATGGATGAGGTGTTAGATTTTGTAGTGGAAGTTTACAGCAATGAAATTGGTATGGACGAAGTATTGTTACACCTGCGGCCTGCCGATGATACCAAAGCCTGCGATAATAAAATACGCGCCTATTTACAGGCAAGGTTAAGGGTGAGTCCGCATGTAAAATACATTACCGCCGAAGAAATAAAGAAAATACAATTCCCGGAAGTGAGCAGAAAGGCGATAAAGTTTATTGATAGAAGGAGTTAGTAAACTATTTGCACCATTAGTGGTTTAAACATCACTGATACCAAATTACTATATTTGGTGGTCAGTAATGATAAATGAAAACTACCTGTCATCTCGAACGACAGAGAGAGATCTAATACAAGCATCCGCAAACAATGTATGGATTTCTCGCTATGCTCGAAATGACAATTGCTTATAATACACGCCTATGATACCAATTGGACAAAGCGTCCTTACGTTAGCCGATTTTTCTGATATACTTTTTAAAAACAAGGCAGTTACTTTACCGCAATCTGCTTTAGATAAAATAAATACTAACTTTCAGTTCCTGCAAAACTTCTCGTCAAACAAACTCATATACGGTATTAACACTGGTTTTGGGCCAATGGCGCAATACAAAATAAGCGAGGATAACCTGCTGCAATTGCAATATAATTTGATTCGCAGCCACAGCTCAGGCAATGGCGCGTTGCTATCGCCAGTTTTGGTAAAAGCTTTAATGGTAGCGCGTTTAAATAGTTTGATGCAGGGCTACTCAGGCGTTCATACGGACATTGTTGAACTTCTTACCCAACTCATTAATAAGGATGTTTATCCCTGCGTTTTTGAACATGGCGGCGTAGGTGCCAGCGGCGACCTGGTGCAGTTAGCCCACTTAGGCTTGGTGCTGATTGGCGAAGGCGAAGTGTTATACGATGGTAACATCCGCCAAACAGCTGAAGTATTTAGCGAATTAGGTATAAAACCTTTAAGCATCCATGTGCGCGAAGGCTTAGCTACCATTAACGGTACATCCGCCATGACCGGTATTGGCATGGTGAATATTATCCAGGCTCAAAAATTATTGGGCTGGTCGGCTATGTTATCTGCCATGACCAACGAGATTGTAGAAGCGTATGATGACCATTTTTCGCATGAGCTAAACACGGTTAAACATCACCGCGGACAAAATAAAATAGCAGCCATGCTGCGCGATATTTTGGAGGGCAGCAAAATGATACGCAGCCGTACCGACCACTTATATCATCCGGCAAAAATTAATCAGGAAGTATTTGAAGACAAAGTACAGGAGTATTATTCCTTACGTTGTGTTACTCAGGTATTAGGGCCAATATATGACACCATCAGCAATGCGGAAACGGTGTTGGTGGACGAGTTGAATTCCGTAAACGATAACCCGGTGATAGACCACGTTAATCAAAATGTATATCACGGTGGCAACTTTCATGGCGACTATGTTTCGCTGGAAATGGATAAACTGAAGATAGCCGTCACTAAATTATCCATGCTATCTGAGCGTCAGTTGAATTATTTATTGAATGATAAACTGAACCTCAAATTCCCGCCGTTTATAAATTTAGGCGTTTTAGGTTTTAACTTCGGGATGCAGGGAGTGCAGTTTACCGCTGTTTCGACAGTTGCCGAAAATCAGACATTATCCTTCCCGATGTACGTGCATAGTATACCTAACAATAACGACAACCAGGATATTGTGAGTATGGGCTGTAACGCCGCGTTGATGACGCGTAAAGTTATTGATAACTCATTCGCGGTATTAGCTATACAATTAATGAGTATTTTGCAGGGGATTGATTATTTGAACTGCCAAAGCAAACTAGCACCACATACGCTGGCTCTGTATAATGAGGTTAGAAAAATATTTCCGAAATTTATTGAGGACAGCCATAAATATAAAGACGTGGAGAACGTGAAGAACTTTTTAGAAACTACTGATCCGGCTATAACCTTTAAACACACTAATTGATGAAATGCGCATTAGTAACCGGTGGTTCAAGAGGAATAGGCAGAGCAATTTGCGCTAAGCTTTCGGCTATGGGCTATTATGTGCTCATTAATTATAAAAGCAATACCGATGAAGCCAACAACACTTTACAACAAATAGGCGGTAACGGCGAATTGCTGCAATTTGATGTAGCGGATAAAAAGGCAATTAATAAAGTGTTAGGCAATTGGATAACAGCCAATGAGGACAAAGTTATTGAAGTGCTGGTAAACAATGCCGGCATCCGCGAGGATAGTTTGATGGCCTGGCTGAAAGACGAGCAATGGGACAGTGTAATAAAAACCAGTTTAGACAGTTTCTTTTATGTAACGCGACTGGTTTTAGAAGGAATGATGATGAACCGTTATGGCCGCATAATTAACGTGGTTTCGTTATCAGGCTTAAAAGGACATGCGGGGCAAACCAATTATTCGGCGGCAAAGGCAGGCGTTATTGGTGCCACTAAAGCGTTAGCACAAGAAGTTGGCCGCAGTGGCATTACCGTTAACGCGGTTGCCCCCGGATTTATAAAAACAGATATGACCGAAGACCTGGACGAGAAAGAATTAAAAAAACAAATACCCGTAAACCGTTTTGGTTTACCCGAAGAGGTAGCACACGCGGTTGGCTTTTTAGCATCGAAAGAAGCGGGCTATATTACTGCCGAAGTATTGTCGATAAATGGCGGGTTGTATTCTTAATTGATTATATGTTTACAGAAGATATCTTATCCTTAATTCCTCAAAAACCACCATTTGTAATGGTTGATGAATTGTTGTTTTCGGACGATGATCATACCAAAACCAGCTTTACCATTACTGAGGGAAATGTCTTTGTAATCAATGGCGTTTTTACCGAAGCGGGATTAATGGAAAATATGGCCCAGACCTCGGCCGCCGGTGCCGGTAATATGGCCAGGATCGAGGACCGCCCTATTGATATTGGTTACATTGGTGCGGTAAAAAATTTAGAAATTTTTGAGCTGCCTGTAATTGGCAATGAATTAATAACCGAAGTTAAAGTTGAAACCCGTTTATTAAATATCGCTGTAGTTACCGGCAAGGTGTGGCGCGGTGAAACTTTGATAGCGCAATGCGAAATGAAAATATTTATTAATAAAATTAATGAGTAACGTTTTTATCGCCGCTGATAATATTACCTCTCCTATCGGCTTAACTACGGCTGATAATTTCGCGCAGCTAAAAAATGGCATAACGGGCATTAAGCAGCATAACGATAAAGCCATTACCGACGAGCCTTTTTATGCGTCTTTGTTCAACAAGGATCAGTTTGTATCCAATAATCAACAAACCAAGTATGAGCAATTGCTAATAGCATCTATTACTGATGCTTTAGCTAACTGTGATATTGATGCGACTGATAAAAAAACCGGGTTAATTATATCTACCACCAAAGGCAATATTAACCTTTTGGAAACGGAAGAAAATAACAACACATTAAAAACCCGCATTGCTTTACCCACCTCTGCTAAATTGGTGGCCAACCATTTCGGCTTTATAAGCCAACCCATCGTCGTATCTAATGCCTGCATATCAGGCATTATGGCAGTACTTACCGGAATGCGTTTGATACGTTCGGGCCAATATGAAAATGTGGTGGTTGCCGGGGCAGATGTGATAACTAAGTTTGTATTGTCCGGCTTTCAATCGTTCCAGGCTATTAGCACTGAGCCCTGCAGGCCTTTTGATGCGGATAGAACCGGGATATCATTAGGCGAGGGTGCGGCGACTATTATTTTATCATCCAACCCCCAATATGCCGATAATATAAAAGTGTTAAGCGGGGCGGTAAGTAATGATGCCAACCATATTTCGGCACCGTCGCGCACGGGGGAGGAATTGGGTTTCGCTATTACCAAAACATTAAAACAGGCCGGACTTAGTACTGATGATATTGATTTTATATCTGCCCACGGCACAGCAACCAGTTATAATGATGAGATGGAAGCGAAAGCCATTAATTTAGCAGGTTTACAAAGCATTCCGACTAACAGTTTAAAAGGGTTTTACGGTCACACTTTAGGTGCGGCAGGTTTAATAGAATCGATCATTTCTATCCAATCATTAAAAGAAAATGTAGTTTTGCCCACACCGGGTTTTAGCACTATGGGGGTAAGTACACCTATAAATATTTGTAAAAATTTACTGCCGGGCAATTATAAAACCTTCCTAAAAACCGCATCGGGTTTTGGGGGATGTAACGCGGCAGTTTTGTTTAGTAAGTAATTTGAGCATTAACAACTACATAACATCCAGCTGTATCATCAGCAATAACACCGTTTATAAAAACGGGGCGGTTGTCTTTGAAAATAAACCTGCCGATCTATCAGCGTTCCTCCTATCAGTCTACCAGCATTTTCGGCTTAACTACTCACGGTTTTACAAGATGGATAACCTGAGTAAACTGGGCTGGCTAACTTCTGAGATATTATTGAAAGATAGTTTCCAAAAAGAAAACTATCAGCCGGAAGAGGTGGGATTAATTTTAGCCAATGCCAACTCCAGTTTAGATAGCGACCAGAAATATTTGAAAAGTGTGGAGGATATTGCCAGTCCGGCGTTATTTGTATATACCCTGCCCAATATAATGACGGGCGAAATTTGCATTCGTAACAATTTTAAAGGCGAGGACGCGTTTTTTGTAGCTGATAAATTTGATGTTAATTTTACGGCCAATTACGTTAATAATTTATTAAATGATGATACCCTGCAAGCTTGTATTTGCGGCTGGGTTGATGTAATTGACGAGGCCTATAAAGCGGCCCTGCTTTTGGTTGAAAAACAACCCGGAACAAACACTACTGTTTTTAATGCAGACAATATGAATGAGCTTTTTACAAGCGATATAAATAATGCTACAAGTGCTACCCCCGATGTTTTTATAGCAGGCATCGGTGCTATTACGGCTATTGGGAACAACGTTGCCCAGTGCTTAGCCTCGTTTGAGAAAGAGGAAGAAGGCATGGGCCCCATTACCCATATGCAAACCATACATAAAAATGTGCTGCCCGTTGCCGAGGTAAAATTGACCAACGAGGAACTGGCAGCCATGACAGGCCTTTCTATAAATGTGAGCCGCACCACTATGTTAAGTCTGGTGGCTGCGCGCGAGGCATTGAATGATGCTGCCATTCCTAACCTGGGTGACTTCCGCACAGGTTTTGTATCGGCAAACTCAGTTGGGGGTATGGATAAAAGTGAAGATTTTTTTGTTGAGTTTTTAAAAGATAACAGCAAGGGCAAGTTAAAAAACGTGTTTGATCACGAGTGCGGAAGCGTTACGGAGGTAGTTGCGGATAAGTTGGGTATCACAGATTACATGACCACTATCAGCACGGCCTGTTCGTCATCTGCCAACTCCATTTTCTATGGCGCAAGGTTGATTAAAAATGGTTTATTGGACGTGGTAGTAGCCGGTGGCACAGATGCACTTACCAAGTTTACGCTAAACGGATTTAATACCCTGATGATTGTTGACAAAGAGTTTTGCAAACCATTTGACGAAAACCGCAAAGGATTGAATTTAGGCGAAGGTGCAGGGTATGTAGTGTTGGTGTCAGACAAAGTAGCAAAAGCGCTTCAGAAGCCTTTATATTGCAAATTAAGCGGCTATAATAACAGCAACGATGCCTATCATCAAACAGCATCCTCGCCAGACGGAACAGGCTCATATTTAGCTATGCAAGGCGCGTTAACCAAAGCAGGTTTAAATACAACCGACATCAGCTACATCAACCTACATGGTACCGGTACACCCAATAATGATAGTGCCGAAGGCACGGCTATAACACGTTTGTTTGAGAAGGATTTCCCGCCGATGAGTTCTACTAAATCGTTCACGGGTCATACTTTAGGTGCAAGCGGCGCTATTGAAGCAGTATTTTCTGTGTTGGCAATAAATAAGGGTATCATCTACCCCAACCTTCGGTTTGAAACACCGATGAGCGAAGTGCCCTTTACTCCCGAAACCAAATTTTTAACGGAACAAAATATTAAACACGTCATGTCCAACTCGTTTGGATTTGGTGGTAATTGTACATCTTTAATATTTTCGGCGATATAAAAATGAGGACCTATATACGCTCTGCATCCAGTATCTCTCCACAAAATACTTTTGGGGACAATGGCTTTTTGACCGATGTAGTAGAATCTACCGGCACCCGCTTAAAAGCTATCGAGCCCGATTATAAGCAATACATCGACCCAAAACTAATACGCCGCATGAGCCATGTGATCAAAATGGGGGTATCAGCCGCTAAAGATTGTTTAGGACGTGCAGGGGTTGATATGCCGGGTGCAATAATTACCGGCACCGCGTTTGGTTGCATGGAAGATACGGTAGCCTTTTTAACCCGCATTGTAGAGTTAAACGAAGAAATGCTGCCGCCAACTTCCTTTATACAGTCTACTCATAATACCGTAGCCGCGCAAATAGCCTTGATACTGCAATGCCATGGCTATAACAACACCTTTGTACATAAAGGCATATCTTTTGAGAATGCGCTGATTGATGCTCTTATGCTTTTACAAGAGGGCGAAGCCAACAACATTTTGGTAGGCGGTACCGAAGAAATGATCGACGTAAGCTTTACCGTTTTAACGCGATTAGGTTTATATAAACGCCAACCCATATCCAACTTGGATCTATATAAAGAAGCATCAAAAGGCACCATTGGTGGTGAGGGGGCTTCTTTCTTTTTATTAAGCGATAAGGTTTCTTCTGATAATTTATCTGAACTGGTGGGCTTAAAAACGCTTTATAAGCCAAAAGATATTGAACAAGGCATTACCTCGTTTTTACAGCAACACAACTTAGCTATCAACGATATTGACCTGGTGATTACCGGACGCAACGGCGACATCAGGAACGATAAAACATATAACGACCTGGGGCAATCGGTATTTGCTAATAGCACGCTGGTTAACTATAAGCATTTATGCGGCGAATATCCAACATCTTCTTCATTTGCTTTATGGTTGGCGGTTAATATGATAAAAACAGGCACTGTTCCGAAAGTTGTGGAGAATATCGGAATCGAACCGAAAAAAGTATTAATTTACAATCATTATCAAAGCAATTATCATTCATTAATGCTGCTATCCGCATGTTAACCGATCCTATTTTTAAAATATCATCCATCAATAGCACCGAAGGGCTAATTAGTGCTGCTTTAGAAATAGATGTTAACCACGAGATATTTACCGGGCACTTCCCTGATCAGCCTGTTGTACCCGGAGCCTGCATGGTACAATTGGTAAAAGATGTTTTAGAAAAACGACTCGATAAAAAGATACAATTAAAAATTGCCAATAATTTAAAATTCCTGGAATTAATAACCCCACAGGTGATCACTAATATACAGTTGCAATTAGCTTACATCATTGAGGAGGACCAAGTAAAAGTAAATGGCGATCTGATAGCTGAGGGTGTGATTTATTTTAAATTTCAGGGGATATACGGATCACCACCATTGTAAAATAAATGATACGTTGACTTTAGGGTTAAACCGGATTGTAAAAACTTGTCTAACTACTATTTACTTTAATGACAAATTTTTATAATTTGTAGTTATTAACCCTATTAATATAACAACCTAAAATCAACCTTATGAAAACTACCCTTATTTTACTACTTGCAGGTTTAAGTATATCCGCTTACGCGCAAAAAACAACCAACATACAAGAAACTGCTGTTTGGGCACCTGAAAATATTAAAGTTGATGGTAAACTAACCGAATGGAACGATAGTTTCCAGTCGATGAATAAAACCACACAGCTTTATTATACTTTGTCAAATGATGACAAGAATTTATACTTGGTTATTAAATCAGCAAAAACCTTTTCGGCCAATAAATTAGTGGCGGGCGGCCTTAATTTAACTATTAATGCTGCCGGTAAAAAAAGTGACGACAACGCTGTAATAATTACTTTCCCAACTTCAAACATAGCCAGCTTAAGCAGTTTGGTAGCGCCAACGGTTAGGCAAGAGGGGTATGCAGGCAGGCCAAATGAAGAACTTGATCCTGCTTTGGTTGCCCAGGTTAGAAAAACAGCTATAGAAGCCGCTAAAGAAATAAAAATAAAAGGTGTTAAAGAAATAAAGGACAGCCTGATTTCCATATATAACGAGCATGGCTTTAAAGGGCTTATAAATTATGATGAAAAAGGTAATTTAACCTATGAGTTAGCTGTGCCCTTAAAATATTTGCACCTTACTGACGGAACAGCATTTGCTTATAATATTAAATTGAATGGCATCGGAGGCAATAGCCTTAATCCAATACCTACTCCTATGGGGGGAGGTGGTAGCGGAATACCTCAACCGACACCTAATGAATATACCAGGGATGCCCGGGTTGTTCCCGTAGCCGGTAATATTGGCGGAAGCGGTGGTTTTAGTGCCGGTCCCGGCAGTACCAGACCGGCCGATAGCATCAACCTACAGGACATGATGTTCCCTACTGATTTGTGGGGTAAGTATACGTTGGCTAAGAAATAAACCTATTTATTTCCTGTTTGCTTCAATATAAGCAGCCATCGTATTTACGTCTGTTAAGGCTTTACGGCCCTCTTTAGGGTCGTTAATGCTTATGCCGTACTCTTTTTTTAGCAATACGATCAGCTCTAATGAATCAATAGAATCCAGCCCTAAGCCATCACCAAATAATGGCTCATCGTCTTTTATATCAGCAGGGGTTAAATCAGTTAGGTTTAAAAACTGTATGATCTGCTTTTTTAGTTGCTCTTTTAATTCGGCTGTTTCCATTATATTAAATTCTTTCTTTTTAGTCCTAAATAGGTAATAAACTGTATCGCTAAAGTAATAGCAAACAAAGGTATTAAGTTGTTCATAACATCGGCTAATTTTCCGCCTTGTAAAAACAATGAATAGTACGCCTCTAAACACCAATGCATAGGCGATAGGTTGGCTGCCGATTTAAACGTACCCTGCATAGCAAAGCTAGGCACCATTAATCCGCCTACAGCAGCTAGTATCACAATAGATACTGCGCCAAAGCCATTAGCCTGCTCCTGCGTTTGCGAAAATACGCCTACACAAATAGCATAGCTTACCGCGCACCAACCACAAATTACAGTAGTTATTGTTAATGCCGATAGATCAGCAGGTAAATTTAACGCCGGCAATCCAATAAAAGGGAACAGGAACATTCCTATCCCAAATATAACCGCGGCCTGTATCATGGTCACGCCTAAATAGGTGAACTGTTTGGATAGCAACCCTACCGCGTAATTGGTGGGCAATGTTTTTAAGCGGATAAAACTGCCGCTTACCTTTTCCCTTACCACGCTTCCACCAAGCGACATGATGACAAAGAACATAGCAAATATGGTCCATGCCGGCACATTGTGTTGGGTAGCGTTTGGTGTTTGGCGCGTACCATCTTTAGATACCGGTTCTTCATTGATAACCGTGCGGTTATCCAGCATATCTTTTTCCATATCTGCCGGTAATTCTGTTTCATTCAACGCGAAATATAAAGTACGCAAGGTCTCACGGCTCTCTACCATTTGCAATGCGCTTTGCAGTGCTCCTTTAACCGATAAGCGTAACGATTCCTGTAAAATGGGATTATAATATAAAGTCAGCGGTTCAACATTACCTACAGTTTTTTTGGTGGTATCGCCTTCTAACCCAAAACTGGTTAATGCTTTGCCCGATACGTTATCGGCCTTCTCTTTAACCCTTACCGAAAAATTAGCGGGGATAGTAATACCCAGCATAGCATCCTGCGCGTGCATGGCATCGGCAATTGCTTTTTGATTACTGTTTTTAGGCAACTCCGTCACTTTAAACATTCCAATTTTACCAATGGCGGTTAGGAGTTGCTTACTTGATTGGCCGGTATCCTGGTTGGCAATTACTATTGGCAACCTGTTTTTATTGACCAGTTGAAACGTACTGTTTTGTATACTGGTTACCACCACTACCAAAATAATAGGCATCACAAACATCAGGGCTATGCCAACCTTATCGCGGAGCAATACCCGCACATCTTTTCGTATGGTGGCCCAAAGCTTGAACATCAGTCGCGGTAGGCTTTGCCTGTTAAGTTGATAAATAATTGCTCTAACGATTCCTGGCTATGCTCCTTCAGCACCTCATCAATATTGCCCTGGGTGATGATCTGCCCGTCATCTATCATGGCAATATGCTCGCATAAGTCCTCGGCTTCGCTTAACTGGTGCGAAGTATATATCAGCGTTGTACCATTATCATTCAGCGTACGCAGGTAATTCATAATAGCGTGTCGGGTTTGTACATCTACCCCAACCGTAGGCTCATCTAAAAATAAAACCTGCGGATTATGTATCACGCCAATAGCCAGGTTTACCCGGCGTTTCATGCCACCCGAAAATTTTTCTACTGCTTTATCCCGTACATCAGCCAAACCCAAAATGGTCAATAGTTCGTCTGTACGTTGAATTATTTGCTGCTGATGTAACCCGGCCCAGGCACCAAAAAACTCCAGGTTTTCGGCAGGAGATAGTTCCTGGTAAAATGAAAAATCCTGCGGCACGAACCCGAATAGTTTGTTGACTTCCTTTTTTTGCTGACCGACCTGATGACCCAATAAAGTAATGCGGCCTTCATCAGCCTGCAACACCCCGGTCATTAAATTCATCAGCGTGGTTTTACCCGCTCCATTAGGGCCAAACAGGCCAAAGCGTTCTCCCTTTTTAACCTGGAGGTTCAAATTAGTAAAAGACACGTCCGCGTTACCGGGATAACGGAAACCTAAATTTTGTATGTCAATAGCAAAGGTTTCCATTAACGCCATTTTAAATTTTTAAGCTGGGTGAAAGCATTTTTTTCAATTTCGGCAATTTCAAGCAGATAATCACCCATTTGGTTAAAATCTTCCTGGCTGCCTAAACGGCCTTTATAAATACCTGCTGCCTGCACGGCAGATGCGCGCCATAAGTCGCCCGCCTGGGTAAATAGGTTAGATATCTCCAGCAACTCATCCATTTGATGATAAGCATATGCTTCCTGCAAAAATGCCCCATATATATAGCGGAAACCGCCACCACCGGTGCCTATCTCTTCCTGCATACGTACCAATTGCGCTAAATATAAACCCGCATCCTTTAACCCTAACTTATCTCGCCATTTTTTGATCCGATTTGCAGTAAATTTGATACCGCTTATCCCGGCAATTGGCCCGGGGATGTGCAGCATATTTTGTATGCTTTTGGCTATGCCTGTTTTAATACCCTGTTTAATTTGTTCGTCAGTTACGGTTCTACCTGCCAACGGATAATACAACTGTCCTTTTGGTGCTAATGCACCTTTGGCAAAACGCACGCGTTCCAGTTCATAGCTGGTTAGCGTGGTGGGTGTTTCCATAACCGGATCGCTTATCAGATAGTTATCTTCTTCCTTGCCGTAAACTATCAGGTTATGTGCATTGAAATGGAAGCGATACTCTTTTGGGAAATAGGTTAGGTAGTAAACTCCAACCTGGCAACCTACCGGGCGGCCCTCTTTTAATTGGTCCTGTAAAAAAGCCTCGGCCTTTTCGCGCGAGCTGAATTTTTTGCGAACAACAGGTATATCCAACGCCTTGCACGTACGGTTAAATATATTGCCCGGCAGCGTGCGAAAAGCAATTACTGGCCCGTTATTTATTTTAATGATGGGGATATAGACAAAAAACAAACCCGCGCCAATGCCAAAGGCCAGCGGCTCGGTAATTTGATGAACGCCTATATGTTGCAACAAGCTGGTGGTAACACCGTTTTCGCAGTGCGCCGCTTGTATATGGTTAAAATTAAGCTCCATTCACCTTCATGGTTTTCAGATCATCCACACTTACGTTAAACACTTCGGCATAACGCTGCAGCTTTTTATCAGATAAGTTTTTAAATACCTCGGGTTTTAGATGACGTTTGATTTGCCATTGCCAAAACCCGGTATAATCTGCCAGCAGGCTAATATCCATTATCCCCTTCTCGATAAAAAATAAAAGCGGACTAGCCTCACCTTTTAACACTTTTTGACGCGCAATTTCAATACGTTGCTCAATATCTTCCCAGGCTTTATCCAGCGCTGTAATTTTAACGTCCCAGCCCTTGCTTAGTTCGGTAACGTATTTACCCTCGCTATCCGTAGCATAGCAAACCTCTTTGGTAATTTTACCCAAGGCGCTTACATCCTGCGGAACGTCTTCCTTTTTCATTTTGTGGGGATGAATTAACAAACCGTTAGCAACGCGTACATGTAAGAGAAACGCGAACTTTCTGGCACCAGCAATAGTATCTTTTCACCCTTTTTTAAACGGCCACTGGTAAACAGCTCATCTACCATTAAATACACTGATGCCGCGCCAACGTTGCCCACGGTATAAAGGTTAATAAACCATTTATCGTAAGGGATGCCGCCACCGTATATCTCCACCAACTCATATATTTTAGGCCGGAAAAAATCGCTGGAGATATGCGGCAAAAAGTGGTCAATATCTTTTGCTGTGAGCCCTTTGCGGTCAAATATCTCTTTTATTTTTTTTCCGCCAAGCGGAACAATATTATCGCTTAACAAACCAATATCCTGCTTAACGCTGAATATAGATTTGGTCATTACCTCTTCAGGCGTATAATCCATAAAGCCTTTTAAGGTACCATCCTTTTGTTTATCGGCACCCATATACATACAGGCTTCCATCTCGTTGGCGTAAGATACACCTTCAATCCATTCTACCTGTAAACTGATGCCATCCTGGTTGGGTTGGTCGGACATAAGAAAAGCCGACGCACCATCACTCAACATCCACCTTAAAAAATCTTTATGGAAGGCGATGTAAGGATTTTCTGTTAATTCTTTTAGCTTTTGTGCTTCCTCTTCAAATACATCTGATACCAATAAACCTGAAAACCTTTCAGAGCCTGTAGCTACTGCTTGTTTAGCATCACCTGTTTTGATGGCCATGTACGCATATTTTAAGGCATGCATACCCGCGCAGCATACCCCGGCTGGTGACACTACTTCAATGGGACCCGCTTCGGGTAACCAACCGTGGGTCATCACCCCGTGCGATGGCATCATTTGGTCGGGCGATGAGGTGCCGCACGATAACAGGTCGATTGTTTTTATCTGCTCCGGATCAGCTTTAAATAAATTGCGTACCGCCTCGGCAGTCATTTGCGCGTTGGTATGCGTTGGTTTGCCGCCTTTAGTTAAAGCATAATAGCGTTGCTTAATGGCATTATTACGCAGTACAATGTTTTTTGATTTGGATGGTTTATCGTTTATATAGCCCAAGTAAAGTTCCATATCATCATTAGGAACCGGCTCATTAGGTAAAAAATTCGATGTCTTGTTAATATAAACAGGCATACTTTAGTTTAAATTTAAAAAGTGTTGTTTACGCGCCTTAATACGTTTAGGCGATGTAAACCTGAATAATATTGCATCCAATGTAACCACAATAGGGGCGCCTACAAAAAAAGCAACTAATAAATAATATTTAAATGCCCTTATCCAGGGTAATTTATTCTTCTTTTTAGATATAATATTGGCCCATAGCCTGAATATTTTGCCCGCCACACCTTCAATCACCATCAGGTTATAATTCAGTACCACCGCCTTCTGGCTGTCTAACTCGTCCTGCAAACCTTGCCAATTATTACTTTGCAAATGCGGCACTACAGTTTCGCCAAATACTTTGGTATTCTTTATATCCGCATCAGCAACACCCGGAGGGGGGAAAATGTTTAGATATCTGTCTTTTTTTCCATGCAGCATCCAATGAAATATGGTAACAAAGCTAACCGGGTTAGGGTGTTTATCTACCAAAGCAATGTTACCTACATGGTTAGCTCCTGCCGATTTTATTAGTTTTTTAACCCTCACAAAGGCGTTTAACCACATATTGCGTGCACCGGTTACGGTAATAACAGGAGTATCTTTTAATACGGCTTTTAATTCTTCATTTTGCATTAAAGAATTAAAGGGTATGCTGGGGGATAGAAACCATGCCTGGTAACCCAGTACTACTAAATCATATTTCTCTTCTTTAAGCTCAAAAGGGTGCAGCTCGGCAGGCACATCCAACTGGCAATTGGGCATCACACTAAAAAAGGTGTCTGCGGTCCATGGGAATTTTGGTTCGTCAACCAACCTTACCCTCACTTTTTCTACAGTTGCTCCGGCAGCTTCCATTGGGCCTGTAAAATTATCTATGATCTCGCCCAACTGGCCCGACTGGGAATAGTAAATAGCCAATATTTTTTTATTCATCGGGCTTAATTAAGGTCCTGCGGTTTTAATATTTTGGATGTTTTAGCATAATCAGCAATAGCATGTTGCACTACCGCTGGCAGATTTTTATATTCTTTGGTAACGATTTGTCTATCCGCTTCCATATCCTTATTATACTTTACTATTTTGGGCGCCTTTTCCTCAATAATCAATCTTAAAAAATGATACTCGGCATTGGTATTATCATTTAACAAAGCGGTTTCCAGTTTTATGCGCCCGGCTTTAAAAAGCTTCAATTTTTCAGCCGGACGGGCAGTGATGCCCGCTTTACGCATCAGTAAAAAGCCTTCATAGGCATCCTTCTCTATGATATCTGATGCCACAACCAGTGCCAATTGTTCATCAATTCCTTGTTTATCGCCATTTTTTACAACCTCGTAAAACCTGGCCTTGTCAAACTTGGCTGTGCTTTTACCAAAAGCCATTGCGCCTGACAGGAAAATAACAAGGGCGAAAAATATATTTATTCTCATAGTAGCTTTCATGGTATGCACACAAATATAATTTTTTTTACCGAGCAGTCTAATTTGCCCGCTGACGTATTCGACAGGAAAATATCACGGTGGTTTATTAGGTAAAACATTAAAGTAAATTTGTTTTTTTATATATTACCTGATAAATACTATTGATGCAAAACAATAATCAATTATTCACGGGTCAGTGGGCCATTATTTTAGGCGGCTCAAGCGGGTTTGGCCTGGCAACAGCCGAAAAACTCGCCCAACATGGAATGAACATAGCTGTACTATACCGTGAAACAGCCGCAGCCGAAAGAACCGTTAAAGAGCAACTTGCGCAATTGGCTAAAACCAACCAGGTAACCATTGAGCCTTATAATATAAACGCGTTGGATGCTGTTGCACGTACCTCATTTATTGAGCAGTTTGCCCAAGGCAAAAAAAACAGTGTAAAACTATTATTGCACTCTATTGCCCGTGGCAATTTAAAACCGTTGGCATCTAAAAACAATAATGATACTTTAAGTGTTGCGGATATTCAGCTAACTACCTATGCTATGGCTACCAGTTTACTGGATTGGACAAGACAACTGTTGGCCGCAGATGCTTTTAATAGCGATGCCCGTATTGTAGGGTTAACCAGCGAAGGATCGCATAAATATTGGGATGGGTACGCGGCAGTATCTATAGCTAAAGCATCGTTAGAGAGTTTGGTTACTTACATGGCGGTGGAGCTGGCTAAATATGGTTTGAAAACCAATTTGATACAGGCAGGAATTACGGCCACACCATCGTTAAAACGAATACCCGGCAGCGAAAAGCTATTGGAAGTAACGGCTGAAAGGAACCCCCTAGGGCGCATGACCGAACCGAAGGATGTTGCCAATGTGATATACCTGTTATGTACGCCAGAAGCCGCCTGGATAAACGGAACGGTAATACACGTAGATGGCGGGGAGCATTGTAGGTAGTTGGTCATTAGCCATTGGTCACTGGTCATTAGTTTTTTATTATAAAAGATGAGTAATCGTTTAGAAGATTTAGAAATATACACACTATCGGAAGAATTTGCAGGTGAGATATGGTCTATTGTAATTAACTGGGATTATTTTGCAAAAGATACAGTAGGAAAACAATTGGTAAAGTCGGCTGATTCTATCAGTGCTAATATTGCTGAAGGCTTTGGAAGGTTTCATTATAAAGAAAATAAGAATTTTTGCTATTTCAGCCGAGGATCACTCATTGAAACTAAGACCTGGATAAAAAAGGCAAACGCAAGGAACTTAATAGCTGAAGAACAGTCTTTATTGCTATTACAAAAGCTAGAAACCATTCATATTAAACTGAATGCATATATTAAATTCATTGGCAAACTGTCCAATGACTAATGACTAATGACTAATGACCAATGACATTTTAAACTATTTACCTTATAAATCGTCTTTTCTATTTGTTGATAACATATCAGCAATAAGTGAAAATGGCGTTACAGGCGATTATACCCTTAAAAAAGACTCATTCTTTTACGAGGACCATTTTCCGGGTAACCCCGTAACACCGGGGGTAATAATCACCGAAATAATGGCGCAAATAGGCTTGGTTGTTTTAGGGATACATTTAATGCTGACAGATGGCAAGCAACAAGGTGTGGTAATGGATGAGGGATCTTTTCCCTTGCTAACGTCAACCAATGTGGAGTTTTTTAAAATGGTATTGCCTAAAGAAAAAGTGATAGTAAGTTCAAAAAAAGAATATTTTAGGTTCGGTAAATTGAAATGTTTGGTACAAATGCACAATACGGCAGGCGAATTAATAGCCAAAGGCACTTTTGCAGGCGTTATCAAAAACGCTGTTTTAATGGAGAAAGGAACAAATGGGTAACCGTGTTGTAATTACAGGCTTAGGCGTAGTTGCCCCCAACGGAATTGGTGTGCCCGATTTTTTAAACGCTATACAAAACGGCGTATCGGGTATTAGGTTTGTTCCGGAGTTTGAGGAGCTAAAGTTTAATTGCCAGGTAGGTGGTTTTCCCGAGTTTGAGATAGCGCAGCTAAGCGGTTATATCACCGAAACCTCTTTATATGGTTTAAAAGGCAAGGGTATTGCATTTGGCATACGTGCCGCGTTGGATGCCTGGGTAGATGCAGGAAATGAAATAGCAGGCGAAGATACACTTTGGGATACGGGATGTGTATTTGGCAGCAGCGTTGCCGATACCGATGTAATAAAAATGGCCATTACCCGTGTTGATGCGAAAGAGTCAAAAAAATTAGGCTCGCGCGTGGTGGAGCAAATCATGAATAGTGGCATTACAGCATATATCTCTGGCAGATTGGGATTAGGTAATAAGATCATTAATAATTCTGCCGCTTGTGCCACTGGTACACAATCCATTTTAATGGGTTATGAATATATCAAACACGGCATGGCCAAACGCATGGTTGTAGGCAGCTGCGAGTTTGTTGACCGCTATGTTTTTGGCGGATTTGACTCGATGCGGGTACTATCTCGTAAATATAATGATGAGCCTGAAAAAGCTTCGCGGCCAATGAGTGCCAGCGCAGGCGGTTTTGTACCGGGATCTGGTGCTGGAGCATTAATATTGGAAGACCTTGATTACGCTTTAGCACGTGGTGCTAAAATATACGGTGAAGTGTTGGGCGGATCAACCAACTCGGGCGGGCAGCGTAATGGTGGCAGCATGACAGCACCGGCACCAGAGGGTGTGGTTAGATGTATACAGGATGCTATTACCGATGCAGGAATTACGCCGGATGCTATCGATCTGGTAAGCGGGCATTTAACCGCCACTATTGCCGATAGATTGGAAATACAAAACTGGGTAACAGCTTTGGGCCGGGAAGGTGATGATTTTCCATTGGTTAATTCATTAAAGTCAATGGTGGGCCATTCGCTTAGCGCGGCAGGCTCAATTGAAATGGTTGCCGCAGTATTGCAACTAAAATATAACTTTGCGCACGCTAATCTGAACCTGGAAGATCCGATACCGGAGATCGTGGATATGATAGGCACAAACAATTTGCCAACAAAAAAGGTAGACAGAGAGATAAATACCATTGCAAAAGCTAACTTTGGCTTTGGTGATGTTAACAGCTGTTTAATAATTTCAAAATACGACGCATAACAATGGATAGAATAGCTATATTAAATGAGCTGAAAAAAGTACTTGCCCCATACACGGAAGATAAAGCGATTTTAGAGAGTATTAATGAAGATACCGACTTAATAAAAGATCTGAAGATAAACTCGGCTAATTTGGTTGATATTATTATTGATGCCGAATCGCAATATAATATTGAGATTGATTTTGATGCCGCGGAAAAGATGTATAACGTGGGCAACTGTATTGATGTAATTGCCGAAAAACTGAATCCGGCCGCGTGAAAAGCGCGGGTAACGATATTGTAGCCTTAAATGCTACTGATATCCAACGTACCCGCGACGCTCGGTTTTACTCCAAATTTATTACTGATAACGAGCTGGCTCTTTATCATCAGCACTCACCATCATTACCTTTTGAAGTTTTTGTTTGGTTGCTATGGTCGGTTAAAGAATCGGCTTATAAATACCTGCAAAGGCATGATGCGGACTTGATTTTCTCTCCTATTAAATTTAAGGTTGACTGTTTAAACATTCCTGCCGATTTTAATTTATCTGCTATTGACGGCAGTAATTGGGATAGCAGCACACCTACCAATTATATAACCGGAACGGTATCTTACGGCGATACTCAGCTATATTTTCGGTCGTATATAACTGCTGATTTTATCACATCAGCAGTTAATGATGATGAGCAATTTGACAATGTGCATTGGGGTATTCAATCAATTGACCAAGCTGATAGTGAGCATCAATCCATCACAGTCAGGGAGTTGACACTTAACAAACTACGATCAATTTTAAATGCAGATAACATGCACATTACTAAAAGCCAAATTGGCTATCCTATTGTATTAAAAGGCGACGAGCCATTGGATGTAGCACTCTCTTTTGCGCATCATGATAAGTGGGTAGGGTACTCGTTTAAAGTGGGTTAACACAACTTAACACATTTTGACTTATTTTTTAATTAATGATTTGATTATCAAATAATTATAATTTTTTTGATCCAAAAAGTGTAAACCATGATTTATGCACTAAACTAAACCCTCCAAATTACTTTTATAATTATCCCCCACCGAATATTATCTTCGCCAATTTTTAAGGAAGACCGTGAACCGCGTCGATATAGCTTTTATTGACCAGGTATGATCTATTCACCTGGATAAAGGTATCTGCGGGTAATAGTTCGCACAGGTACTTCATAGTCGCGGAAAAATATTTCACATTTATTTGCATATACGAAACCTATCGTATATGTTTGTACGAACAAATTCGTACCGAATTATTTTCGAACGAAAAACATACTTTCACCTAGCTAAACCATCATGAAAAAAATCATATTATATTCACTCTTCTTCGGCTTCATGACCGCCGCAAACGCCCAAACCCGCCAGGTGCCAGATGCCTGGAGTGCGATGACAAATAAATTAGCAGCCTTAAAATCTATTACATACAATTACAAGCGTGAGATCAATATCAGCAACTCTTATGATACGGTGACAAGCAAATGTTATTTGCTTTTTAATAATGATGATAAACAGACAGTATCGAAATTTAGGATAGAATCAGATAAAAACATTTCTATTTATAACGGTACAGAGTTTTTTGCCTTGAGCAAGGCGAGTAAAACTTATACCTTAACTGAGCAAGCCACCCAAAAATTGTTCTCAAACCATTCCTTCTTTCTTAATTCTTTACAAACGCTAAGGTACGCGGCAAATCAAATCGCAACTAATGACAGTATAGGCAAACATCAGCGGGATACTCTTATAGAGGGAAAAACTTATAAGCTGGTGCAGCTTGACATGTTAAAAAAAACACTTTCATACGCCTTAGATTGGATGCCTTTTACAAAAGATGTAACTGTTTACTACAAGGTAATTATTGATCCGGCTACATGGTTACCTTACCAGGTATTGCAAAGTAGTAGTATTGATAAGGATGGATACACCAGAACCGTCTTTACTGATATAAACACAGATCCGGTTAAACCCGAAGAGTATTCTTGGTTTTACAGTACATATCGAAACGAATATAAACCAGAGAAGAAGGAAATACACAAACCTTTAATTGCAGCCGGCGCATTAATGCCTTTTGATTGGAGTTTACCCGAGTATAATGCAAAAGAAAGCCCGGCTTTTCAAAGCAACAGCATTAAGGGCAAATTAATACTCCTTGATTTTTGGATAAATAACTGTGGCTGGTGCATAGAATCTTTTCCGGTACTTAAACAATTGCAAGCCAAATACGGCAGCGATAAATTTCAGCTGGTTAGCATAAATGCTTACGATAAAAAGCAGGAAATAGAATCTTTTTACAAGCGTGAAAAACCTAATTATAAGGTGCTGTACAACGGAGCCGCCTTTGCAAAAAGCTTAGGGATCTACGGTTACCCAACGGTTGTTTAATTGATGGTACAGGTAAGGTGTTATACTCGCACGATAGTTTTAATCACGCAATGATTGAAAACCTGATAAAAGCTAATCTTAACTGACGCTATTTACCCTTACCTCCGGTTCCACGCAGTCGCTCAGCTCCAGTCGAGTGACTGCAGTATTGGTATCATTCCCGTTGGCTAAAGCCAAACGGTTAGTATTTAGGCAGGAATGGCTTTAGCCAAATTCACCTTCACAAAATCCTCCTTCGGCGAATCGCAAGTTGGGCAGCAGTATTCGGTTAAGTTTTCAAATGGTGTGCCCGGGGCAATGTCGTTAAAGTCATCGCCATAAACCTCATCATAAATACCCAGGCAGTTTTTGCATTGATGTACCTCGTGCGTGGCAATAGTTTGTTCAGCTACTTCCGGCTCATCGGCACTGGCGATAGTTACATTGCTTTTTTGGCTATAAAACCAGTTGCAAAGTTCTATCAGGTGTTTGCTTAGATCGCTTTTAGCAATATCCTGGCGGTATACAATATAATCTTTAGAGTTAGGGTTAAAATCGCGCGTATGTAGTATTTCAAAAAACTCCCCGTCCTGCTTTTTTAAAACTATGGAACCGCACAAGCCTGTTTTAGGTTGTTTTTTTATAGCGAACGATAACCGGTACGTACGCAAATCGGCATCTTCAAAATCACGCACCAATTGTTTTTTCAGGTCAAGGCAATAATCGCAGGCATCTTCTATCTGCCAGTTCAATTCGTTGGCCGCATGGCGTACGTTAATGCGGTATTTGTTCAGGATAATTCCCCAATGGTCCCTATCTGTATGCTCAATACCTTTTATCAATAATGATTTCCATGGCGTAGTGTACAGTTGCCCTACACGGGTTTGCATACATAGCGCACAAATGTCTTTTAAAAAGTCGACCGCGAATAATTCATCCCGGCGGTAAATACCCAGCCACTGCTTGTTGCCATAACGGTTAAAGCCTTCGTAATAGGGTAATTGAAATTCGGGCACCTTTAGTGGCTGTACAATAGGCTGCATTACAAAATTGCCTTTGCTGGTAACCAGCTTATGTAAAAACGCTGAGTTAATTTTTGGCTGATCGTAAAAAAACTCCTTGTTGGTAAATATGGTATCCTCAATGGCTTTACTAATGCCGCCAATATCATCGGTATAAACCAGCGTTGGCCAGTTATATAAAATATTGGTTTTAGGGAAACGGATGTATAAGTACCAGTAGTTACTGATATCCGAAGAAATAAAATTCAAGTTACCGGTAAAAAACGGGGCGAATGTTTGGTTACTATCTACCACGTTTATTTTAAGCGTTGGCTTGTGGTTAAACTTGTCAAACACATCTTTGTAAACACCCTCTTTTACCCAGTTCTCATAATTAAAAACAGTATCGGTAACGTATGAGCTTAATATGTTGGGGTAATTATCTGCGTCCAACTCATACGCTATCTCGGCGCTTAGCATATCATTTTCAAGGTCCTCCAAAAATTTAGCCCCAATGGTAAAATACATTTGCTGGCGATTACCCAAACGAATGTGTTTAGCCTCAGCTTTCTCAGCAATGATCAATATCTCGTACAGATCACCCGCGGATATTACGCCGCCGGGTAAATTAATTTTGATCAGATGTTGGCTCTTTTCCATAACTTCCCTAATTAACCTTTTCTAATAATGCCTTTGTTAAAGCTTCATCTAACAGACGTTTAACCTCGGGTTTGCATGAACCGCATCCGGTACCGGCCCCGGTAGTATTGCACAAATCATTTAGTGTTGTACAACCCTCGGCTACTTTTTTGCGGATATTATCGGCACCTACATTATTACAGCTACATACCAGCTTGCCTAACACAGGTTCGGCTTGTTTACCGCTTCGTAATAATGACAGGCGTTTTTCGCTTAACTCGGTTTTGTTGGCTATAAGTTCCCTAAACTCCTGAAACTCGCTTTTATCACCAATTAAAATAGTACCTACTAACCTGTCCTGGTGAATGATACATTTTTTATAATAACGTTTGGCTTTATCTATAAAAACTATCTCTTCATAATTTATATCCTCCGGACTTTCGGACAAGCCAATACTGCACAGATCAAACCCATGAATTTTAATGATATTCATAAACAGGCTGCCTTTGTAGTAGCTGGCAATATCGCCGCTTATATAGCGGGCCATTACCTCGGCTTGTTGTTCGGCGGCAGCAGTTATGCCGTATAAGGTGCCTTTAAATTCGGCTATCTCACCAATAGCGAAAATATCCGGGTCGCTGGTTTGCATACGCTCGTTTACAATAACGCCACGTTTACATACCAATCCGCAATCGCGGGCTATCTCCAGGTTTGGTGTGGTACCAATGGCCAGTATCATCGCATCGCAGTTTATTTTTCTACCGCTCTTTAAACCCACTCCGGTTAGTTTTGAGCGGCCATAAAACAACTGCACCTCGTCATCATAATAAATATCGCAACCCTGGTCAACCATTTCTTCATGTAGTAAGCGGCTTCCCAACTCATCCAACTGGCGGTTTAAAAAGCGCGATACACGTTGTACAATAGTTATTTTAATACCTATCTCCCTAAGCGATGCAGCCATTTCTAAACCCAGTAAACCACCGCCCACAATAACTACGTGGCCGTTTGGCGAAATATGCTTTTTAAAGTTATCGGCATCGGTACGGTTACGCATCGTAAATATGCCCGGCAATGCAGGAACATTTTTAGGTACTGATGCCCGGCTGCCGGTAGCCATCAGCAACACATCGTAAGTGGTTTTTATGCCCCTTGAATCGATAACGAATTTATTTTCGCGGTCAATTTTATCAACCGTTACGCCACGATACATTTTGATGTTATATTCCGGTTCTTCTTCGTCGGTCATTTTAACTAACTGCTCCCATTTTTGCTCGCCGCTAATGTAGTCGGGCAGCATAACACGGTTGTAGAACGGGTAGTTTTCTTTACTGAAGATGATGATCTCATCGTCCTTATTTAACTCGCGGTAGCTTTTTACAAAGCCAAATGCACCCGCACCTGCACCTACCACCACCACACGCTGAGCCGGTTTTTTATATTTCACTACATTAACCGCGCAAAATTTAAAATCGGGCTCTTTTGATAGTGGGTCTATCCTATCGCTGGTCACATTATTAGCACGGTTCAGATCATTGTTTAATATCTTGCTCCAATGCATAGGCAAAAACACTACGCCTTTTTTTATGGTGTCAGATATTTTAGCTTTCACCCTTACATCGCCTCTGCGTGATGCTATTACTGCCAGATCACCCTCATTCAAGTTCAGGCCGATCGCATCTTCAGGGTGTATCTCTAAAAACGATTCTTTAATGTGCTGGTTAAGCTTATTAACCTTACCTGTTTTGCTCATGGTATGCCAATGGTCGCGAATGCGGCCCGTGGTTAATATGAACGGAAAATCTTTACTCGGCAGTTCGCTGGTCAGCGTATCAGCAACCGGACTAATAATGGCTTTTTGCGATGGCGTATAAAATTGCTTATCAGTAAATAAACGTGGGGTACCTTTTACGGGGCCACGTTTTTTATAGGGCCATTGTACGGTTTTTAATTCTTTAAGTACCTCATAGTTTAAGCCGCTGATGTCGATATTGGTTTTTGCGGTTAATTTAGCATGCTCGGCATATATTTCGGCAGAGCTTGTAAAATCAAAGCCTTTATAACCCATTTTTTGCGCAAAGCGACAAATAATTTCGGCATCAGGCAAAGCCTCGCCGGGAGGGTCAATTATTTTATTCAGGTAGCTAATGCGGCGCTCTGAATTAGTCATGGTGCCTTCCTTTTCGGCCCATCCGGCGGCAGGTAATATTACATCGGCATAAGGGATGGTTTCCGGCTTGTTGCTTATTTCCTGTACAACTACAAATTTGGCTTTCTTTAAGCCTTCCTCAACCAGCCTCGAATTTGGCAAACTGGTTACCGGGTTGGTGCATAATATCCAAATGGCTTTTAACCTGCCATCATTCAACGCCTCAAACATTTCGGTAGCGGTTAATCCCGGTTTTGGGTTGATGGTTGTTCCGCCCCAAAATTTTTCAACCTCGGCACGATGATCCGAGTTAGCTAAATTACGGTGAGCCGGTAAAAGGTTTGATAAGCCCCCTACTTCACGGCCACCCATCGCGTTTGGCTGACCCGTTAATGAGAATGGGCCCGAACCCGGCTTGCCAATATGCCCGGTTATTAAATTCAGGTTGATCAGGCTCAGGTTTTTGTTTACGCCGATGCTGCTTTGGTTAAGCCCCATCGTCCACATCGATATGAACCCTTTAGCTTCGCCAATATATTTTGCCGCCAGGCGGATATCTGCTTCGCTTACGCCGCAAATATTTGCTGACTCTTTTAATGTCTTTTCAAAAACCAATTTGCTGTAAGCATCAAAGCCTTCGGCATGGTTGGTCACAAAATCAAGGTCAATATCGCCATTCTCTATCAGCACACGGCCAATAGCATGGTTCAAAGTAATATCAGTTCCGGGATTTAATTGCAGGTGCAGGTCAGCTATTGAGCAGCTGTCCGTAACCCGTGGGTCAACTATTATGATTTTAATGTTTGGGTTAGCGGCTTTATGCGCCTCCACCCTGCGCCACAAAATGGGGTGGCACCAGGCCGGGTTAGCACCGGTAACATAAAAGCAATCTGCCAGTTCAATATCATCATAGCAACCAGGTACACTATCCTCGCCTAACGACATTTTATAGCCTACCACCGCGCTGCTCATACACAAGCGCGAATTGGTATCAATATTATTGCTGCCGATAAATCCTTTAATCAGCTTATTAATTACATAATACTCTTCGGTTAAGCATTGCCCCGAAGCATAAAAAGCCACCGAGTCGGGGCCGTATTTATTAATGAAAGTTTTAAAGACCGCAGCAGCTCGGTCTAAAGCTTCGTCCCACCCCACACGCTGCATAGGCATGCTTTTGTTATACCGCATTTGCGGGTACAGCAGCCTGTCGCTTTTATCATTAACGGTATAATGCAGATTCATGCCTTTACTGCAAAGCATCCCTTTATTTACCGGGTGGTCCTTATCACCCTCAAGGGTAATGGTATCATTTTTATCCTTACCGATAAGCACACCACAACCAACCCCGCAGTAACTGCAGGTGCTGGTTTTTTTATTAGACGAATGCTTAGATACAGACATAGTATTATATATTAATTAGCCACGATAGCTACTTCTTCAACAGCTACTTTTTTTTCAATTTTTTCTTCGGGTTGTGATTCTGACTTTTGGGCGAAGCGGGTTAAAAAGACAATAACCGATGCTGCAATTACAAGGTAACCGATGTAAGTAAACGCTTCTACATAAGTGATGGTGGTTGATTTGAACAGGAAACCAAACATCATACCGCCAAGGTTACCACCCGCGCCAACTATACCGCTTACCAGGCCCACATTTTTGGTATTTACAAACGGTACTATACCATAAGTTGCGCCGTTTGACATTTTAAGGAACAGCGCGAATGTTAACATGGATAAAATAGCAATGAACAACGAACCTGCCTGCGCGAATAATAACAAACCGCAGCCCTCTAACAATAAAACTCCGGCTAATAATAAGCCTTTACCTTTCATACCGAATTTGGCACCTACTTTATCAGAAGCTATGCCTCCTATGGCACGTGCAAATATGTTCATGAAACCAAATATGCCTGCCCAAAAACCGGCCGAGCTTTGCGAAAGGTGAAAAGTATCTACAAAGTGTAAAGCAGCTACGTTATCAAATGTAAGCTCCATACCAAAACACATAGCATAGGCTATCATTAGAGCCCATATGCGCCAGCCTTTTAAAACCGAAAAATCGGTTTTGCCTGCTGCTTTAGCAGTATAACCTATCTCGTCATAGTTACCCGCAGGGGTATCTTTGGTATATTTATGGTAGATGTAGGCCATCACCAGCATCATCATACCGGGTAGTATCATGGCATAGCGCCACGCTTCGGCTTTGGTGTAACCAAAACCAACTATTACCGCGAAAATTAACGGCATTACCATGTTGGTAATACCACCGCCCAAATTACCCCAGCCGCCTGTTACCGCGTTTGCCGTTCCCTTAATATTAGGTGCAAACATTTGCGACGTATGGAACTGTGTAATAACAAACGAAGCGCCTATAACACCAATAGCCAGGCGGAACAATAAAAACGTAGTATAATCATGCGCTAACCCAACCAAAAACACCGGGATGCAGCCTACTAATAATAACCTTACGGCTGCTTTCCGCGGGCCCCAGGTATCGCATAAGCGGCCTATAAATAAACGGGCTATAATAGTTGCCGCAACAGATGCAATAATGGTATTACCTACCTCTGCTTTACTCAGTCCCAGGTCTTCACGAATAGTAGGCATTAAAGGGGCCAATCCAAACCATCCAAAAAAACATACAAAAAACATCATCCATGTAATATGGAAGGTTTTCATTTGTATGCCCTGCAGGCTAAAAATTTTTAACTGGGTTAATTGCTTTGCTTGGGTATTCATAACGTATTATTTTATTAGTTATTAGTTGTAGTACTGGTGTTATTTATAATTATTAATGTTCATCGTTGATAGAAAACTTGTCTATAAGCAAGCCTAAAAGCCTGTCGTGTATTTCCATGTATTTAGGGTCGTGTACAATTTCTTTTTTGTTACGCGGGCGAATTAAAGGCACATCAACAATTTCTTTAATAGTTGCCGCAGGACCATTGTTCATTACCACTACCCGGTCTGATAAGAAGATGGCCTCTTCAATATCATGCGTTACCATTACAATGGTCTTTTCGCGGTTATCCAGGTTCCAAAGCTTTAATAGCTCAATATGCATGGAGCTTTTGGTTAAAGCGTCTAACGCTCCAAATGGCTCATCCAGCAATAAAATTTTAGGATTGATAGAGAACGCACGGGCAATAGCTACACGTTGCTTCATGCCACCTGATAAGTGTCCCGGCAGCTTATCTTTGTGTTCCCATAGGTTAACCATTTTCAGGTTTTTCTCTACCAATTCAATTTTTTCGGCCATGGTCAATTCCGGCAAAGCCGAATCAACTGCTACCAATATGTTTTTATAAACAGTAAGCCATGGCAGCAATGAGTAGTTTTGAAAAACTATACCCCTGTCAGGGCCGGGTGCGGTTACTTTTTTGCCATTGGCAATAACCTCACCGCTTGTGGCTTTCACCATACCACTTATGGTACCCATCAAGGTTGATTTACCGCAGCCAGAGTGGCCAATTAATGATACTATCTCGCCCTTTTGAACAGTAAGGCTGATATCTTTTATCGCGGTATAAGTACCTGTAGGTGTTTTAAAGCTTACCGTAACATTGTTTACATCAATGCTTACATCAGCAGCGGCTTGCTTTATTAGTGCTTCTGCTACTGCTTCCACTTTCTCGTCTTTTGTTAGGGTTGATATGCTCATGATCAATAAAAATTATGGTTAAGCCGCGTACGAAAATCTACGTTGCAACCAGGTGAAACATTTGTCCAATAAAGAACCTACTAAACCAATTATGATAATGGCTACTAATATTTTTGCGGTACTGCCGCCGTTAAAGCCTTCTTCCCAGACAAAATTACCCAGACCTGTACCGCCTGATAGCATTTCGCCGGCTACAATTACCATCCAGGCAACACCTATAGAAAGGCGCAGGCCGGTTATAATATGTGGTAAGCTATATGGCAACAATACTTTGGTGAAATATTTCCAGGTTGAGAAGCCAAATGCACGGCTCACGTTTTTATGATCCTGCGGAACATTGCCTGCACCAAATGCCGCGTTAATAAGCGTTGGCCATAAGCAGCAAATAAATATCATAAACACACTTGCCTTTGGCGAATCCTGGAAAATGGCCAGTCCCAAAGGGAACCATGCTAATGGTGACACCGGGCGTAAAATTTGCACAATTGGGTTAGTCATTTTGGTGACTATTTTATTGCTGCCCATTAATAAGCCAATAGGTATGGCAACCAAACTGCCTAAACCAAAACCTATACCAACCCTGGCCAGTGAGCTTAATAATTTTATGGCTATACCTTTATAATCCGGGTCATTTTGAAAGGGCTGATTCATTACTTCCTTAAATACCATCCAGGTATCGCCAGGGCTTGGTATCTCATTTTTAGTTAGCAGCGAAATGCCATGCCAAATACCACCCATTATAAACATCCCGCCACAGAAGTAAAGGATGGAGTAAGCTGTTTTTACCGAAAAGAGACTTTTCATAATTTTTTCTTTTTTATGTTTCAAATAAGTCCCCAGCAGCATGCACCGCCGGGAACCTCACTTATCAATCAATTTACTTTTTAGCAGCAGCTATATAGGCTGCCGGATTATTCGGGTCAAATGTTATGGTTTCTAAATTCGTTTTAAACGGTTTCATATCAGGCTGCACCGGCACATTCATGCTTTTGGCAACCTCCTCATATAAATCACTCATTATTAATTTATCTGCAACGGCCTTATAGTTTGGCGCGCTGTTAAGTAACCCAAAACGCATATACTGCGCCATGAACCATACCCCATAAGCTATTTTTGGTGTATTCACCGCGCCGCCTTTATAAAATATCATGTAATCATCTTTGTATTTTTTCACTCCTAGGTCGCAGCCAATATCTGTTGAGCCCATTAAACGAGCCTCAATAACCTGCACTGCGGCGTTAACATAATTAGGCTTGCTTAAAAACTGGGCTGCTTTTTTACGGTTACCCATTACATCCAGCCATTTGCAGGCTTCAATAATGGCTTTCATAACGTTTTTCAGATCTTCCTTTTCCGTTTCAGAAAAAGCCTTGTTTACTACCAATGCTTTTTCGGGGTGGTCTTTCCAGATGTCCTGGCTGGCAATGTGGGTAAAGCCAATGTTTTGTGTAGCGGCTACACCGTTCCATGGTTCGCCTACACAAAAGCCTTCCATGTTATCTACCTTCATGTTAGCTACCATTTGTGGCGGCGGAATAGTGATAATACCCACTGATTTTGAGTTAACACCGGCAGCGGCTAACCAGTTACGCAACCATATATCATGCGTGCCTCCCGGGAAAGTCATGGCAAAGGTTACTTCCTTTTTAGTTTTAAGCTCTTTAACCGCGGCGGCAACTTTTTTAAGGTCATTATAACCAACGCTGCCGCAAAAGTCTTTTGATAAAGTAATGGCTTGTCCGTTATTATTTAACGTCATGGCAATACGCATTTCTGATCCGGCTTTTCCGCCAACACCTGTGTAAACAGAGAACGGCATAGAGAATAAGCAATGAGCACCGTCAAGTTCGCCGTTTAGTATTTTGTCGCGAACCACGGCCCATGAGGCTTCTTTTGATAATTGTACGTCTACGCCGTATTTTGCGAAAAAGCCCATCTCCTTTGCTATTACCAGGGGGGCGCAATCTGTTAATGGTATAAATCCTAATTTAACTGTACGTTTTGGCGGGTTGCCCGCTATTGAACTAATAAAGGTAAACAGTAATACTACTGTTAAAAAAGCTTTTGATTTTCTGTTGATATGTTGAGTCATGATCGTTAGTTTTTAGGGTGATTATTTTAGAGCAACCGGTTTAGTGTAAAAAAAGTCAGGTGTAAATTTGAGCATTACATATGCCCAGGTTGCTGTTTTATTAAAGGTGGCGGCTACCGCGTCTGTAGTAGCTTGCCCTTTGGCAAATGGCATACTATCAGTAGCTTTCATCATGGATAGTCCCAATTCAACATTGGTAAACTTGTTCATGTTATAGCTTGCCAGGAAATCTATCTCGGTACCCAGGCGTTTATTAATTATTGAGCCGTCGCCTTTTTTCATGTCTTTATGCAAGGCAAACGAGTGCACATCAACACCTAATGAAATTATGCTGGTTGCGTATTTAAACTTTAAGTATGAGTTGGCTAAACCACCTGCCGGTGCACCTGTACCGGTGTAGAAATAATCCATATATCCCCAAAACTTATGCGGGGTACCATATAAAGGATCAAAACGGTTGTCTTTGCCTGATGGGCTTACCGCGTCGTTACCTGATAGTAAGTCATATCCCGGTGTAACGCTGAAGTTTCCTTTTTGATAGGTTAAGGCAGCTGTATAATGGTAAGCATCTAAAGCTACATTATCACGGCTGGCACCTGATTGCTTGTAGTAAGCGGCTTGTAATGCAAACTTGCCAAAGTCAGACGCGTTACCTAAAGTATGGATAACCATTCCACCGTAGGTATAGCGGTGAATAGGCGAATAATCAAAGCTATCACCAGCCCCTGAAGTAACAAAACGGCGGCCATATACATAGCCCACACCTGCGCTACCTACCGAGTCAATTTTGTATTTGCCAAAGTTGTCGTTAAAAAACAAACCCGATACTTTAGTTTGGTTGAATTTTTTGCTGATGTATAAGCTGGTGAACGATTTATAGTTTTGCGTAGCAGCATTGGTGCTTGGCGGGTTGGTCCAAATAGGCGTACCGGCCTTTGAGCTGTTATTGGCACCACTACCACCAGCCGCCAATGGAATCATTCCCACTGGTACAGGCACTACAGCACCTAATGAATTTCTTACAGTTAAAGGCAAATTTGCCGGCACATAGCTGGTATTGGTATAACCAAAGGCATCTGTATTTTGATTATAGGCAAAACCCAGGTCAACCTGCCAGCCACGATGAACCACCTTTAATAGGGCCATGTCATGGCGGCGGCCTTGCTGTAGCCAATCTAAATTTCCTATTAGCCTGGCATCATCATATACTAATTCCTGTCTGCCAATTTTTAATGTCATCAAATCCAACAGATTAACTTTTATGGTGGTATCTGCTTTATTGGCCAGTGTTAACTCTGCCCATCCCTCGTGCAGAAAAAGACGATTATCTGTATTAGATATGGAAGAAGCATCGGCACCCCAAACTCTTACATCCTGCACACTGGCACCAACTGTTAACCTATCCCATTTATAACCGAATATTAAACGTGTACGCTGCGAAATGAAGTCGGCATTTTTTGTACCTATAGGAACCAGGTTACCTACACCGTTCCTGCTCTCGAATCGTGGTCGTATTTGACCGTTTAATGTAAATTGGGCCATACTATTTAATGTGTGGCAACAAACGGCTATTACTATTATTGTGAAAAGCCTGAAGTTTTTAAGTACATTTTTATACATTTGATTTGGTTTTTAAGTTGTTAAAGCTGTAAAACTGATTACCCCTGTCTGGGAATGCGACCTCCCGGCAGGGTTTTTTTATATATTATTATTTTTTTTCTCCATATTATTCCTTTTTTTAAGTAAATATTCATTTTGTTGTTATAAATATATCCGATTTAAGGCTATAAACATAACATTTTAGCTATTTCGTGAATTTTTATAACTTAAATCACATTTGTTATTGAATTTTGTGAATATTTTAAATTGATATTAAGTTTTTTGGGTCAAAATATTAATTTGATAAAAAAAATATCATAAAATATTCCAAATTGATTTAAAAAAAAGAGACAATTTTTGAATTTTACGTCAAATTATGCGCAAAATCATCTAATTGATAAATAAATTTTACAAAAACCATCAGTTTTCATTGTATTTGTTGCCAAATTTTAATTATTATTGTGAAAACGTAATATATTTTACAATGAAAATGAAAAAAAGCACATTCGGATGTGACCCTAACATCTGTTTCTTATGCAAAAATGTTTTAAAAGAGTGGCTTCCGGCCATTTTAGCTCATAAAAAGAACTATAAAGTAAAAAAGGGAGAACTTATATTTAAAGAGGGATATCCTGTTACCGGAATATTTTTTGTTAATAGCGGCTATGTAAAAGTTCACAAACGCTGGGATGCAGATAAAGAATTAATTGTGCGTTTTGCAAAAGAAGGTGCTATTTTGGGACACCGCGGCATGGGAAAGAAACCAATATATCCTGTTTCGGCAACGGCCTTAGCCAATGGCGTAGTGGGTTATATTGATATGGAGTTTTTTGAAGCCACCTTAAAAGTAAATAGTGAGTTTACTTATAAACTATTACAATTTTTTGCTGATGAGCTGCGCGAATCAGAAAGAAAAATGCGCAACCTGGCACATATGTCTGTTAAAGGACGCGTTGCCGAGTCGCTTATTATATTAAAGGAGCAATTTGGTGTTACCGATGAAGGAAATATTAACATTGAATTGAGTCGCCAGGATCTGGCCTCATTTGCAGGAGCAACTTACGAAACGGTATTTAGAGTAATAAACGAACTAGTAAATGATAAGATGCTGGTATTAACAGGAAAAAGCATTTCGATAGCGAACTATGAAATGCTTGTTAAATTAACGCAAGACTAAAAACACACACCACCGGCAGCTTAAGCGCCGGCAATACCTACATATACTTTCCCCTCTTCTACTTTTACAGGGTAAGTTTTAATTTTATAATCATCACCACTTAAACATTCGCCGCTTAATAACGAGAATGTTTTTTTATGAAACGGGCAGGCTACTTTTGGTTCGCAGTCTGCACCCGCACTACCAATCATCCCTCTTGATAATGCCATTTGCTGTTTATGCGGGCATAAGTTTTGTGTAGCATACCACTCGCTACGGCGTTTAAAATTATATATCGCAATTTGCTCATGCTCATGCTTCATGCAAACACCACCATTTTCGGGCACATCATCAGTATAGCAGGCTAGTACCCATTTAATTGTTTCAACTGTTGTTTCCATAATTTATAATGTTTTAGTGTTTTATACTTGTTGTCATTTCGAACGTAGTGAGAAATCTATACATATGTTCGATTATCTTGTGTATAGATTTCTCCTCGTTCCTCGTCGAAATGACATTACTTATTTTCTATAATATTATTTACCAGCTTGCTTTAACCTGCTCGCGCATAGGTTGAAACTTAATGCTTGGGTCTTTTTCTTCGGGCGCGTTTACAAAATGCGAGAAGCGTTTACGCAACTCAGGGCTTTCAACAACCTCTTTCCATTCACAGTGGTAAGTATCTACTAACGATTGCATCTCTTCGTCCAATTGCTCGGCAATACCCAGGCTGTCATTTATCACTACATTTTTAAGATAGTCAATGCCGCCTTCCATCTTATTTAACCACGTTGCTGTACGTGTAAGCGGATCGGCTGTTTTTATATAAAACATCAGGAACCTGTCCATATATTTTATACAAGTAGCACTGTCAATATCTGTAGCCAGCAATTGTGCATGTTGTGGTTTTGAACCACCGTTACCGCATACATATAAGTTCCATCCTTTTTCGGTAGCTATTACACCAAAATCTTTGGCCTGCGCTTCGGCACATTCGCGTATACAACCACTCACCCCGCCTTTTAATTTATGAGGCGACCGTACCCCTTTATATCTTTCTTCAATTTCAATGGCAAATGATACACTATCGTGCAAGCCAAACCTGCACCAGGTACTGCCTACGCAGCTTTTTACTGTACGTAATGATTTACCGTAAGCATGTCCGCTTTCAAAACCGGCATCAACCAACTCTTCCCAAATATTTGGCAAATCGCTCACGTGCGCGCCAAACAGATCAATACGCTGGCCGCCGGTAATTTTGGTATACAAACCATACTTTTTAGCAACTTGCCCTAGTATGATCAATTTATCAGGAGTAATTTCGCCCCCCGCTATGCGCGGCACAACAGAATAAGTTCCGCCTTTTTGTATGTTGGCCAGGTAGCGGTCGTTACTATCCTGTATGGTATCTTGTTTTACTATAAGGTCATTCCAAAGGCTTGACATGATGCTGGCTACCACCGGCTTGCACACTTCGCAACCATCACCTTTGCCAAAATGATCTAATACTAAGTCGTAGTTTTTTAGTTTATTGATCTTAACCAGATCAAACAGTTCCTGGCGCGAATAGTCAAAATGCTCGCATATTACATTTTTAATATACTGGCCATTGGCTTTCATGGTGCCGTTTACCAGATCCTTTACCAACGGCACACAACCACCGCAACCGGTACCGGCTTTAGTACATTTTTTAATACCGTCCAGATCGGTGCAGCCACCATCGGTAACTGCAGAACATATATCGGCTTTGCTCACCGCCTCGCATGAGCATATTAGCGCATCATCAGGCAAGCTCATTACACCGGCCCCGGAATTGCTCTCGCCGCCGCGCGAACCCAATATTAAATCCTCCGGATCGGGCGGAAGTACAATTTTATTATTTACGGTTTGTAGTAATATATTATAAGCTGCAGCATCGCCTATTAAAATGCCGCCCAACAAATACTTGCCATCGTTGGTAATATTGATGCGTTTGTACGTTCCCTTATGAGTATCTTCAAAAACAATGGTGCGGCAATCGGGCTCGGTAATAAAGGCATCGCCAAAGCTGGCCACATCAACACCAATCAATTTAAGTTTGGTGCTCATGTCAAATCCGTAGAAAGTCTTGTCGCCCTCGGTTATGCAAGCAACAACCGTATCGGCCATTTCATACCCCGGTGCTACCAGGCCGTATATCATATTATCATATAAAGCGCACTCGCCAATGGCAAAAATACTGGCATCGCTGGTTTGCATTTTTTCGTTAACTACAATACCTCCGCGTGTGCCTACTTCAAGGCCCGATAATTTGGCCAGTTCATCGCGCGGGCGGATACCTGCAGATATCACCATCATATCAACCGGCAGCGTAGTATCATCATTAAAGCGCAGTGCCTCAATTTTATGCTCGCCTTCAAAACAGGCGGTGCTTTTATTTAAATGGATGTTTAATCCTAAGGCCTTTAATTTGCTCTGTAGCATGGCGCTACCAGCCGAATCAATTTGCCTTGGCATTAATCGCGGGGCAAACTCAATTACATGTGTTTCCTGAATGCCTAGATCTATTAATGCTTTGGCAGCCTCCAAACCCAATAAGCCTCCGCCCATAACCGCCCCTACTTTGGCAGAGGCAGCATAGCTTTTAATGAGTTCAAGGTCCTCAATGGTACGGTATACAAATACACCCTCCTTTTCAACACCTGGAATATCGGGCACAAAAGCTGACGAACCTGTGGCTAAAACCAAATAATCATATTTTAATTTTAGGCCGCTTAAGGCATGAACAGATTTTTCGGTGCGGTTAATTTCCTGTATCGGATCGCCGAGGTGAAGGGTGATATTATTTTCGGCATACCATTCCTGAGTTGACATGGAAAGATCGTCGGCAGATTTGCCATTAAAATATTCGCTCAAATGCACACGATCGTATGCTCTGCGGGGTTCTTCCCCAAAAACAACTATATTGAACCGGGATGATTTAGATACAAGTTTTTCGCAAAACTTGTATCCTACCATTCCATTGCCAACTACTATAATGTTTAGTTGCGACATATTTGTAATTTTTAAGTGTTAAAGCCTATTTGTACAAGTAAAATGCTACCTAATTGCGCCATGGTTACATTTACTTTAACAATATTAAGGATAAAATCAATTTGTCGCAATTTTTTGAGCAATTTTTTAACAAAAAGTGGCAATTTTTATTAAATTGGATATAATTATGAGTATTTTTGAACATTATTTTAATTAAATGCATGATATTAATTAAAAAATTATGCAATTATTAAATTTAAAACTCACAAAATTGACTAATTGAACAAAATATTGGTCTATTTTTAATATTTATAAGATATAATGACAAAAAAAGAAGCAATTTTTCCAGAATTGTATGTAATTGGTGCCGGCCCAGGGGATCCTGAGCTAATAACCGTGAAGGCTTATAAGGTTTTACAAGCCGCGGATGTGATTTTGTATGATAATTTGGCAAATAAGGAGTTATTAAGCCTTGCAAAACCCGAATGTGATCAAATTTACGTGGGCAAACAGCCTTATGGGGAATATACATCGCAGGAAAAGATACTGGAACTTATAAAACACTTTGCTTTTACTAAAGGCACGGTAGTGCGCCTTAAAGGCGGCGACCCTTTTATTTTTGGGCGCGGATTTGAAGAAATATTATTTGCCCGTGAAAATGGCATTAAAACACACTTTATTCCAGGCATATCAAGCATGCAGGCGGTGGGGCTGGAAGATATACCATTAACACACCGCTCGGTAAGCGAGGGCATATGGGTAGTTACCGGCACTAAAAAGGATGGTACATTATCAGGCGATTTGCGGCTGGCCATGCAAAGCAACTCTACCGTAGTTATATATATGGGCATGAAACAGCTTGACTCGATAGCGGCTACTTATATAGAAGCAGGGAACGGCGATATGCCCGCAGCAATTATTCAGCATGCCTCATTACCCAAACAAAAAGTAGTAAAAGGATTAGTGAAAAACTTGGCTCAAATGGCCCAAAGTAAACAATTAACCCACCCGGCTATTATTATTATAGGTCCGGTTGTTGACTTATATAATAATATATAATAGAATATATGAAGATCAGGATAAAAGGAAACTCGTTGCGTTACAGGTTAACCCGTACGGATGTGGATACATTTACCAAAAACGGTTACCTGGAAGAGCAAACCAATTTTGGCGGCAACACCTTAATATATGCTATACAAAGTAGCGATACCGACACATTAACATCAAGCTTTAAAAATAACAAGATAACCGTGCTAATGCCTATAGCAATGGTTAAGGAGTGGGCCGATACCGAGCGTGTAGGCTTTGAAAACCGAACTGCTGATTTTTTCCTGCTGGTTGAGAAAGATTTTAAATGTTTAGATAATGTTGAGGAAGATCAGAGCGACAATTACCCAAATCCGCTGGCGAAGTAATAATATTTATAACATAGGCTTAAAAGCCTGCAAGTATAAAAAACTTGCAGGCTTTTTCTTTTTGAAAAAAAGTGAAAAAAGTTCTTGACTCTTACCTTGCGTCATAGCTTAGCTTTGCATCATGAACAAAAATTATAGTGTTAAACACCTGGCAAAATTGGCGGGTATAAGTGTACGGACATTACACCTATACGACAAGATGAAACTGCTGCGCCCGGCAGTGCGAACCCGTGCAGGTTACCGCCTATATAGCGAAACCGAATTACTTCGGTTACAACAAATACTTTTTTATAAAGAGCTTGACTTCGCCTTAAAAGACATTGCACAAATATTGGATGAACCCGATTTTGATATTGCCAAAGCTTTGGAAGGCCACAAAAAAGCACTGGGCGCAAAAAAAAACCGAATCAATACTTTATTAAAAACTATAGACAACACATTACAAAACTTAAAAAACAAAACCATGATGAACGCTGATGAATTATATGATGGATTGTCGCCGCAACAGGCTGCAGCCTACCGCAAAGAGGCCATTGACACCTATGGAGCCGAGGTAGTAGAGCGGTCAGAAAACTATCTTAAAAAACTTAACAAAGAGGAATTAAAAGCATTGGTTGCCAGGCAAAGGGAACTTGGCGCATCGCTTTACCAATTGAAGGCTATGGAGCCAACGTCTGCACAGGTACAAGAATTAATAGCACAGCATTATACCAACACCCGCAAATTATGGGGGACGGACGGAGCTACTGACAAACAAGCCGAAGCCTATAAAGGGTTAGGAAATTTATATTTAACTGACGAGCGCTTTATTTTAGCGGGCGATAGACATGACCCGGAGTTTGCGGCATTCATTAAAGCAGCGATGACGTATTTTGCAGATCACCAGTTAAATTGACATTAGCCCGGCAAATTATAAAAAAACTCTTCGGCAATAATTTTACCGTCTTTTACTTCATATACGCACAGTTCGGTAAATGCCGTGCGGCCATGTTCATTATAAGTGGCATCAAAATACATACTGACACTAAAAAAGTTACCGGCTACAAGTGGTTCGGATATTTCTTCGCTATGTATTTCTTGTAGCGAATTAACCCATTCCTCGTTCTTGGCTGTTACACCTCTCTTCCCCCGTGATCTCACGGGGCTTCCTTTCGGCTCTTTACTTATGATATCATCGCTGTAAAGTTTATTAACTGCATCAATATTTTTGTTTTCGCGGCAAAGCTGCACAAGCCTGGTGGCTATTTGTTGAGTGTTCATATCCCTATTATAATTGGTTAATAATGTATTATTATAATAAATGATTATCCTATAAAATTGTTTAACGGCATCAAGAATACAGCTAAAATATTGGTTTACATGTAAATATATGCTTATATTTGTTTGGCATATTGCATAACATAGGCAAACTTTGTATAGGCATTATACGTAGATAAGGACTCTAATTGATTAATGTGACCCCAAAACAGACATATAATATAATATTCTCTGGTATTATTATTTTAATGCTTTGCAGCAAAGTAAGTTTTGGCCAAAATGCTTTTGAATATTTATTAGAAAAAAAATTGGACTCGCTGGCTAAAGCCAAACCATCAAATTTAACAAATGAATTATCACCCAATGATGCAATGAAAAGTGTAATGACACCTACAGGATTTGGCGGATTTGGCACCTATGTATTTGGTGGTATAGGCGGGGTATATCCTGCTGTATATACCAATCGAGGCGACATGGTAAGTTCGGTTGGTTTTTGCGTAGGTAATTCTGAAAAGCTATTTAATTTTGCTGCGAGCACCAATATTACCAAAGTAACCAGTTTAAGTGATATATCAGCTAACTTTATTATAAGTAAAAAAATATTTACGGGTACAAGTATGTCAGTAGGAGCACTGCAGATATTTGCACATGCTGTACAATCGGATGCGCCGGGAGGCACCTATTATGCGGCTATCAGTCATGCCGTTCAAACTGTACGCTCAAAAACTCAAGGTTATTCAGCCCTTACTTACACTATTGGTTTTGGCAATGGCCGTTTTATACAAAAAAGCCCGTATGATATTGCCGCCGGCAGAGGATCGCGCGGTACAGGTGTATTCGGTAATATATCATACGAGTTATTTAAACGTGTTAATGTTATTGCCGAATGGACCGGGTTAAATTTAGGATTTTCAACCGGGCTGCGACCTTTAAAAAACAGCCCTTTTTCAATAGGAATAGGTGTTTCAGACTTGACAAGATTTTCGTCTGATAAGCCATCGATGATGTTTTCAATGGGATACCCACTTGCTTTAACCAGAAGGATATGAAGAAATTAATTTATATATTATTATTGGGCATAGCAGTATTTACTGTTAAACCGGTGGTTGCGCAGGGCGTAAATAATAATTCGGATTTTCACGTACCGCCGCAAGTACCGACTATTCCGCCTGCGCCAACAATAGCCACAATAGCACCAGCGGTTGCTGCGCCTGAAGTTACTATATCGCCTGTTACTACGGTAGCCAACACCAGCTTATTACCAACAACGCTGGACATACCGGCGATGCCAGCTGTACCGCCACAAGTAATAGCCACCAACAACACTGTGGCGGCTCCGGCAACTGCACCTGCTGCGGCTCCGGCGGCTACAAATGCAACAACAGCGGGAAATACTGTAGCAGAAGCCGCGGCACCTGTAGCTGCCCCGACAGCTGCAAACAATACAACAGCTACTGCACCTGGCGGCGTTACTGCAGCAGCGCCCACCGTAAATGCTATAAACGTTACGCAACCAATACCAACACTACCGCCTGTGCCGCCGCTGCCTCCTATACCGGAATTACAATTAAATTTATAATTAACCATCTATAACCACCCAAAATGAACTCCATAAATCAACAAGGGTTTATTCTTATTAAAAGATCCATAGTATTTACTATGTTTATTCTTTTGGGTGGCTATGTATGCAACGCACAGGCTGTAAAACGTGAATTCAGGTTTAACAAGGGTGATGAGTTTGAAAAACAAAGTATTTTAAAATCAACCGCCAACATTCAACGGGGTAATCAACGGCTTACAGTAAGCTCGTCCTCAAATATTACCCGGTTATATAAAGTAACAGGTGTAGATACTGCTGCAAAATTTGATGTCACCATTAAAAAAATGGACAATATAATAAGTGCGCTTGGGCAGTTATTACATTATGATTCAGAAAAAGGTGTTGATACTACCTCCAAGATACAGAAATCGCTCAATTCAATGTTGAACAAAGCGGTAACAGTTTCTGTTAATAAAAATGGCAAAATTGTATCATCTGATGAATCGGCTTTACAAACCATTAACGATAGTTTGATAGTTTTTGCAGGCATACAGTCTGAACCTTTTACCAAAGGAACCCAATTTAATTTAACGCCAAATTTTACCGTAACCGAACTCGTTAAACCCGGCTACACCTGGCTTGATACAGTAAAAACCGATCAGCAGCAAATGATAACCAGGTTTTGGATAGATGATGCTACCTTTGACCATACCGTAATAAAGTTTCAAAGCAAACTTACCGGCACCTATATGAATAGCAATACTACCGGGACTTATGTAGTAGATAATTATTCGGGCATGATAGTACAACGCCTGGTACAAAGCATATCTAATGGTTACCAGGTTATGAACTCATTGGTATATGTTACCAACCGCAGTATCAGTTTGTCCGAAGAGGTATCCTTGCGGCCCGTTAAGGGTCGCGGACCCACGCCAATAGACCCGGACATGACCGTTAAATCAAATTAGTTTTAATTTTAACCTTACCGGCTTTCGATTTTCACTCCGGCTTAATCTTTTATTTCCATAGTGCAAGAGTGCCTGCATTTGTAGGGCATAATTATTATATTTGATAAAACCCTTTATTATGAGCCAGATAAAAAAAGAAGATATTAAACAGGAAGTTTTTGACCTGTATGATGATTATGCCCATAACCGATTAGACAGGCGCGATTTTGTACAAAAACTATCACTTTACGCGGTTGGAGGCTTAACGGTAACCTCGTTAATGAGCTTTTTAATGCCCGATTATAAAGAGAAGATACAAGTAAAAGCTGATGACCCGCGTTTGCAGTCGGGGTATATCAATTATCCATCGCCTAAAGGAGGTGGCAGTATTAAAGGTTTACTGTCAAGACCTATAGATGCCAAAGGTAAACTGGGCGGTATTATTGTAGTACATGAAAACCGCGGGCTAAATCCTTATATAGAAGATGTAGGCCGTCGTGCGGCATTGGCGGGTTTTATTTCATTGGCACCCGATGCTTTAACACCGCTTGGTGGTTATCCCGGCAATGATGATGAGGGTCGTACCATGCAAAGCAAACGCAACCCTAAAGAAATGGAGGAAGATTTTATAGCCGCTTACGAGTACCTTAAAAACCATAAAGATTGTAATGGCAAGGTTGGTGTAGTTGGCTTTTGTTATGGCGGAGGAATAGCTAATACGCTTGCCGTACGTTTGCCTGACCTGTCAGCGGCTGTACCTTTTTACGGCAGCCAGCCCACCGCTGCGGATGTGCCTAAAATAAAAGCCCCTTTAATGATACATAATGCCTCATTAGATACCCGTATAATGGGTGGTGCTCCAGCTTACGAAGCAGCCTTAAAAGAGAACGGTAAAAAATACCAGGCATTTGTATATGAAGGTGCCAACCACGGTTTCCATAATGATACCACGCCACGTTACGATAAAACCGCAGCCGAACTGGCCTGGAAACGCACGGTTGATTTTTTTAAAGAGAATTTGAAATAATTGATTTCGATTAAATACTAAAAAGCCTTGATCTTGCGAATCAAGGCTTTTTTATTAGGGAAAAAACTGCAATGTATTTTACTAATTAATAATCATATGTATAAACCTTTCTTCCCAAACTACCATTTTCATCAATACCCTCAACCACTACTTTATACCTGCCGGGTGCTTGTTCTTTCGGGAACTCCACAGTAGCAGTCCCTTTTTCATCGGTAATAATATTTGGTGCCCAGTAAACAGTGGCTTGCTGTGGCCTTGCATTATTTACTTCGGGATTATAAGGTGGTACATAAAACTCCCTGCGCGGGGCAAATGATACATTACTTAATGGCGGCAATGCTCTTTTTACCAAATTACCATATTCATCATTTTCATAAGCACCATAATCAACTCCACCCCTTTTTGTAGTAATAACTATAACACCACCCGCACCCCTGGAACCATATATAGCGGTGTACCCACCTGATCTTAATATCTCAACACTCGCTATATCATTTATTGAACCAAAAAAATTATCAACCGGTATTCCATCTTGTATAATAGCCATTGGTTGCCCTTTACCCCCCACGGCATTTATGTTTCCTCGTGAATAAAACGAGCTTACAAAACGATCTTCCTTGTTAGTTCTATATTCTATATTGATAAGTTTACCTATAGATAACAAACAGGAACCCAAATCAGTAGCACTCACGCACCGTCGCAGATCTTTAAAGGTTACCACCGTGTTGGCTTTTCCTTTTCCAGCCAGATTCATCGATCCCTGCAGAGCCACATCCATTAGGGATGGTGTATTTTTCTTCTCAACTACTTTTACTTCTTTTAGCATAACCCGGTTGCCTAACAATCCTCTGCTTTCTAACTCTTCAAAATCTTGTTTAGCGGCTTTTTGGTAAACTGCCAATTGCGCTGCTGATGGGATAGTAAAAGGTTGCTTTGCTACCAGCGGTATTAGCATCGGCTGTTTATCCAGCTCCACAGTATAAGTTGCTTTTTGACGCTTATCTGTTGCGGTTACTATATACTTATCCTCTCTATCGGGCCACACCCCATTAAATATAAAGCGGCCGTCCTTATCGGCTACCGTATCTAACGCCATCTTATGGCCGGTTGTAAACAATAGGTTTACATGAGCGCCCGCTACAGGTTTTTTATCCTCATTTAATACAACGCCACTTAAGTCGCCTGTTTCCGGCTTATAGGTAGCGGTAATTATTTTATCCTGCAACAGGTCGTCCCAAACAAACCTGCGCCAGCCTTGGGTTAACATTAAGTTATCTAGTTCAATCTGCTTAGTTGCGGACGGCTCTGTAAAATAATAATTGGGCTTTTCTATATATCCTTTTAAATCTGCGGTAAGCAACAGGTTTGAAAATATGGTTACCTCATCATCCTCATCAAAAGGCGCTTTGCCCTCATTAGTAACCGCCATAGAGAAAGCGCCCATAGTTGCTTCATTATCCTCGTCAGTCACCCTAATTTTAAATGCCGACTTATCCCTTTTGCTATTATAAGTATCATTAACCAGGTCTATTTTAAGGCCCTGGTTGGCGGGTTTAATAAATATTAAACGCTCGGCCACCGGTTTCAAATCGGCAGTTAAAAGCGTTATCTGCGTTATACCCTCCGGGAAATACTTTTTTGGGATATAGGTTAAAAAGCCCGAGTTTTTAACTTCGGCCTTGCCTGAATATAATACCTGGTTATTGGCCTGGGCAACCAAATTAAGCGTAGGATCATTGCCTGATGGTAAAATAGCGATTATCCTAACCTGGATATTATCGTTATTTTGAGTTACTGCCAACCCGTACCCTTCCTTGGCTACATTAGGCAATGGATATTTAATTTCTGCACCATTGGTATTTACAACCGCGCTATAACTATTGCCCGCAGTGGGGAAAAGCCTGAATGCCCCCATCCCCGCATGGCCCGATTTAAAATCTGTTAGGCGGTTATTATCCTTATCAATCACATATCCGCTTACATCGCGGCTTAGCCCATCGGTACCTATAGCTTTAAAGGCAACCTTTGTAGCAACCCCTGCTATCAGGCTACCGCCTTCAGGGAAAAACTGCACGCTTATAGTATTGTCGGCTTGGCGAGGGGAGTTATTTACCGGACCATTATTTACTATCGGAGCTGACCCGCTAGCCTTGCCCGGTTTATAGGGCATTGCATTAACAATCGACAAAGATCTATTAAAGAAGTAATCTGTACCGTAATTACGCATAACGGTGGTGTAGGCACGTATAAAATAGTTGCCTGCATTAAATAGCGTATCGTGTAGGGCGATGGCACTCCATCCCTGGCCATCAATAATAGGTAAAGTTAAACTTGCCTTTATCGAGTCGTTGCTATCTATCACATCAACATAAAGCAAATTGCTGATAGTTGAGAATTGGTTGTTCCTGTCAACCACATAAGCTTTTACCCAAATGGTATCACCAACCGAATAATAGGGTTTATCCAAATGCAAATGCGCCTTCTCTATCGGGAGTTTTTTATTAAGATCTTCCAGCTTTGTGGCTACATCCTTTAATCTACTCACTGCAATTTGGGCATGAGTACGCAATGCCATAAATAGCAGCATTGATAGCAAAATCAACGTGATCCTTTTCATACAACACAGCGTTAGGGTGATTAGGGGCAGGCAGTATAAATTTAAGCACTATTAATTAAACAAGCAACAATCGGATAGTTATTTATTGACTATCAACAAATTGCGAATGCTGACAAACTTGCGTCACTATTTTTGACTTTAAAAATGCCGACATTTGATGGTACCGCAGGTTTTGATGGATATTTAAAATGCTTTAAGGCTGCTTGCGGGATGGAGTTCTTTGAGATGACATTTTGAGCCTCTTGCTATACCCTTTTACTTTTATTAATGATCTTATAAATATCCAATCGCCTGTCTTTAAGGTTGCGCACGGCGCCAAAACTATGCAGCTCTTTTAAAAGGTCCACATCAACATCTGCAATTAAGGTAGTTTCGGTATTGGGGGTGGCCTCTGCTTTTATACCGTTACTTGGGAACGAAAAATCTGAAGGGGTAAATACAGCCGATTGCGCGTACTGGATATCCATATTGTGCACTTTGGGTAAATTGCCCACGCTACCGGCTATGGCTACATAACATTCATTTTCAATGGCCCTTGCCTGCGCGCAGCTGCGCACGCGGGTATAGCCATTTTGTGTGTCGGTCATAAACGGTACAAACAGAATAGACATGCCCTGATCGGCCAATAGCCTAGGCAGTTCCGGGAACTCCACATCGTAACATATCAGGATGCCTATCTTACCGCAATCAGTATCGTAAGTGGTAATTTCGTCTCCGCCTACCATACCCCAGGCGCTTTGCTCGGCAGGTGTCAGGTGAATTTTGCGGTACATTTCAAAGCTGCCATCTCGGCGGCACAAATAGCCGATGTTTTGCAATACGCCATTCTCCAAAAACGGCATGCTGCCGGTAATGATATTGATATTATAACTAATGGCGTACTCAATAAATTTATCGCGAAGCGGAATGGTGTATTTCGCAATTTCACGCATAGCCCCGGCTCCGCTCAAGTGATTGTAAGCCGTCATTAAAGGGGCGTTAAACAGTTCAGGAAACAAAACAAAATCGCTTTGATAATCGCTGATCACATCAACAAAAAACTCGATCTGTTCGCATAACGAATCCATATTTTCAAAGGGCCGCATTTGCCATTGTACCAACCCAATGCGGATGACGGATTTTTTGGAGTTGATATGCGCCGCCTCTTCATTATAATAAATATTGTTCCACTCCAAAAGCGAGGCATACTCCAGCGATTGGGTATCGCCGGGCAAATAACCTTTTAATATCTTCCTCACGTGGAAATCATTAGCTAGCTGGAAGGATAAGGTGGGGTCATGAATTTCTTTACCTTTTACTTTTTCCAGGTAAGCTTTGGGGGTAAGTTTATCGGCATAATCTTTATACTTTGGTATACGTCCGCCGGCAATAATGGCACGCAGGTTATGCCTTTCGCAAATTTCCTTACGGGCATCGTACAACCTTCTCCCAATGCGCATTCCACGGTGATCGGGATGTACAAAAAAATCAATGCCATAAAGTACATCGCCCGTTTCGTCGTGGGTGCTGAAGGTATAGTTACCGGTTATTTGTGCATAGGTATGGTTATCGCCAAATTTTTCATAATCTACAATTAATGACAAGGCGCAACCCGCTATGGCACCATTAACCAGGATACATATCTGCCCTTCCGGAAATATTTGAACTAGTTTAGCAATATTCTTTTCATCCCAATAGGATGCTCCTTCCCATTCGGCATAAGCTTCTATCATCGACGCCTTTAACCCCAAATAATCATCCTTGGTGAGCTTACGCAATTCTATGATGAGGTCTTCGTTCTTTATTTCCTTTTCCGGTTTCATAGGTATATCCATATAGTGACGAACGAAATTCAGCCCATCAATAGTAATTCAGCAATATGTTGTAAAGGTACGATTAAACTACAGGCACCTGCTTAAATATCAAACTTAAATGCTCATACAACTCCGGGTGTTTATCGCGGAACTTTTCGGGTTTTTCAAAAAAGTATTCGGCGGCTACGGCAAAAAATTCAGCCTCGTTGGTTAGGGCGTAAGGGTTTATGTCCGAGTGGCCTTCTTGTATACGGTGCATTTCGCGGTGCATTAAACTTAACCAGGGCTGGGCATATTCGGGTGGTACCAGATGTTCAGGTACGCCATCGGTAGCGCCATCGGCACCATCTAACAAATGCACAAACTCATGTATAGCTACATTGCTTTTACCCGAGGCTGATGAAAACCCTTTTATCAAAGCTGATCGCGACAGCAACATTTGCCCGGTAAGGTGCCTGTTGCCCACCATGCCCAAATAACTGCGGTTTTCGCCCTCATATTGATAATTCTCATCAAAAGTATCAGGATATAATATCACGTTGGTGAGGTTGTTATATTGCCAGTCGCCCAGGCCAAAAATGGGTATAATGGCGCTGCTGGCTATTAGTACACGGTCCAAATCGGTTATCTCTGTACCCACGCCCTCGATATTGGTATTTTGCAAAAACCGGTTTACCTGCGCCTCAAAACGTTTGCGGGCTTTTGTATCCAGGTTATGGTAATAATCTACATGGGTATCCAACAATGGTCGATAGGCGGGATTTAGCTCTACGTCTTCAATAACAATAGGTGCTATTGCGGTGTCTTTTTTAGGCTTACGCAACAAGTACCAGGCTAATAATACAATGAGTAGAGTACAAATGACAAAATACATACGGTTTGGATTAGTGTACCAATATAAGTTTAAATGAGCGTCATTGTTTTAATTCAACAACTGATCAATATCAGCCGTGCTTAGTTTACTGGCGTGTTTAAATGCATTATTAACAACTATACCCTGGCGGTTAATTAATATGCTTTTGGGTAAAGACCCTAAATTATATTGACCAAGCAATTTTTTGAAACTTGCCTTATTAGTATATAAATTAACCATTTGCAGATTTTCTCGCTTCGATATCCGTTTCCAATCAGTAATTTTCGAATCACAACAGATGTTTATAACAACTAACCCTCCATCTTTATATTGTTGGTATATTTTATTCTCATAAGGGAACTCTTCTATACAGGGCATGCACCAGGTAGCCCAAAAGTTAACTATCACCATTTTTCCGTTATAATCAGCCAACTTGACGCTTTTACCTTTAATATCTACCATTTGGATAGCAGGTGCCCTTTTATTTATTACCGGGTTTGAATTCTGTATAGCTTCATTAAGCCAGATTTTCCTTTCCGGCTGTTTAAATTTCACCACAGAGATTAGCTTGTCATACGTCAGTTTATCATTCTTATAAATCAATCCCAAGTGGCGCATCATATTAACATCACCAATATCTGTTTGGTGGTACAAGCTGTCGATTACGCTGCTACGATCAGGTTTTTTTTCAATTCTTGCTATTCTTCCAAAATAATCCCCCATACAATACAGATAAGTATCATTCAAAATCATATCATCTTCTTTATTCAACTCTTTTTCAAATGCATAATAGCTATCATCTACTTTTATATTTTTACCACTGTGATACTGCTTTGCAAACAATGCATTTAACAACCTACAATAATTGTTATATTTTAATCTGCGACTTTCGTGCGGTTTAAACCAATCGGGTAAGGGCTTGTTGTAATTTGCCAAAAAATCTTGTCTTACGCGGGTAATTGAATCGCCAATGGTCGGAAACCTATTCCAATCACTTAGTGTATCGCTAATAGTATAGTACGATCGCGACTCATTATCATGATTTTTTAAAAACTGTTGATATGCTAAATAATAATCATTTTCTTGCGCAAGAGATCCTTCAAAATCAACCTTAATATTTTTGGATCTATACTCTTTTATACGACAGATTAATGTTTTTCCCGGTGAATTATAAATAAAAACTCCCCCGTTGATAGAAATTTTATCTGGAAAATTGAAAGTTAATTCGAGCGTATCTTTACTACCAGGAGCAATTATTAAACTACCCTGTGTTTCAACATAAGGCAACCAATTAAAAAACCGATAGCCTAATTTTAGTGTATCGGGCGTTTCATTCACTATGATGGTTGTGGCTTTTTTGCCCTTCAGATCAACAAATTCTTCATTCAACAACATGCCATTATTAGGGGAATGTGCTTTACACCCGCAAAGCAACAGTAATGCAAATACAATTTTTCTCATATGATCTTTAGGCTATTGTCAAATGTACTAAAAAATTAGTTATACAACAAGCTTTATAAAAAAGGCCCGAAGAAAACTCTCCGGGCCTGATTCCAATTGTTCTTTATTAAAAATTCTTATTCGCCGCCGCTGGTGCCATGGTCATGCACCTTTTCCTCGCGGAATAGCTTAGCGCTAAAAAAGTCGTTATTCATGCGTGATATATTCATCAGGCTGATCTCTTTAGGGCATTCTGCTTCACAGGCACCCGTGTTGGTACAGTTACCAAAGCCTTCTTCGTCCATTTGGGCAACCATGGCTTGTACGCGGCTCCAACGCTCGGGCTGGCCCTGTGGCAACATACCTAATTGTGATACCTTAGCCGATACAAACAGCATAGCCGAAGCATTTTTACATGCCGCAACACAAGCACCGCAACCAATACAGGTAGCCGAGTTGAAAGCCTCATCAGCAATCACCTTAGGAATAGGGATGATATTAGCATCGGGCACGCCACCGGTATTTACCGATACGAAACCGCCTGATTGCTGTATACGGTCAAACGCCGAGCGGTCAACCGCTAAATCTTTGATTACTGGGAATGCACCCGCGCGCCAAGGCTCAATAGTGATGGTCTCACCATCATTAAAGCTACGCATGTGTAGTTGGCAGGTAGTAATAGCACGTTTTGGGCCATGCGGGCGGCCGTTAATATATAACGAACACATACCGCAAATACCTTCTCGGCAATCATGGTCAAAATGTATAGGCTCATCTCCTTTATGGGTAAGATCCTCGTTAACCACGTCCAGCATTTCAAGGAAAGACATATCCGGCGAAATGTTGTTGGCAGGGTAAGTCACCATTTTGCCGCTTGAATTAGCATCTTTTTGACGCCATACTTTAAGCGTCAGATTCATATTTCCACTCATATTATTATGATATCGGGCAGTTACTATTTATAACTACGTTGTGTTAAATGAACAAATTCAAAGTCCAGTTTCTCTTTATTCAATACTTCCGGCTGGTTATCGCCTGTATATTCCCAGGCACCAACAAACGCAAAGTTTTCGTCATCACGCATGGCTTCACCTTCCGGGGTTTGTGATTCTAAACGGAAGTGACCACCGCATGATTCGGCACGCATTAAAGCATCATCCACCATTAACTCGCCAAGTTCTAAGAAATCAGCAACACGGCCGGCTCTTTCTAAACAAGCGTTAACTTCTTCGTTTTGGCCAACTACAATAGCGTTTTTCCAGAAGTCGGCGCGTAATTCCTGTATTAAACCCTTGGCTTTAGTTAAGCCTTCGGCAGTACGTGCCATTCCGCAATATTCCCACATAATGTGGCCCAGGTCGCGGTGATACTCGTTAACAGTTTTAGTACCTTTTAAGGCCAATAATTTATTTACGCGGTCAACAACCTCTTGCTTAGTTTGTGCAAAAGCAGGGTGGCTGGTATCCACCGGTTTCGGACCGATGGTAGCCAGGTAATCTCCTAACGTAAACGGAATAACAAAGTACCCGTCAGATAATCCCTGCATCAATGCCGAAGCACCTAAACGGTTGGCTCCGTGATCAGAGAAGTTACACTCGCCCAAGGCATAAAGGCCGGGTACAGTTGTACTTAAGTTATAATCAACCCAAAGGCCACCCATAGTATAGTGTACTGCAGGGTAAATACGCATTGGTTGGGTATATGGGTCCTCGTTAGTAATTTGATAGTACATATCAAACAGGTTACCATATTTTGCAGCTACTGCAGGTTGTCCCAAACGCTTTATCGCGTCAGCAAAATCAAGGAACACGGCGATTCCCGATCCGCCTACACCACGGCCATCATCAACCATTTCTTTAGCGTTACGTGAAGCCACGTCGCGCGGAACCAGGTTACCAAATGATGGATATTTTCTTTCCAGGAAGTAATCGCGGTCTTCTTCGGCCACTTGAGCGGCTGTAATTTGTTTGGTGCGTAGCTTCTCGGCAGTTTCTTGTGTTTTTGGTGCCCAAACACGTCCGTCGTTACGTAACGATTCAGACATCAGCGTTAATTTTGACTGATGATCGCCGCTTACCGGGATACAGGTTGGGTGAATTTGGGTATAGCAAGGGTTGGCAAAAAACGCGCCCCTTTTATGTGCCCTCCAGGCCGCGGTTACGTTTGAACCAATAGCATTGGTTGACAAATAAAATACGTTACCATAACCACCGGTACATAATAATACCGCATGACCGCTATGGGTTTCAATATTACCGTTTATCAGGTTACGGGTTACAATACCTTTGGCATGACCGTCAATAGTAACTACGTCCAGCATTTCGGTACGGGTGTACATTTTAACTTTGCCCAGGTGTATTTGGCGGTTTAATGCCGAGTAAGCGCCTAACAATAATTGTTGTCCTGTTTGACCGCGGGCATAAAATGTACGTGATACCTGTGAACCACCGAACGAACGGTTATCCAGCAAACCTCCGTACTCGCGCGCGAAAGGAACACCTTGCGCCACGCACTGGTCAATAATATTTACTGATACTTCGGCTAAGCGATAAACGTTGCCTTCGCGGGCGCGATAATCGCCACCTTTAATGGTATCATAAAACAAGCGATAAACGCTATCACCATCGTTTTGATAATTTTTGGCCGCGTTTATACCACCCTGCGCAGCAATAGAGTGCGCACGGCGCGGGCTATCCTGGAAACAAAATGCCTTAACATTATAACCTAACTCGGCCAATGACGCGGCGGCTGATGCACCTGCCAAACCTGTACCTACAACTATTACATCGTATTTACGCTTGTTGGCCGGGTTAACCAGCTTTAAGTTAAATTTATGCTTGCTCCATTTTTCGGCTAATGGGCCCTGCGGAATTTTAGCATCTAAATTCATATATACTATTTACCTAAACTCTTTAAATAATAAACTATCGGCATCAGGGCAAACCCTAATGGTATGATTACCCCAAAAAACCACGTACCTATAAACTTAACAACAGGCGTGTATTTGCGGTGGCGCCATCCCAATGTTTGGAAAGCACTTTGAAAACCATGTAACAAATGGAATGCAACCGCGCCCATGGCAATAACATAAATTACATCATACCATAACAGGCTGAAGCTTTCTGCCACTTTTGAATGCAGATCCTTAACCCTTACAATCTCCACGTCGCCTTCGCTGGTTGCAGAATGTTCAAACGCCGGATCCACAGGTACAAACTCGGCCACTGTAGTTTGGTTAGTTAATACATTGGTGCGATACTCTTTATAACCTACGGTATCGGTGTATTTGTATTTATACCAAAAATCGCCCATGTGTATCACAATAAACAATAACAGAATAGAACCTAACAGTCCCATGTTTTTTGATGACCATGAAGCAGGGGCATCATTATGTGCCGCATAAGCTACCGGGCGCGCCTTTTTATTGCCTATAGTTAAAACAAGTGCATATATAGCATGCACTATAATAGAAGCATACAATAAATATGCTATAACTTCAATAGGCGGAAAGTGCGTCAAGAAGTTGGCATACAGATTAAAGCTGTATCCATTGTCGTCACAAAACAACAGGAGGTTACCACCTAAGTGTACTATTAAAAACGTACACAAAAACAACCCTGTTAAAGCCATTATAAGCTTTTTGCCCAGTGATGAGTTAAAGGTTTGTTTGATTTCGCTCATTATAATGTAAAAATTTATTTTGGCAAAAGTATTTATTAAAAGCCAAAAGATATAAATGGAAATGGCTTATTATGGGCCAAATAGTTATTTAGAAACAATCTAAAATAAGTAAATTGTGATTTAAATAATTATAACTATTAAATTAGTGCAACAATAACCTAAATCTTGTATGAAAAACATATACTACATTATTCTTGCATTTTTATTAACCGGCTGTAATGCGGGGAATATTGACATAAACGGCACAGCTAAAGGCCTGGAGGGTGCCCCGGTATCTATATTAGACCTTGAAGGAAAAACCATATTCTCTTCTTCTATACAGTCGGGTAAGTTTTCCATTAAAAAGCAGTTGCCCGAAGCCGGTTATTATACTTTTTCTATTTTAGATGGATCGGAGCCACGTGATTTTGAGATTTACCTGGAAGATGGCAGCTATAACATTGATGTCCCGCAAAATAAAAGTGATTACTTAAAAATTACTACTGCCTCAAAAACGCAAAACAAAATATCAGTTTATTATAATTTTGAAAATGATCTGATGGCCAAACACAGGCAAGAAGTTGAAATATGGACAGCCCGGCTGAATGACCCTAAAATAAAAGATCTGCCCGAGGATGAATTTCAAAATATTTTAGACCATGTAGAATCAAACCGAAACCGCGAACATGGCTTACATATAGCTGCATTAGATAGCTTTATAAAAAAAGACCCAACCAATGATGTCATACCTCATATTATTACTAATATGAATTATAAAAGTTATCCGTATCCTTATTATAACTTATTTAAAAAATTAAGCCCCGAGGTTCAAAATAGTTCAGAAGGAAAAAAAATAGGCGAAGAGTTAAAAGTTTTGGCAAAAAAAGCCGAGGAAAATGTAATTATACGCAAACGATGAGAAAGCTTTACTTTATTTTATTGACCTATATATTAACCGGTTGCGAGTTTAGAAACATTGAAATTACCGGAACCACCCCAGGCATGGATGGAGCGACAATTACAATAAAGGACCCAGATAAAATACTTTTTGGCGAAAATGTACAAGACGGAAAATTCCATATTGTACAGCAATTATTAAAGGAGCCGGGGTATTATAATTTAGAAATAAGTACGCCCGGTAAAATGGGTAATTCATTTGAAATTTACCTTGAACCGGGTAAATATGATATCGCTATTTCAGATAAAGACCCAGGTCGATATCCAATAATTAAATCACCATCTGCTACACAAAATGGCTTATCAGCCTATCACTTAATTAATAATAGCATAAGTGGTTACGCAAATAGCCAGTACCGTATGTGGCTGAAAAAATTGGATGATCCTAAGGCTATTACTTGGCCTCAAAATGTTTATGACAACGTTTTAAACAATGTAAACTTATGGCGAGACAGCGTTGACAATACGGAGTTATCTATATTTAAAGCCGCGGTAAAAAAGCAACCGGATAATCCGGCACTTCCTCATATTTTAAACAATTTAAGCATTACTAAAAACCCTACAGCATTTTATAAAGCCTTTGAAGAAGTTAGCGCAAGGGTGAAAAATTCCCCCGAGGGCAAGGTCATTGAAAAAAGATTGAAAAATCTGGTAAATTTATCAAAAGGAGCCAATGCTCCGAAAATTATTGGGCAAACTCCAGAAGGGAAAGAAATTGACATTACCACATTAAACAAAAAAGCTGTAATTGTTAACTTTTGGCGATCAAGCAGCAGCATAAGCCGTAGTGAGCACGAGGCCATATTAAAAGATCTGTTGCCTAAACTAAACGCTAACAATGTGGGGATAGTAAGCATTAACATTGATACAGACCGCGAAGAGTGGATAACATCCATAAAAAAGAGACAACTAACCTGGCCCCAGGTTAGTGACCTTAAAGGCAATGACTCGCCGAATGTAGGCAATTGGAATGTATCAAAAATACCGGTATACTATTTATTAGATGGCAAAGGCCATATTATTGAGCCAGATATGGATTATAAGCAATTGGTTTTTACGCTTGAGGAGTATTTAGCCAAACATTAATCAATAGCTATCACCTTATCTTTTACCACTGCAAAAATGCGGTCGGTTTGACTGTTACATATAGACACCCGCCCGGTAAATTTGCCAAATGATGGCAGTATGGCTTGCTTATCGCCAAAGGCAAAACATGATAAAGTGAGCGCCTGCCTACCTTTACCTACTAAACTTATACCCGGATGGATGTGGCCGCAAAAGGCATAAGCAACGCCCTGTTCCATTTGTTTTGGAGTTAACGGGTGATGCAGCATTAAAAATGGCCCCACCAAAAGCTCGGGGTATATCATAATATTCAATTGGCGATAATGACTCTCATCAATAATATCATGGTTACCTTTAATTAATATTATTTCCAGTTTGGGGAATTGCTGCCGCCATAGCTTAAACCATTCCCAATCGGCATTCATATCGCTATGAAAAAGGTCGCCTAAAAAAATAATTTTTTCCGGACGGTGCTCCGCTATCAGGTCAGACAATACGGCCAAATCGTCCTGCTCCATATCCCGTGGTACAGCAATACCCGCTTTACGAAAATGACCAACCTTGCCCAGGTGAACATCAGCTGCAATTAAAGCTTTCTCCTGCAGCCAATAAATAGCTTTTTGAGGTAATAATAAAAGATCCTGGTTTAATAGTTTAAAAGGAAGGCCGGCACCCATCGTCATACGGCAAAGATAAAAATAAAAAAGGGCCGAAATACTCTCGCAGTTTTCGACCCTACATCTACCTATGAAAAACACCCCTTTAGAAAGGGTAATTATGTTTTTATTAAGTCAAAGGAAATGCCAATTAAGAATTATAAGGATAAATGAACTATTGGGAAATTTACAACCTTGGTTTTGTGGAAACAATTCCCGTTTTGAGGCATTAATTTGCACAGGCATTTAAAATTATGAAACCATAATGTATTAGCATTGTTTACAACTCATATGGACCACAATGTATATCTGTTAGTAACAGACCCGCACAACCCCTGCAGAGATGTAATACACTCACGGGATACAGGTTTGAAGATAAAGGTATTTTGCCTGGATAACGAACGTTTTACCCCCAACAGCAACGAAATACAACTATACGGATATGCCCATTCAAAACTATACGCTTTTGAAACCATTGATATAAAAGCCGAGGACGCGCTTGATGTAGTAGGTGCCATACAATGGTATGCCGATTATATTGAATTTCCCGAAATGGAAATTTTGCCTGAGGACCCACGCCCGGGGCAAAATTTGGCAGTATAAAAAAAGCCTTTTACACTTTTTTCAGATTTATTTTGACGGGTTGCCGCAGAATTCTATATTTGCAATCCCAAAACGACGGGAGTTTAGCTCAGCTGGTTCAGAGCATCTGCCTTACAAGCAGAGGGTCACTGGTTCGAACCCAGTAACTCCCACGTAAAGCCTCACAGAAATGTGGGGCTTTTTTGTTTCATTCCCGCCAACAAGTACCACAGGTTGTAATAAACTCACCGGCCCACTCAAACAAAAAACCATCATTGGCCATTATTACGTATACCATAAAAACATAACCATGAAAAATTTTATAAAAACGTTACTTTTTGCCATTGGTATTTTAATGACAGTTACCAGCGCCAACGCGCAAAGAATAATGAGTAAGGAGATATCGGGCACTATGCAGCTACAGGGTATGTACCGCGAAAGCAAACTGGGGCAGCTAAACGGCATTTTAAATGCTAATGGACTGCGATCATTGCCCGATAATAACTACTGGCTAAACTTATCTATGAACCATATGCATAAAAGATGGGTAACGGAGGATGGTATTGGCGCAAGCTTTACTTCTACCTCGGCACCTAACACGGCTAATGGTATATATGCCAAATACAACCAATTTCAAATTTATGGCCGCATGGGTTATAATGTGGTAAAGGATGAAAATATGCGTTTGTTCCCTTTTGCAGGTATCAATCTTTCAAATGCGATGTTACGCATACGTGATGACAGGCGCATGCAAAGCACGTCTGATTTTTCAACTGAGCTATTAAACTCCACTTCAAGCAAAACCATCTGGAACCCGCGCTTTGGTTTAGAGTTTGGCGGCGGCTTTGATTATTTGATCGGGGTAAAAGACAAAAAGATAGACAATTATACCATTCACCGCTATATACCTATTGGTGTAAGGGTGGGCTATTACCTGCAAACATCAAACAGTAACTGGAAGGTAGATGGTAATTACAATTTAAATAACGGCCCCAACAATAAGCAAAGCAATATATTTATTAATTTAAATATTGGCCTGGGCTATAAAGTACAACGCCAATAATAAAATAAAAAGCACTTAAACAAAACAGCCGGCAAATACCGGCTGTTTTTATTTATAAATAGTTAGGGTCTTCTTGGTCCCGCGGCTAAAGGTTCTGGTTTATAGCTAATTTTTTCATTGGCCCATTTAATGAACCATTTCATATTAGCCTGGTCCTGGTGGCCCTGGTCATGTTGGCGCCACGCTAACTCGCCGTTTAACATTGGTGTATTAACCGGCGGCATTTTTTCTTTGTTATAATCATTAGATACACCCAGGTCCTTTGCGCCTAATAATTTATATACGCTGCCTGCCGCTACAGTTGCCATATAGCTACCTTGCTGATCAAGCCATTTGGCGTCACCTTTTTCGGGGATACCATAGCTTATAAATGCTAAACGTGGCGCACACAAAGCAATTAAACTATGCGCGTCTACAGGGATATCCTTAGCTGTCTTTGCGCCAAACGTTGCGTCAGACGCGCCGTATTTCATAAAGTTTCCGGCCATCCAGTGATACTCACCCGTTCCGGTTAAACTCTCAACGGCTTCGCCAAAGTTACGGCGGTGCAATTTTGCGCCACCCTCGCCCGATGAGCCCACCAATGCCATAGCAAAACGATCTTCAAAAGCTAAAGTAACTAAAGCCGCTTTACCATAGCGCGAAACACCTTCTATACCCACTTTTTTAGCATCAACCGTAGGCTCATTGGCTTCTAAATAATCTAACGCGCGGGCTGCACCCCATGCCCATGCACGTAACGAGCCCCAATCTTCGGGTTTGCGTGGTTGGCCTTTGTTTACCAAACCAATAATACCTTTTGTTAAACCGGCACCATTATCGGCTTGTATGCTTCCGGGGTTAATGGTCATGTATCCCCAACCAGCAGCAAGTAATTGCTCTGGTGATTTTGGATCGTTATTTACACCCGGAACGCCCGGAACGTCCGGTGTTTCAGCACGAGGAGCCGGGGCCGGGCCAAAACCAAAGCCACCTGTAGGTGCGGGCGGCGCAAATGGCTGCCATGCAGGGTGCACATCTAAAATAGCTTGTATAGATGGGTCGGCACTTAATAATAGTTTTTTTATAGCGGCATTTATTTTCTCGGTTTCGGCGGCTGTTGGCTGGCTTGGTGCTGGTAAACCGCCACCTCCAAACATCATCAGTACAGGTACTGGTCCTTTTACGTTAGTCGGTAAAACCAACATAGCATCAATATCTACATTAATACCCGGGTATGCCGAATTATCAACGTGCCCAACCAATTGCTTAACTATAATAGGCACACGGTTAAATACCTCTCTGTCGGTTAATTTAACTTTCCAGGTTACAGCGGGTACATTTTTGGGCACACGGCCAATAACTTCTCGCTCAAAATCCTCTTTAATTTCGGCACGGCGCTGTTTCCACATCTCGGCATTGGTAACTTTTTTGCCGTTGTTTAGGGTTAATAGTTCGGGTAAATTTGGATATGGGTTAGCTAAAGCCTCGTCATAATTGGCATGATTGGGGGCTTGCTCATTACCGCTTGGACCGGGACGCAACGCCTTAATACCCAATTGCTCCATCATGTTTTTATGGTTGGGGTCAACAGCGGCTGCAGGAGGGCCTTGTGCCAAGGCACCAGTTGATGCCAATAATAGCACGCTTAAAATTCTTTTCATTGTTGTTTTATTTTAACTGATTTTGGTTGCTAACTAATTGAAGTACAATATATATAGAGGATAGCTTTTTTCAATAGCAGGTCGCAAAAATTAATTTCCTGATTATCAGTTATTTAATAAATGTTACATTTACATTAATTAAACAATTAGCGCCCAAAAAACAATTTGACAGTTATTTATTGACATCGATTACAATTTTTTTATACCCTATTATAATATGTTGGGCTGGATAATAATTCTCAGATTTTTCATCCCATAAAAAACAAAAGGCATTTAATTAAGTTGCTATGATACTACTGAACCCTTAATTTATTTAGCTTGACAACTATCTACTTTTTAAAAAAACATCCGCTAAGTACTATCCTGCAAAGGATTGTTATTTGTTTATTTTTTTTAATACTTGGTGCAGATGCATTTGCGCAGCAAATGCCAATGCCTTATACTGAAGCCATTCCTGATACACCTGCAAGTGTTTTGCGCAGGCTAAATCGCCAAAACAGGCGCCTTTTTGAGCAGCAGCACCCTACCCCAAAAAACCCCACCCGGGCATATCTCGAATTAGCGGGCATGGAATTAGGAGTATATTCATTTAACCAATGGGTACGCCATGCTGATTTTACCAGAATAACCTGGCAAACTACCAAGCGCAATGTAAACCCGGCTAACTGGTGGTGGGACAAAGACGAGTTTCAAACCAACCAATTTGGGCACCCATTTCATGGATCGTTATTTTACAACTCCTTTCGTAGCAATGGCTATAGCTTTTGGCAATCCGCTCCGGCAGCTGTTGCCGGTAGTTATCTTTGGGAAACTTTTGCCGAAAATGAACCTCCTTCAATAAATGATTTTATTAATACCAGTTTTGGTGGTATAGTATTGGGTGAAATGACTCACCGCTTAGCCAATAAAATTATAGATAACCGCAGTCGTGGATTTAAAAGACAAATTAGCGAGGTGGCAGGATTTATAATGAACCCCATGAATGGTTTAAACCGCATAATGGATGGCAAATGGGGTAAATATAGCGCCAACACGGCGGACAGGGATTCATCAAAACTTAGTGCCGAAGTAGATATTGGGCTACGCAGGTTTGGCTCAGGAAGTGTCAACCCATTTAAAGGTGGTGGCTTTGGTTGGTATGGCCGGGCAAGGATGTTGTATGGAACACCCTACCTTGATTATAGAAAGCCCTTTAGTAATATTTCCGTATTGTTGGAGGTTGGCAAAGATGACAGCACTTTGGTAAATAACTTAGCCGTATATGGATCCATTGCGGGCTGGCCCATAAAGTCGAAGGGGCAGTTTCAGCATTTAGCCATACTATCTGCCAATTATGATTACATACGTAACTCATCTTTCTTTTATGGGGGACAAAGCGTTCAAATTAACCTGTATTCAAAAGTCGAGCTTCATGAAAAAGTAAAGATCAATACTGCTGTAGGTGCAGGCCCTATATTACTATCAGCCATACCCAGCTATCACCCTATTACAGGGCGCAGTTATGATTATGGCCCGGGCGTAGCCTTTGATGTTAATGGGGGTGTAACCATTTTGGACAGATTTAATTACACCCTTAGCTATCGCGGTGCGGTGACCAAAACAGTAAACGGGGCTGCATCCAATTATTTTTTACATGCGCTTACCAACGAGGTGAGTTATAAATGCCTGGACAATCTGTCGTTAGCGGCAGAATCGGGCTATTATGTTTTAAGCCGTAATTATAGGGACTTGCCTGATGATACTAACCGCTATCCTTATCTGCGATTTTCTTTAAGATACATTATTAACCCTTAAAGTGTTAATAACCACAAGGATATTGATAAATACATATGTTAAAATACGTTAAAAATTACACTATTATTTCTATAGGCTTTATATTTGGTTAATTGTTATGTTATCGAACTAACCAATTGTTCTTTATGGTAAATAATAAGTCAGTTAATTAAAAAAGGAGGTTTGCAAAAGCCTCCTTTTTTATGTTTCAAACTTCCGTATTCATTAAAATTTTATCAATTAATAAACATACCCCTGTTTATAGTGTTATAAAAGAAAACACTAAGCCATGATGGATACGCAAGATATTACCCCCGCCGAGAAAGACGGAAAATATGAGTTTAAAATATTTTACTCAGGGCGCGAAGTAGTTTGCCGGGTAGAAAAAGAACAAACTATTTTACACGTAAATATTGATGACAATATAAACGCGACACTTAAAATTAATGCCGATGGTTCGCTAACACAAACCGATGGAAACGATATCCCCGACTCGAGCATTGACTTTATTAAAAAACAAATTTTAGGGTAATTAAAACCCATAGACTTACGAAGTTTATGCTACTTCGTAAGTCTTTTACCCTAACACCTCTTCTAATACTTCGTGCGAACGGATATTACCAAATCCCTCAATATGCAAGGCATAATATTCTAACAGTTTAGCCAATAAATACCTTCGCTCATCATTGGTAAATTTTAATGCCGGCAGGGTTTCAAAAGTACATTGCAGCAGCAAACTAAAGTTTTGCGTATGTGGCGGCGATAAATAGGCTGTTTGAGGTTTATAACGGGTAAAATTGCCGTTCTTCATGTCGAAATACTCTGCATCTCCGGTTGGATATTTATCCGGGTAAAAGCCCAGGTAACGGGTAAGCCGGGTTAAAAAAAGCAAATGAAAATTAGCTAATCCCGTGGTTTGATGATCAAGCCACTCAATGGCGTTAAAAACAAAATCAAATAAGCTTTCCTCGGCAGTTTGCTGCTTTACTGATTTGTGCAGCACTTCATTTAAAAAAATTGCCAGGCAGCTTTTTATTACATCGTACGGTATAGTTTGCAATAAAGGTGCGTTCTTCAATTCGGCTATGCGCTGTACATTGCCTGTTGCCTTATGATACACCACCATATCCAGCAAATGCAGGGGCTGTAGCATATTACGGCTGATTTTGGCTTTGGGCTTTTTTACCGCGTTGATGATATATGATTGCAGTCCAAATTTTTCAGTAAATATTTGCACAATAACGCTGCTTTCGCCATAATCAGTTGTTTTAAATACAATACCCCGGGTTTTATGCAGCATAAATTTTTATAGATGTTACTGTCAAAATTAACCAAAAGATCAGCAAATCCACTGTCCGACTCACCCGGTCTTTGCGTCGCTTGTCGGCGTGAGTAATTTCACAACTAATCATTAACCCTTATCTTCGCATTATGGATCTAAAACTCACCAATAAAGTAGCCGTAGTATTAGCCGCCAGTAAAGGTTTGGGCAGGGCCATAGCTACCTCCCTATCTGCCGAAGGCGCAAAAGTTATTATTGGCTCGCGCGATGAAAAAGAGTTGAGCCAAACCGCCCGCGAGATACAACAGCTTACCGGCAATGAAGTGGTAGCCATACGGGTTGATGTTACTAATGCCGCGCAGATGGAAAACTTTATGGAAAAAGCCGCCGCCGCTTTTGGAAGGATAGATATATTATTAAACAATGCCGGTGGACCACCATTTGATAAATTTGAAAACTTTGATGAAGCCGACTGGCAAAAAGCGTTTGAACTGAATTTATTAAGTGTTGCCCGTGCCAGCCGTTTAGCATTACCACATCTGCGCAAAAGCGGCAGCGGGCGTATTATTAATGTGATAAGTGTATCTGTAAAATCAGTGTTGGCGGGTTCGGTACTATCCACCAGTATGCGCATGGGCGTAATAGGTTTGGCTAAAATGATGGCGGATGAGTTTGCCCCGTATAATATTACTGTTAATAACGTAGCGCCGGGCACTATGCTTACCGAGCGGATTACCAAAACCGTTTCGCCGGGTATTGATCCTGAAGAAAACTTAAAACAACGCGCTAAAAATATTCCGCTGGGCCGCATTGGCAAACCCGAAGAACTGGCCGCAACCGTGGCTTTTTTAGCATCAGAACATGCGGCTTACATTACCGGGGCCACTATTCCGGTTGATGGCGGGGCGAGCAGGTCTATTTATTAAATATTAACAAGGCGTCCAATAATCCATCTGCACCAGTTTTCCGTCTTTGAACATTAGCTCCCAGGCATCATCCGCGAGCGTTTTACCAGTATTTACACTAATTGATATAACTTCTCCAAAAGTGTCTACCACCACATTTGACTTGTCTTTAACGGCGTTCGGAAAAACTTTGGCGATATCTGCAAGAGTAGTGTTACCGTTTAGGACAAGTTTTCCGGCTGTAAGTGTCATGCCTGATTGTTTAAAATTTATTGTGCTAATTATAACTGTATCCCCATATAATTCAAAACTACTACCTTTAAAATAAGCAGTTTTATAAGCCTTATCGTAAAAAGAAGCACATTCGATATTCGGAGTAATTATACTATCCGGCTTGCCTAAAGCTTTATACAACAATTTAGTTGTGCCTATTGGTGGAAGTACGCCATTTATACGCACATTGTTCCAATCAATATATTCGTCGCTACTTCTATACAAAGTGGTTGTATCAGTAGCCAATATTGTATTAGTAGTAACAGGTGCATTTTTAAGGGTGGCGGAATTTTCATTAAGGGCCGGCCCTTTACACGCATAAAAAATCACGGCAAAAAGTAAAAAAGAGATAAAAAAATAAAGGGTTTTCATAATTGTGTGATATAGGTTATATAAATGTAGTTTTTTAAATCCGTATATCAACAAGTTAAATATGAGCGGTTAAATATGATAATTTTAGTATTTTTGCAACCTCTAAAAATTGAGGTGAGGTAAATATTAATGTACAAGGAATATAAGCAGTTAAACCTATCGCAAACAGGCAAAGAGATACTGGAGTTTTGGAAGCAGAATAACATCTTCGAAAAAAGCATCAGCAGCCGCCCGGAAGATAACCCGTATACATTTTACGAAGGTCCGCCAAGTGCCAATGGTATGCCCGGCATACACCACGTAATGGCGCGTGCTATTAAAGATATTTTTTGCCGTTATAAAACCCTTAAAGGTTACCGCGTTAAGCGTAAAGGCGGGTGGGATACCCACGGACTGCCAATTGAGTTAGCCGTTGAAAAAGCATTAGGAATTACTAAAGACGATATCGGTAAAAAAATAACCGTTAAAGAATATAACGATGCCTGCCGCAAGGAGGTAATGCGGTATACCGATGTTTGGAACGACCTGACCGAAAAAATGGGTTACTGGGTTGACCTTGCAGACCCGTACATTACCTATAAAAACGAATACATTGAATCGCTTTGGTGGATACTAAAGCAATTACACAATAAAGGCTTTTTATATAAAGGCTATACCATTCAGCCTTACTCGCCAAAATCGGGCACCGGCTTAAGCTCGCATGAGCTGAACCAGCCGGGCACCTATAAAATGGTAAAGGATACTACCATTACCGCACAGTTTAAAGTTAAAAAGGATAACGACTCGGCATTTTTATTTGAAGGGATTAATACCGACGTATTTATTTTAGCCTGGACCACCACCCCATGGACCTTACCATCAAATAGTGCATTAGCCGTTGGCGAAAAGATAGATTACGTTAAAATAAGCACGTTTAACCCTTATACTTTTACCCCTATTACGGTAGTATTGGCAAAGGATCTCGTTAGCAAATATTTTAAAGCCGATGCAGAAAATGCTTTGTTTGAAGATTATAAACCCGGCGATAAAGTTATCCCTTGGGCTGTAAAAGGAACATACAAAGGTGCCCAACTTGTAGGCATACATTATGAACAACTGTTGCCTTATGTAACCAATGCCGAACTGGAGAAAAACGCTTTCCGTGTTATACCGGGAGATTTTGTTACTACCGAGGATGGTACCGGCATAGTGCATATTGCACCAACATTTGGCGCGGATGACTTTAGAGCAGCTAAAGAAGCGGGCGTGCCTGCTATTTTGGTTAAAGATGAAGCCGGAAAAGACGCCCCGCTTGTCGACAAACAGGGCCGCTTTGTAGCCGAGGTTACTGATTTTGCAGGTTTTTACGTTAAAGAAGAATATTATAGCGATGCCGAACGTGCGGTAGAAGGTTTTAAGCCGACTGATGTATTGATATCTATCAAACTAAAAACCGAAAACAAAGCATTTGATGTAAAAAAATATGAGCACAGCTACCCGCACTCGTGGCGAAGCGACGAGCCTATTTTATATTACCCGTTAGATAGCTGGTTTGTAAAAACCACCGCCGTTAAGGATAAAATGGTGGCGTTGAACAAAACCATCAACTGGAAACCGGAATCGACCGGAACTGGCCGCTTTGGCAACTGGCTGGAAAATTTGGTTGACTGGAATCTTTCGCGCTCACGTTTTTGGGGCACACCATTGCCTATTTGGCGTGAGGAAGATGGATCGGAAGAAATTTGCATTGGCTCGATAGAGGAATTGCAAATAGAAATAGGTAAAGCGGTAGCCAAAGGCTTTATGCCAAAGGAATTTGACATGAGCGACCTGCACCGCCCGTATGTGGATGATATTATATTGGTATCTGCCGCAGGCAAAAAAATGTACCGCGAGCCCGACCTGATAGATGTTTGGTTTGATAGCGGTGCCATGCCGTATGCGCAATGGCACTTTCCTTTTGAAAACGAGGACAAGTTTAAAAAAGCCTATCCTGCCGATTTTATTGCCGAAGGTGTTGACCAAACCCGTGGCTGGTTCTTTACCTTGCATGCCATAGCAGTAATGTTAAGTGAGGCCAGCGATGACATCAAGAAAATAAATGCTGAAATTGGCAATAAAGGTATCGCCTTTAAAAACGTAATATCAAACGGTTTGGTGCTGGATAAAAACGGCAACAAAATGTCAAAACGTTTAGGGAATGGCGTTGACCCTTTTGAGACCATTGAGCAGTTTGGCGCTGATGCCCCGCGTTGGTATATGATAAGTAATGCTGCCCCTTGGGATAATTTGAAGTTTAATACCGAGGGCATAGACGAAGTACGCCGCAAGTTCTTCGGCACTTTACATAATACGTATACATTTTTTGTAATGTATGCCAATATCGACAAGTTCAAATACAGCGAAGCCGAGGTTAAATTATCACAGCGCCCGGAGATTGATCAATGGATCATATCCTTATTAAATACCCTAAGCCGCGAGGTGGATGGTTTTTATGCTGATTTTGAACCTACCAAAGCCGCGCGCGCTATTCAGGATTTTGTTGATGCCCATTTAAGCAACTGGTACGTACGTTTAAGCCGTCGCCGTTTCTGGAAGTCGGACAACTCTGATGATAAGTTATCGGCTTATCAAACTTTATATACTTGTTTGATTACTGTTGCCAAGCTAATGTCGCCAATTGCGCCGTTTTTTGCAGACCGTTTATTTAATGACCTGAATAACATAACCGGCAAAGAGCCATTTGAATCTGTGCATTTGGCCGCCTTCCCGGCTTATGATGATAAACTGGTGAACACAGCGTTGGAGGAGCGTATGCAAATGGCGCAGGATATCTCGTCATTAGTATTATCATTACGTAAAAAGGTAAGCATTAATGTGCGCCAGCCATTAAGCAAAATATTATTACCTATACTTGATAAAAACTTTAAAACCCAGGTAGAGCAGGTTAAGGAGCTGATACTATCTGAAACCAATATTAAAGACATTGAGTATATCACCGACACAGCTGGCTTTATCAAAAAGAAGATAAAACCAAACTTTAAAGTATTGGGTACCAAGGTAGGTAAGGATATGAAGGATGTGGCTAACGCGATAAATAACTTTAGCCAGGATGATATTTCTAAATTAGAAGCTGATGGTAGCGTACCTGTATTAGATAATAAGTACCAAATATTAGATACCGACGTTGAGATCATAGCCGAAGACGTTCCGGGATGGCAAGTTGCAAATTTAGGCAAACTAACCGTGGCTTTAGATGTTACGATAACCAACGAACTGAAACAGGAGGGAATATCGCGCGAGCTGATAAACAGGATACAGAACTTACGCAAAACAAAAGAGTTTGAAGTTACCGACAGGATAAATGTTAAGCTAAGCAATGTGCCTTTTATAACCGAAGCGCTAAATAATAATTTATCCTATATTTGCGCCGAAATTTTAGCCGATAGTATAGTGGTTGATAATCAGCTAAATGATGGTGAATTAAACACCATTAATGAACAAGAAATAATTATTGCTATTAATAAAATATAAATGAAAGTAGAAAACGAAAAAACCAGGTATAGCGACACAGAGCTGAAAGAATTTAAAGACCTGTTGTTAGAAAAATTAAGCAGTGCAAAAGAAGAGTTAAATGCACTGGCAACCTCTTTAAGTTCGCCAAACGCTAATGGTACTGATGATACTGCCGGAACATATAAAACATTAGAAGACGGATCGGCTACGCTGGAGAAAGAGCAAATTAACCAATTGGCGGCTCGCCAAAAAAAGTTTATTGAGCAATTAGAGGCTGCATTGGTACGTATTGAAAACAAAACATACGGTATTTGTCGCGAAACTGGCAAACTAATACCTAAAGAGCGTTTGCGTGCGGTACCACATACCACTTTAACCATGGAAGCTAAATTGAAGCAATAAATGAAGGCTGCTTATACAAAACCCTTTATTGTTGCTTTAATAATTATAATAATTGACCAGGCTGTAAAAACCTGGGTACGCACCCACATGATCCTTGGCGAAGAAATTAAGTTCATGGGCGATCGTGGTATGCTGCATTATACCGAAAACAATGGCATGGCTTTCGGCATGGAACTGGGCGGCGAATTTGGCAAGCTTTTGTTAACGCTTTTTCGCATCGTTGCTGTTTGCGGTATTGGTTATGGCTTATATTATCTAATAAAACATAAATACCACCGCGGCCTGATCATGAACGTGGCACTGATATTTGCCGGGGCAATGGGTAATATTATTGATTCTACCTTTTATGGTGTAATTTACCAGCATGAACCCCTTTTTCATGGCCGGGTAGTTGATATGTTTTATTTCCCGCTAATATCGGGACATTACCCTGCCTGGTTACCTATTTGGGGTGGCGAGGATTTTATTTTCTTCCGCCCGGTATTTAATGTGGCCGATTCTGCCATATCTATAGGGGTAGTTATGATATTACTGTTCCAAAAACACTATTTTAAACACGAAGTTGAAGAGGTAAACCACCCCAACAGCGAAATTGTTGAAGAATAACACATATTAAAACATTATAAAAGCAAAAAATCCGCCATTGTGCGGATTTTTTGCTTTTATACCAATTCATCTCAAAAAAACTACGCGGTTATCTTCATTTATAAAATTTAATTGGCTAATTTTATTAAAAACCAGTTTTTATGCCAAAAAACGCGTTTTAAGTATAAAAATTAGTGTCATTTTTTACCATTTATCAATTTTTTATGCTTTTTTATATAAAAAATTTCATTTTTATTATGAATTTAATAAAAAGTTAGTAATTTTAGACATGCAAATGCAAAAAGTAACTCCATATTTAATGCCAATGGCGCTAATTTCTGTATCAAATACAGGAAAACACAGCCTACATATATATGATTGTTGTTTAAATGCCGAAAACGCCAATATTTTTTCAAAATATTATTATTTAAAAAGCATTTTAATTAAAAGCGCCCAATTTATAAGGCAATTTTTATTTCCGAATCATGGATTCGGGTAACCGTTCTTAATTTCAAATTACTCATTACCTTAACTTATATATCAATCAACTAAAAAATTTAAAACATGAAAAAAATCGTACCCTTTGGCATTCTCATCATTGTAGTTATCCTGGCACTGATGTACCCAGGAAACAGTGCAGCCACTCCTGCTGCAACCACTTACAATGGAGCAGACATTGCATGGATGCTGATCTCTACAGCACTTGTATTATTAATGACACCAGGCTTAGCCTTCTTTTATGGCGGTATGGTTAGAAAGAAAAACGTTATCTCAACAATGCTTCAAAGTTTTGTTTGTATGGGTTTGATCACTATCATTTGGGTAGTATTCGGATTCAGCATGGCATTTGGTGAAGATGTTAACGGACTGGGCTTAATTGGAAACCCAAGTTCATTCTTCATGATGCAAAACACTTTAGGCGTTGCCTGGTTAGGCGGCACCATTCCTGTAATTTTGTTTGCTATGTTCCAATTGAAGTTTGCGGTTATTACGCCGGCATTAATCACCGGGGCTTTTGCCGAGCGTATCCGCTTTAACTCTTATTTGATATTTATTACCTTATTTATCATCGTAATTTATATTCCTTTGGCTCACGCAACATGGCATCCAGAAGGTATATTCTTTAAATATGGTGTGTTAGACTTTGCCGGTGGTACTGTTGTACACATGTCTGCTGGTTGGGCTGCATTAGCATCTGCCTTATACCTTAAAAAACGTAACGAAGCTGAACAGGCTCATACTCCTGCACGTATTAGCTACGTAATATTAGGTACCGGTTTACTATGGTTTGGCTGGTTTGGTTTCAACGCAGGTTCAGCATTAGCATCAGGCGAATTAGCTGCAACTGCTTTAGCAACTACTACAACAGCATCAGCTGCTGCTGCCATATCATGGATATTTTTTGACATATTAAGAGGCAAAAAACCATCTGCATTAGGTGCTTGTATTGGCGCGGTTGTAGGTTTAGTAGCGGTTACACCTGCTGCAGGTTTCATCACCGTATCAAGCTCATTAGTAGTTGGTATAGTTGCTGCCGTAGTTAGTAACCTGGTTGTTATCTGGAGAAGTAAAACCAACATTGATGATACATTAGACGTATTCCCTTGCCATGGTGTAGGTGGTATGGTTGGTATGTTAATGACCGGTATATTTGCTACCAAAAGCGTTAACAGCTTAGGTGCAGAAGGCTTAATTTATGGCGAAACAAGCTTGTTTGTTAAACACGTTGTTGCTTTAGTAGCAGTATCAATATTTGCATTTGTTGGTGCATTTATCTTACTTAAAATAACTGACTTAATCAGCCCACTACGTGTATCTCCTGAAGATGAGATCAAAGGCCTTGACGTAAGTCAGCACGACGAAGAATTATAATCTTCCTATATATACAAATAAAAAAGCCCCGCCTGATAACCAGGCGGGGCTTTTTTATTTGATAGCTATTTACTGTCCGGGCATAGCCTGACGTGCCGGGCGCCCTTGCCTTTGTATCTCCTGCTGCTGGCGTTGTGCATCCTGTTGCTGACGCTGTGCGTCGCGCTGCTGCCTCTGCATTTCCTGCTGTTGAGCATTTTGCTGTGCCTGCCTTTGTGCGGCTTGCTGCTGGCGCTGTATGTCACGCTGCTGCCTTTGTGCTTCCTGAGCTTGGCGTTGCTGCATATCCTGTTGCTGACGCTGTGCCTCCCGTTGCTGGCGTTGCATGTCCTGCTGTTGAGCATTTTGCTGTGCTTGCCTTTGAGCATCCTGTTGCTGACGCTGTGCCTCCCGTTGCTGACGTTGCATATCTTGCTGTTGAGCGTTTTGCTGTGCCTGCCTTTGAGCATCCTGCTGCTGACGCTGCATGTCACGCTGCTGCTGGCGCTGTGTATCAAACTGTTGGCGCTGCGCTTCTCTTTGCTGTCTTTGCAAAGCTTGTTGCTGGGCATTCTGCTGGGCTTGCCTTTGAGCATCCTGCTGCTGGCGCTGCATGTCACGTTGTTGCTGGCGCTGTGCATCTTGCTGCTGTGCGTTGGCATCAGGAGTGGAGCGATTTAATACCTCAGACCGTTCACCTCTTTCATTACCACGATTACGTTCAACATTGTTAGGCTGTGCCTGTCCATTATTTACGTTAGGGGTGCCATTGGGCTCTCGTCTTCGGTAAAACCTATTATCGTCCTGCCTGTTGGTACGATCACCAGGACTTACCGGTTGCGTTGCACCGCGGGGATCAACATTTGGCCTAGTTTCCGGCCTGCCCGAGCGCACACGCCCATCGTTTCTATTATCCGGACGATTATTATCAGTCCGGTCATTATCCCGGCCACGACCATTAACCCTAACTACCCCGTTGTTGGTATTTGCTTCGCGAGCTACATTAGCTAATTTTGATGCGTTTTCGCGGTTATAAGCAGGCGCTCCGCCAGATGAACGGCGACCAATACTGGCATTAGGGTTTTCCCTTTTGTACGCATTGCCATCAACAACCCTTGCCGGACGAGCATCAGGTGCACGTTTTACTTCGGGGCGATATATATTGACTGTTTTATTACGCACATTAACTGACCCCGGCCTGTTAGCCTCACGGATATTATATATCTGAGGACGGCTTCTTGTAACCCTTTCAATATCTTGTATGCGTGGCCCGGCAATATACCTGCGATTATCGCGCGAGTAAATATTATTAATAATAGTTGTGTTACGTATGATGTTTACCACCCTGGTATGGGGCACATAATAATTATATATCCTTGGACTGTTAATATAGGTTTGCGGTGCAAATACCCAATAATAGTCAGGAATACTATAGTTATTGCCAAAAGATATATCAATACTGATATTTGGTGTTAACGGAGCCCAACCATAATAATCAGGAGTTTGCCTCCAGCTAACCCAGGCCGGGGCCCATTCATAACCGGGTATCCAAGCCCAGCCATAATAATCATCAAACACCCATCTTCCATAGTGAAATGTGGCCCAGCCCCACGGGTAATCAGATACCCAGGTATTGCCATACTCGGTTAAAACCCAATGACCGCGGGTGGCGTACGGCCTAAAATCCCCGTCTACGTCAGGCACCCACATATCACCATACTGTGGGTCATACACCCAAACCCCGTAAGACGATAAGTTATCATAAAAAACCTGGTCAGATATATACTGTCCCTGCGCCTTGCTTTGGCCCGGGGCTAATGATATCAGCATAAAGGTTAATAGTCCTATGCTCCATATTTTATTTAAAAAACTCATAATTTTATAATTGAAGTAAATAATGTATTTATAAATAGGACGAAACAAACTATAAAACGTTTAGTCCGTTATTTGTTTCATTAAATAAGTTACAATAGCGCTAACTGCACTACTAAACGTTTTATTTATTATTATCTTTAATTATTAATTGATCCTTTATCATAAAGCTATGAGTACAGTAAATATTCCACGCCTTGACCTTAACACTTATATAAGCGGCGATGCCGTTGCACGGAAAAAATTTTCGGATGATATTGGACGGGCCTTTAACGAAACAGGCTTTGTTACCATTACCAACCATGGCTTATCAAAAGAATTAATTGATGAGCTATATGCACAGGTAAAGGCCCTTTTTGCTTTGCCCGATAGTGTAAAAAATAAATATGAAATTCCCGAACTGGCAGGCCAGCGAGGCTATACCGGTAAAGGGAAAGAAACCGCAAAAGGTTTTAAAACGCCCGACTTAAAAGAGTTTTGGCAGATTGGCCAAACCGTAACGGATGGCGACGTGGTGAAAGAAGATTACCCGGATAACCTGATGGTTGACGAGTTGCCAAAATTTAATACTACCACGCTTGAGGTCTACAAAAAACTGGAATCGGCAGGGAAAATATTATTGCGTGCTATAGCGGTTTATTTAGGTTTGGACGAAAATTATTTTGACGACAAGGTACATAACGGAAATTCCATATTACGCACGTTGCACTATTTCCCCATTGAAGACCCTGATTCGGTACCTGCCGACGCGGTGCGCGCCGGTGCCCATGAGGATATTAACCTGATCACCTTATTAATTGGTGCCAGTGCCGATGGTTTAGAACTTCTTACCCGCGACAACCAGTGGTTCCCGGTTAAGGCACATGGCGAGGACCTGGTAGTTAATGTAGGCGATATGCTGCAACGTTTAACCAATAATAAGCTAAAATCAACTACGCATCGGGTAGTAAATCCACCGCGCGAATTGATGAAGAACTCACGTTATTCGGTACCATTCTTCCTGCATCCGGTATCAAACATGGACCTGACCTCGTTACCATCAACTATTGATGCTGAGCATCCAAAAAAATATACCGATATAACTGCCGGCGAATACCTGGATGAACGTTTACGTGAAATTGGATTGAAGAAATAAGTTTACAGTGGACAGTTTGCAATAGTCAGTTAATGCCTGTACAAACTACTAATTCAATGCTGCAACTATTTAGCCTGCATTTCCTGCTGTATAGCTTGCAGAAACTCATCCGGATGGCGCGAACCGATGATGTATACCAACCCGTCTCTATCGGTCAAATGAATAGCTTCTCTACCCGAAGCATAAAAGCGTATGGTGCCTCGGCTGTGCAAGTTATAAACTGGGTTATTAAATAAATAGCGGCTATAAAGCCCTTTTTCGGCTTTAACAATACTGTTAATATCTATTTTAACCAAACGGGTGGTCCACAAACCATCTAATAAGATGCTTTTATTTAACACGCGCGTACTAAAGTGAAGTAAAAACCTGAGGATAATGGATATCACTAAAATAGCTATGCCTACCACCAACAATAAATTGCCGCTTGATTCGCGCTCATCTGTAAAAAAGTATATCGCAAAACAAAGCGCCGCCAAAACCAGGCGTATAGTAGAGGGTATAAATTCTCTGCCCAGGTACTGCTTTTCGGTAAAAATTGGTTTGCTTTTGCCCATTATATTTTAAACAATTCGAATATAGTTACTTTTTTGGTGTTATCGCTTACTTTATAACGTTCATCGGGCTGATAACCGCCAATCCACATAATATCGCCATTACCATTAACTAATATAGGTATTTCTGTTTTTTGATGCAGAGCTACTTTACGATTAATAAAAAAATCACTCAGTTTTTTACGTGTTTTCATCCCCAGCGGGTAAAAAAAATCGCTTTGCTGCCAAGGGCGTACCATTAAGGGGTATACGAGTAAGTTAGCATCAATTGCTACAGCAAGTGGATTGTTTTTAATAATTAGCGGACTATCATCGTGTAAAAGCGTAAGCCTGTAAGAGCCGTAAGTTAGGGTATGCATGGCCTCATTTATCACTGCCGGTGCCTGTATATTACTTCCCTTTTTTGCGAGGATGAGTTTATCCCTATCCAATATTAATTGATATCCTCCGGACTCAAAAACCCGTCCCGAATGCTTCTCTAAACTCGCAATAATATCATCAACAGTGGTTTCATTAAATCCGTAGTCCTGCAATAATTTATAAATTAACAAACGCTGTGGGTTTAATTTTTTTAGGCTTGATATGGGTAGGTGTATATCATCGCCATCAAACACAAAAAGTTCTTTTTTTACTTCGGCTACCTTAAGTTCAAGCAACTGTTCCAGCTCTCTAAAATGCTTTAAGTTGTTTTCAAAAGTATTTTCCAGGTTAGGGTTTAACGCTTTTAAATGCGGTATTACTTCCAGCCTGATCTTATTACGCGCATATTTTACAGATGAGTTGGAGCTATCCTCTACATAATCAAAACCGTTTTCCTTAATAAGAGATTGTATATCTTCGCGGCCTAAAAACATTAATGGCCTTGCTAATGCCCCGTTTTTTGGCAATATGCCATGCAAGCCGGCAATGCCTGTGCCCCTTGTAAGGTTTAACAATATTGTTTCAATACTATCGTTTTGATGATGAGCCAATGCAATAACATCATAATCATGCTGTTGCCTTAACTGCTCAAACCATTCATACCGCATATCGCGGGCCGCCATTTGGATAGATATTTTTTGGTCGGCAGCATATTGTTGGGTATTAAAACTTACAGCATGAAATAAAACACCTGCCTGGTTTGCTAATTTTTTACAAAAAGCTTCATCGGCAGCTGATTCATCGCCACGCAGTTGAAAATTGCAGTGGGCAATATCAAAGTTAAACCCGGCGGCTTTTAATAAATGCACCATTAATACAGAATCCATACCCCCGCTTACCGCAGCTAATATTTTGCTGTCAGCCTTAAACAAGCTGTTTTGTTCAATAAAATCAATTAAACCTTTAACCGGTAACATTCATCAAAATTACATTTAATAAACCCCCAACAAAAAACTAATTTTGCCATTGTGAATAAATACGCCCTGAGTTTGTTTTTATTGTTGTTTGTTACCACTGTTGTGGCACAAAGGGCGCCTGTAAAAAAAACTAAGATAGAACTGACGGGATCTGTTAGGGACCACACTATAAAAAGGCCCGATGGAAAAGTGATAAACACAGTATATAAAGGGGTTTTTAGGCAGGATTATTCTACTTTAAGTGCGGACAGCACTATATTTTACCGTGACGAGAATAGGTTTGAAGCTTTTGGACATGTAAACATTAACCAGGGCGATACGCTGAATATATTTGCAGATAAACTGGATTATAATGGCAATACCAAAATAGCTATTTTAACTAACAACGTTAAATTGGTTGATAAAGATGCTACTTTAACTACCAACCACCTAACGTATAATACCGCTACGCGTATTGGCACTTACACTGGTGGTGGCAAATTAGTCAATCCCGACATTACGCAGGTAAGTAAAACCGGTTATTATTTCGCCAACTCGCATGATGCTTATTTTAGATATGATGTAGTTACCACAACCCCTGATGCCATTATAAAAACAGATACCATGCGTTATAACTCGGTTACGCGCATGAACTATTTTTATGGTCCAACCAATATTTACGGCAAAAAAGATAAGGATACTTTATATACAGAAAACGGCACTTACAATAGCAAAACCGAACAGGCACTTTTTGGGAAGAACAACTTATATAAACAGGGCTCAAAATCATTAAAAGGTGATAGTTTATTTTATGACAGGGTTAAAGGGTATGGCTTGGCTACCCGCAATGTTATTTTTAATGATAATGAACAAAAAGCAACGATATATGGGCATAAAGGCGAGTATTATAAAGTTGACGAAAGGGCAATAATAACCATAAACCCCTATATGGTTTTTGTTACCGAAGAGAAAGACACCACCAAAACCAGTTCGGTAATCAAGCCCGATTCTATAGCTGTAAAAACTACTACTGATGCGGCAGTAACGAAGTCCGTTGCGCCCAAAAACACCATGCTGGTAATTGCTAAAAGTATCCCTGCCGATATAAAAACTACCGAGACTACACCGGTTTTAATTACCAAGCCTGCCGAACCCATAAAAAGAGACAGCCTTTTTATGGTGGCTGATACTTTAGAAACCAGGATTGTAACCCTAAAACAGTATAAGGATATGCAGTTTGAACAATGGTTAATAAATAATAAGGATACTTCTATAAAAATAACACCGCCATATAAAACACCGCCAAAGGTGCTAACTATTAAGCCGCCTAAAATGCCGGTTGACTCCAGTTTTTATCATCGCGATATTTTTGGCAAACCCAAGGCCGTAGCCACCAAAAAGCCTGTACCAATTAAACCTGTGGCACCCAAACTAACAGCTAAAGACTCGCTTATCATAAAGCAAAAAGCCGATTCATTAGAACTCAAAAAAAATAATGGGTTACGGGACACTTCGAAAATTAGGATAGTAAGTGGTTTCAAACACGCTAAACTGTATAAATCCGACTTACAGGCCGTGGCAGATTCCATGTTTTATAGTAGCAGCGACTCGACCATACGGAGCTATGGAAACCCCATGATCTGGACACAGGGCTCGCAATTATCAGGCGACACCATCCACCTACAGATGAAGAACAAAAAGCTGGATAATATTGACCTGTTTCCATCAGGGTTTATTGTTAATCTTGAAAAAAAAGATTCGCTGCATTTTAACCAGTTGGCCGGCAAAAAAATACACGGCGACTTTAAAGACAATAAGCTTTCTTTATTACTGATTACGGGCAATTCCGAAACTATATATTTTATACGGGATAGCGTAACCAACGAAGTAACCGATATGGCACGCACCATAAGTGCTGCGCTTAAGGCTAATTTTAAAAATGGCAAAGCCAATGTTGTGAACCTTATACAAAATTCTACAACCACCACTTTGCCTTTAAAAGATGTGAAGGAGGAAGATAAAATATTAAAAGGGTTTATCTGGAAACCAAAAGACAGGCCGGCATCTAAAGAAGCTATTTTGCCGCCCCTATTAAAATCATCCAAAATAAACGCTTCACCGCCAAAATCCTCGTCTATTAAAAATCCGGCTCCTAAGGCTTCCTCTAAAAAGACGGTGCCGGCTAAGTCAAATAAAAATATCAAAAAAACCAGTAAAGACCCTATTGCCAGGGACGGGACGGTTGTAAAACAACCTGTTGCTGTTAAGAAAGATTCGACTGTAAAAAAGCAATAACTACTTAGCTGTTGTATTCAAAAAGTGTAATAACTTATCCATTGCTTTGGCGCGGTGGCTGATGGCATTTTTTTCGTCCAGGCTCATCTCGGCAAACGTTTTGGTATAACCATCGGGTTGAAATATAGGATCATAGCCAAAACCTGCTGCGCCACTTAATTCGTGGCGGATAGTTCCTTCAACCGTACCTTCAAAAAAATGCTCTTCACCGTTCCATATCAATGATATAACAGTGCGGAAACGAGCTTTACGATGAGTGGTTGAGCCTAACATTTCCAGTACCTTTTTATTGTTGGCTGCATGATCGCCATGCGCACCTGCATAACGAGCAGAGTATACGCCAGGCTCGCCACCTAATGCGTCAACTTCTAAGCCACTATCATCGCCAAAGCAGTTTAAGCGGTATTCATTGTATATGTAATGGCTTTTTATGGATGCGTTTTGACTGAACGTTGTGCCCGTTTCTTCAATATCATCATGGCAACCAATGTCATTAAGACTTACTAATTGTATGCTGCCTTTAATTTTAGCGGCAACCTCTTCCAGCTTATGGGCGTTGTTAGTGGCAAATACTAATTGCTGCATACCTATAAATTTTTAACCTGATCCCAAAAGGCCTTTTTATTGGGTACGTTATCCATCATTTCGTCAAAACTATAGGTATATAAGGCAGGATACCCGTTTATTTTTTGAGGTTGATTAAATGTTAGGGGCGGCATATTTGCCGGTAATGAATCTTTTCCCAGCAGTAATAGTTTTTGGGGTTTAAAATAAGTCTGCATCTGTTCAAAATCAACGTCAGGATAGGCAAATCGGTTCACTATGGCTACGTCATCCATACCATAGTCCTTACGCTTTAATATGCTCTCTAATGCAGCCATATGCTCTGCTGCCATATACGCTTCATTGTCACAATACGCAACTATAAGGAAGCCCTTTTTATATCCTCCTAAATAATTAATATCATTTACTTTCGTTGTTAAAACAGGCTGTGCAATTGCTATAGGTTGTTCACCTTTATCAACTGGTAAAAGGTAAATATCTTCCTGCATTATAAAGCGCAAAGCAGCCGGGTTTTCTATTTTCATTTAAATGATATCTTTAACAAAATTTAACCAAAAATAGTTAAACTGTTTGACGGTTTATTGCCATATTCGCATAATATATAATATACAGGTTTGTAATGTGTTAATTACATAAAGTATTATATAATATTTTTTAACGAAGTTTGAATTAAGGGCCACGCGCCCCATTAAGAGTAGTACATGAGAAAAGTTGGAGTTGCCTTATTAATTGTTTTTTTATTTATAACATCAGCTAATGCCCAAAAAAAGGTGTTAGACAAAATAGTTGCCGTGGTTGGCGGTAATATCATATTACAATCAGACGTTGAGACAGGCTATGCGCAATATTTATATAATATTGGAAGTAACCCACCTAGCCCTGGTATAAAATGCGATATAGCTTATAATTTATTATCAAGTAAACTGCTTATACAGCAAGCCGTTATTGATAGTATTCAAGTAACCGAAAATGATGTTGACGAGGAAGTTGACCGCCGTATGCGCCAATCAGTACAAAGGGCCGGTGGGGAAGATAAGCTTGAACAATTTTTAGGAAAACCCATACTTCAATATAAAGATGAGATACGCCCTGATGTTAAAGACCTGTTGATATCAGAAAGGATGCGCGCCAAGATCACCGAAAAAATAAATACTACGCCGCAGGATGTTAAAAAATATTTTGACACTTTTCCTAAAGATAGCCTGCCTATGGTAAGTAAAGAAGTAGAAGTGAGTAATATTGTATTTGAACCTAAGCTGAGCAAAGAAGAAAAAGACTACTACCGTGAAAAAGCCGAAGGATTATTAAAAAGAGTTCAGGCAGGTGAGGATTTTGCAACACTTGCCACTGCTTATTCGCAAGATCCGGGATCGGCCCAGGAAGGTGGCGATGTAGGTTTTGGTGACAGAAATATGTTTGCTAAAGAATATACAGCCAATGCTTTTAAATTAAAGGCCGGTGAGCTATCGCCTGTATTTGAAAGCCAGTTTGGTTATCATTTTTTACAGGTTATTGAACGCCGAGGTGAACAGGTGCATACCCGCCATATTTTAATTACTCCTCCGCCTACGGCTGCAAGCTTGGAAAGAGCAAAAACAAAAGCTGATAGTATTTATAAGGAATTATTAAAAATTCAACCTAAAAACACCTCCACCGATTATTTTGCAAATGCAGCTTCTTATTATTCGGACGATAAAGAAACTAAATTTAACGGAGGTGTTATATTGAATGCTCAAAACACACAAACCCGGACTTCTTTAATTCCGACAGAAAACCTTGATCCTCAAATTGCGTTAGTAATTGACACGATGAAAGTAGGACAAATATCATCACCGCAATTGTATACAGATCAAAACGGAAAGAAAAGCTATAAAATATATCTTTTAAAATCAGTTACTGACGCACATAGAGCAAATTTAGACCAGGATTTTCCTAAACTAAAAACGGCGGCCCACCAGGATAAACTTAACCGTGCGATAAGCGAGTGGTTTGAAAAAAAGCGTAAACAAACTTTTATTAAAATTGACCCTGAATATAAATCATGCCCAATATTAAAAGATTGGGCCACACCTTCAATAACCCAAGCTAAACTTTAAAAAAATATGCAACATCGTTCTGAAGTAGAAGCCGCTGACGCGCTAAAACAAACCTATCAACAAATACGTGCCGAAATAGGCAAAGTGATCATTGGACAGGACGAGGTTGTTAAATTTGTATTGATATCTATTTTTAGTAATGGGCATTGCCTTTTGGTAGGTGTGCCGGGATTGGCCAAAACCTTATTGGTGCAAACTGTTGCACAGGTACTTGACCTTGATTTTAACCGTATACAGTTTACTCCCGATTTGATGCCCTCAGACATTATCGGATCTGAAATACTAGGCGAAGACAGGAACTTTAAATTTATACCGGGCCCGGTTTTTTCAAACATCATATTAGCTGATGAGATAAACCGCACACCGCCAAAAACCCAGGCAGCTTTGCTTGAGGCCATGCAGGAAAAATCTGTAACCGCAGCCGGGGTTACGCATACCCTTGCAAAGCCGTTTTTTGTATTAGCTACACAAAACCCAATTGAACAAGAAGGCACCTACCCATTACCCGAGGCACAGCTTGACCGTTTTATGTTTAAGGTTAGTTTAAATTATCCTTCATTTGCCGAGGAAATGCAGGTGGTTAAAAACACTACAGGCTCATTAACACAGGGAGTTAGTAAACAACTTAATGCCGAGCAGATCATCTATTTTCAGCAATTGGTAAGAAATATACCTGTGGCTGATAACGTGCTTGAGTATGCCGTTAAATTGGTTTCAAAAACTCGTCCCGATGGTGAGTTTTCATCGCCTGAAGTAAAACGTTTATTAAACTGGGGCGCAGGCCCAAGGGCATCGCAATATTTAATTTTAGGTGCCAAATGCCATGCTGTTATAAATGGCAAATATTCGCCTGATATTGAAGATGTACAGGCTGTGGCTAAACCTATATTAAGCCACCGTATTGTACGCAGCTACCATGCAGAAGCAGAAGGCTTATCAACTGATGATATTATTGAACGTTTGTTTTAATAAAGAATGGGTATTATATATCGGATACCTACCATAAAAAAGAGCGAATACAATAATAGGCATTCGCTCTTTCTATATAATAACTGACTACTAATCTTTATTCTTTAATAGTCAATCTTTAAAACTCAATTCTCAATTGCCGAAAACACTTCCAAAAGGATGTTCCATTGAAAATTTGCGTCTATTTCCCATATACGCACATAGTTATAATTACTTACTATTTTACCTTTTGTTATACGTGCCTTACCATAAGTATAAGCCAAATCATTACTGCTTGAGCGCCCCCCGTTTACAGTTTCGGCAGATATGCTTATAGCTTGGCTTGATAAAAAGCCTAAAATTTTGTCTGGTCCTGTAAATGGTTCAAAGCCCGGGAAATAGTAACGGCTTTCGGGGCTTAAAAATGCTTTATAAGCCACCATAGCCGATTTGCTTAAAGTTTGATTAAAGGTTTTATCGGTATTTAATATTAATTGTTTTCCGCTAAAAGGATCCTTGGTTTCAGATACCTTTTTATTAGGGTCAGGATCTTTAAAATCAACATTAGCTTGTTGCTGTGGCTCGGGGTGCTGTATCCCCAAATCTATCAATAACTTCAATTTGTTGTCGACATCGGTACGCCAAATAGATACGTATTCACCATATACTTTATCGTCTTCCGTTTTTCCATTTTGGAAAACATATGGCCCGGCAGTAAATGCCAAATCTCCCCCTTTTGATATACGGGCAAACTTAGGCTCCCATTTTAATGTTCCGGGCTGTTTATCAATACTGGCATAAAAATCAGTGATCTTTACCGCGTTAGGTTTAAAAATTATTCCATCAGGATCGGCAAACTCCAGAAATCCGCCTTTTATTCCTTTCTTGGCAACCGCTTTATTAAAGGCATCTTCAGCTTTAACAACCTTGTCAACTTTAGCTGTTGCAGATTGTGCAAATGTGCTGCCGGTGTATCCGGTTAATAAAATAGCGGCTAATATTATATTTTTCATATTCATAAAGAATTAGGTTCAATTTTTTCTTATTTACCTGCAATTATAGGTGCAGTACATTGTTGTGTGTTATACTAACGTGGTTTTTATAATTAAATTTTGCTCCAGGTTGTACCCTCTTTACTATCCTTTAACTGGAAGCCAACTTTTTGCAAGCCATTTCTTATTTTATCAGATGTGGCATAGTCATGATTGGTTTTAGCTTCGCTGCGCAGATCAACAATAAAGTTTAATACTCTTGGCAGATCATCGTTAGCGGCTTGCTCATCCATCAAACCTAAAATATCAAATACAAAGGTTTGCACCAGGGTTTTTAATAACTCCAGGTTTTTGGCATCTATCTTTAACTTACCATCATTAACCGAATTTATAATACGCGAGGCTTCAAATAGTTCGGCTATTAATACCGGGCTGTTAAAGTCATCATTAAGCGCCTCATAACAACGTGTTACTAACACTTCAACATCAACATCAGTTGTCGCAGATTGTTTTAAGCTATCCAACAATCCAACAGCGGCCATTAAACGCTTAAATCCTTTTTCAGATGCTTCCATAGCCTCATTACCAAAGTCAAGCGTACTGCGGTAGTGTGCCTGCAAAATGAAAAACCTAACCGTCATAGGGCTATAGCCCTTATCTAATATAGAATGGTCGCCGGTAAACAATTCGTGCGGTAAAAAGCTATTGCCTAATGATTTTGACATTTTTTGCCCGTTTACCGTAAGCATATTGGTGTGTATCCAATACGTTGCCGGGTTTTTACCGCAGCAAGCCTCGTTTTGAGCAATTTCATTAGTATGGTGTGTTGGTACAAGGTCGAGCCCGCCGCCATGAATATCAAATTGATCGCCCAGGTATTTATGGCTCATGGCCGAGCACTCTAAATGCCAACCCGGAAAACCCACACCCCATGGCGATGGCCATTTCATCAAATGTTCGGGCTTCGCTTTTATCCATAAGGCAAAGTCCAACTTACCGCGTTTATCTTCCTGGCCCCCCAGTTCGCGGGTATTGTTTAGCATATCATCCAGGTTACGGCCGCTTAGTATGCCATAATCTTTACTGCTGTTATATTTTTCTACGTCAAAGTAGATGGAACCATCCACTTCATAAGCCAAACCATTGGCCAATATCTTTTTCACTAACTCTATCTGCTCAATTATATGGCCGGTAGCTGTAGGCTCAATACTTGGCGGCAGGGTATTAAATATCTTTAAAACATCATGAAAGCCAACCGTATATTTCTGTACGATCTCCATAGGCTCCAGCTGGGCTATTTTTGCTTTTTTGGATATTTTATCCTCTCCCTGGTCACCGGCATCACCCTCTAAGTGTCCGGCGTCGGTAATATTACGTACATAGCGTACTTTATACCCCAAATGAGTAAGGTACCTGAATATAAGGTCGAACGATATATAAGTGCGGCAGTTGCCTAAATGAACATCACTATAAACGGTAGGGCCGCAAACATACATGCCTACGTGAGGCGCGTTAAGCGGTTTAAACTCTTCTTTTTTGCGTGTTAAAGTATTATAAACAAACAAGTTTTGTTTCATGTGCGCAAACTTACGATTTTTTAGATTTTAAGTAGTGTTGATTGGTTGCAACATTTATAACTACTTCAAAACTAAATCACTTACTATAGGGTAATGGTCTGATAATTTTTTCTCAATAATACGGTAACTCCTTACATCAAAATGATTGGAGGCCAAAACATAATCTATTTGGTAGTTCGGAAAATCGCCGTTATAAGTACGGCCGAAGCCAACTCCCTTTTCGCGGAAAGCGTTTTTTAATCCTATAGCCATTTGGTTAACTGCAAAGGATGTTGGTGTATCATTAAAATCGCCGGCTATAATATAGGGGTAGGGGCAGGTTTTAGTATGCTCCTTTATCATAAATACCTGGTCGGCTCGCCTCATAAACGCTCGCTTTAGTTTACCGGCCAACCTACGTGTTGAGGTCATATCCGTACTGCCATGTTGGGTAACGGTATCCAGGTATTGATAATCTTCTGATTTGAATTTAATCGACTGCAGGTGCACACTGTATATTCTAAATATACGCTTAGCTTTTTTTATATCCACATATATACACTGGTTCTCGCTTCGGGCTTCAGATAAAGGAATAAACCCGGTATTGGTTATAGGAAACTTTGAAAACACGGCAATGCCTATAGTTTCGTCGGTATTGCCAATAATATTCTCAAAATAATAATACTTAAAGCCCAGACCTTTTTTTATAGAATCGGTCATAGCATACCGGCCGCGTTTGCGCGTAAAAAATTCTTGTATGCCTATAACATCAGGGGACTGATCTTTTATGAGCGTTAGTATCTCTGTTTTGGTTGATGTATCGCTCCCGTTGCTGAATTTTTTAAAATTGTGCACGTTGTAGGTCATTAATCTAAAGGCATTGGTTTCGGCAGTTCGTTCATTATTTGCCCCCCAATTAAACCCTATATTATTATTAAGCACATTAATACCTATTAAAATACAAAGCACAGATACCAAAGCATACCAGCTTTTGCGAAACATCCAGTAAACTATAAGCAATACATTAAGTAATAATACAGGTGGATATGCTAACCCAAAAAATGCAATTACCCAATATTTGCGAGGATCAGTAATAGGTGCCAGGTAGCTGATGAGCAACGCTATAGCTATCCCGCAGTTAAACCACAAAACCAGTTTATCAAATAAGGGTAGCTTTTTTTTAGCTTTCATTGTTGCTGGCGCGAAATAGTATTTCTTTTTCTTGTTTGGTTAAATTTTCATACCCACTTTGTGATATTTTATCCAATATACGGTCAATATCTTCCTGGCGTGGTTTGGTTACAGCATCTTTATTTTTGTTATTGGCAACCACTTTCAATTTACTTCTTTTTTTGAATAAACCGGCTATAGAGGCTATCCAATCATTTCCTTTTTGAACTTGCTTAACATACATAAAGCCAAAAAATGCTCCGCCTAAATGGGCTATCTGGCCACCGGCGTTGGACCCTGTTACGCCTAAAAAGTCAATCACCACATAAAATAAAACCAGCCATTTTAATTTTACCGGTCCTATAAACATTAAAGGAATAGTATAATTTGGTACAATAGTAGCCGCGCCAACAATAATGGCCATTACACTTGCTGAAGCACCTACTACTGAACTTGATAGTGCTGCATTGCCTGCTGTAAAAAAAGGAAATAAATTATAGCTAATCATAAAGAAAACTGCACCAAACAGCCCTCCTAATAGATACACGCCTATAGTTCGTGCCCTGCCTAAAAACTCTTCAAAAATTTGACCCATCCAAAACAGCCAAAGCATATTAAACAGGATATGCAATATCCCTGCATGCATAAACTGGTAGGTAATGGGTGTCCAAAAACGTGTTAGCAGTTTGGGTAAATACGCGGGCATTGCCAGGTAATCAGAAGCATAAGTTAAGATAGAATGAGTGCTAAAAAACAACAACTCAATAACTGCCGGAATATTAACTACTAAAAAAACGGCAACATTTATGGCTATCAGTAAGTAAAGTTTACTGGTTGACCGTAAGGTTTTATTAGCTAGCTGTTGCCAAAATGTATTCATAAAAATGCTTAACTATAAAAGTCTTTAGGCCCTTGCAAATGCCATGCCTTAACTAATATAAAGCCCAGTACCGCGCCACCTAAGTGCGCAAAATGGGCTACGTTATCGCCGCTAACCTGGCTAATGCCTAATGAAAGCTCTAATAATATATAAACAGGTATTACATATTTTGCTTTAACAGGAACGGGAATAAACATGATCATTAATTCGGCATTGGGGTATATCATACCAAACGCTATCAATAAGCCAAATATGGCTCCTGATGCGCCAACCATTGTGCCATAGTAGATGCCATATAATTTTGAAGCATTATCGCCATACTGCAAAAAAGAGGCTTCTAACTGCGGGTTGGTTGTCATGGTAATGGCTCCCGTTATATTATATACTTCAATTGCTTGCACTAACATTTGTAAAGCAATAGCACCAAAGCCGCAGATAAAGTAAAAATTAAAGAATCGTTTTGATCCCATCACGTATTCTACCGACATACCAAAAGAGTATAAGGCAAACATGTTAAATATGATATGCATCCAGCTGCCATGCAAAAACATATAAGTAACCAATTGCCAGGGTTTAAAAACCGGCGAATCAAAATAATGTACGCCAAACATATCGGCCACCGGGTCAACGCCGGGCACGGCGAAATTATTGCTGTAAAACAGTGACGGAAGGAAACAAATGATATTAATAATAAGCAGGTTTTTTACAACCGGCGGAAGATTAGCGAAAGGGGATTGCATATGTATATATAGTATTTTGCCTGTCTATTTTTCAAATCGTTCTAAAAGCTCGTTCATGGTAAAGGTACTAATTACAGGCTTACCATTTAAAGCAAGGTTAGGCATTTGGCAGGCAAAAAGTTGGTCAGTTAATAAATTCATTTCCTCTGCAGATAATTTAGTTCCTGCTTTAATAGCACCATTACGTGCCAATGCCCGGGCAAGGTTATCACGTTTATCCAGCTTTAATATAGCCTGGTTGTTTTTAAAGCCTTCCAGTAAATGCTCCAGTAATTCATGCTCGCCAACGTTGTTTAACTCTGCAGGTATACCATCAACTACTACTGTATTTTTACCAAACTCGCGGATGTCAAAACCCAGGGCACGAATATCAGGTAACAGCTCCCTTAATAACTCGTAATCGCTGCCATTTAGTGTAACCGACTGTGGAAATAAACTTTGCTGACTAACCCCTGAATGTGTTTCTAGCTGCTGCAAAAATCGTTCATACAATATGCGCTCATGCGCCGCCTGCTGATTGATGAGCATAAACCCTGATTTGATCTGCGACATGATAAACCGGTTATGTATCTGGAAAAACTGCCGCTCGCTGCTTTTGCTTATTTCCTGCTCATCAACAGCAATTAGCTTTTCAATATGCAGGTCCTGTTGCGTAGCAGTTTCCTTTTTGCTGATCTCATACAACGTATCCCAATTTTTAGGGATCGGGGAGGAACTGCGGGTTTCACCGGTATTCCGTAAAAAAGGCAATTCCCTGTCGGTTTTTCTTTCGCTGAAGGGATTAAAATCCGGGTTAAAAGCAATAACCGGTGCAACTATCTCTTCAAATGGTTTTGGTGTAATTAAATGCTCAATGCTGTTCTCCTGGTCAAAATCTAAACTGGGTGTAATATTATACCTACCCAACGAACGCTTAACCGCCGAGCGAATAATAGCGTAAATGGATTTTTCGTCCTGGTACTTGATCTCTGTTTTTGTAGGATGTACATTAATATCAATTTTTGACGGATCGATATCTATAAACAAAACATACAGCGGGAAGGTATCATCCGGCAACAATTCCTCAAAAGCCGTTAACACCGCGTGGTTTAAATAAGCATCGCGAATAAAGCGGTTATTTACAAAAAAGAATTGCTCGCCTCGGGTTTTACGGGCAAATTCGGGCTTTCCTACAAAGCCATGCAGTTTAATAATAGTGGTGTCTTCTTCAACCGGCACCAGGCGCTGGTTATAATTATTGCCAAACAGGTGCACAATACGCTGTTTTAATATAGCCGATGGCAAATGATATACTTCTTGCCCATCATGATGTAGCGTAAAAAATATCTGTGGATTGGCCAATGCAATTCGTTGAAACTCGTCAATAATATGACGCATCTCTACCGGGTTACTTTTTAAAAAGTTACGGCGGGCCGGTGTATTATAAAATAAATTTTTTACAGATATCGATGTGCCGGTATTACATGAGCAGGCTTGCTGGCTCAATACTTCTGATCCTTCAATAATAATATGGGTACCCAATTCATCTTCGTGCCTGCGGCTTTTTAACTCTACTTGCGCAATAGCGGCTATGGATGCCATGGCCTCACCCCTGAAACCCATGCTGCGGATGGCAAACAGGTCCTCGGCTTTTTTTATTTTGGATGTGGCGTGGCGCTCAAAGCACATGCGCGCATCGGTCATGCTCATGCCGCAGCCATTATCAATAACCTGTATTAATGACTTCCCCGCGTCTTTTATGATCAGCTGAATCTTGTCCGCCCCGGCATCTATCGCGTTCTCTACCAATTCTTTTACAGCCGATGCTGGGCGCTGCACTACTTCGCCTGCGGCAATCTGGTTAGCAACTGAATCGGGTAAAAGCTGAATTATATCTGACATCTAAAAAATATTCTCCTCTCTGCCCGAAGACAGTCGTTTTAATAAATGCTAAATTAATTATTTGAGGTCATAACTTTATGTTTTCATCGTTGTATATACTGTATCATTTAATAATTTTGATAACTATCCATCACCAGCATAAAACAGTACTATAATATATATGACCGGGAAACAGCGCGTACAGTTATTATTCACTTTAATATCCTTCGCTTTATTTAACTCTGCCTGTGCACAAAACCCACCCGGGTTAGCTTTTGTGAACGAAGAAAAACAGGTGGCACAAGCCACCGTGTTGTTAAATAATGATAAATATCTGGTGCCCTTGCGCAATTTAAATGACGCAAAAATTGCCAGCATATATTTTTCAAGCAACTATCATTCAGCGTTTGATAGCTTATTAAATAAATACACCAAAGTACAGCCATTTATCGGCAGTGCTTATATGGGTGTTAAAAGCCTGGATGATTTAACTCAAGACCTTAAGTTTTACAATACGCTTATTGTTCAGGTTAATGATGCCGACCTAAATAACCCGCAGATCATCAATTTTATAACTACCAATCAAACTCTAAAAAAAGTAATTGTTGCCTTTAACGGGTTAGGAGTAGGGTTGAATAAATTGAATAATGTTATAGCACCAATTATATGGTCAGATAGAGTATCGACCATGTCGGCCTACTACAGTGCGCAAGCTATTTTTGGCGGGGTGCCTATTACCCAAAAACTAAATGCGTCCTATTCGGCTAAATATATGGCTACCATGGGTTATATAACGCAGAAAACACGTTTGCAATACACTGTGCCAGAAGATGCCGGAATTAACTCCAATAACCTGCAAATTATTGATCAGATTGCCCGCGAGGCTATAAATGCCCGCGCTACACCGGGCATGGTTGTACTGGTGGCAAAGGATGGTAAGGTGATATTTAATAAGGCGTATGGCAGCCATACTTACTCGGGTGATACTCCGGATAAGATCACTGATATCTTCGACCTGGCATCAATGACCAAAACTTCCGCTACTACTATAGAAGCTATGCAGCTTTATGATCAGGGTAAACTCAAGCTGGATAGTACTTTAGGCAGTTACATTGCTCCCGCGCGTAATACCACTAAAAACAGTTTAACCGTTCGCGAAATATTAACACATCAGGCGGGTTTAATTGCTGATATACCAACTTTTGAACGAGTAAGGGTAACTGATCATAGTGTTGATTCATCTGCCGCTTATCCCATCAAAGTAAATGAGCGGTATTATTTGCGTAAAAATTATTTTAATGATGTTATGTGGCCCGCTATGTTAAGCTCGCCGGTACGCACTCGCGGACAATATGTTTATAGTGATGTGGGAATGTGCTTTATGCAACAAATTGGCGAAACGCTCACCTCTATGCCGCTTGATAAATATGTACAGCAACAATTTTATGAGCCGCTGGGTATGCAAACTACCGGATTTTTACCACTGCAGCGCTTTAACCCTAATCAGATAGTGCCTACAGAAAATGACCGGGTTTATCGTAAAGTCTTGATGCATGGCTACGTAAATGACCCAACAGCAGCATTAATGGGCGGTGTGGCCGGCCACGCCGGTTTATTTAGCAATGCTAATGATGTAGCCATACTTTACCAAATGTTGTTAAATAAGGGCACTTATGGCGGCGAACTTTATATAAAGCCCGAAACCGTAGATTTATTTACCGCTAAACAATCCAACATAAGCCGTCGTGGTTTAGGTTTTGACAGGTGGGATCCTTTAACTGATCGTAAATATCCATCAGAATTTGCTTCCAATCAAACCTATGGCCATACAGGTTATACCGGCACTTGTGTATGGGTCGATCCTAAATATAACCTGGTGTATGTATTTTTATCTAATAGGGTTCATCCAAGCGTGTCTGAAAAACTGTCAAGCCTGCGTATACGTCCGCGTATACAGGAAGCGGTTTATAAGGCCATTGAAAAAGGGTTGTAATTAAAACTCAATATAAGCAAAGCGGCTTACCTGCTTTTCGCTTCGGTTGGCATCGGTGATAATCAATGCGCCTTTATCAAATAGGGTGATGCCTTCCCAGTTGCTTTTTTCACCATCAAAAGTGGCTACTTGTTGCCATTGCTTATCCTTATAATTTTTTAGTGTGATGATGCGGGCGTAGGTATTGCTCTTTAAATATTCAGGGGATTTGGTTAACCTTTCTTTCAAATCCGGTACAGCCTTTTTAATATTTTCTTCCCGATTCATCAATATGCCATTATTTAAATACTCATCATAATCACCGTTATAATGATAGTTTATGCCGTATATCTGACCGCTTGCGGTAGTGGCAATGTCTGATATCCTGAAATAAAGAAAAGGTGCCTTAATTTCTCGTGGCGGCTTTTTAAATGATGGATCTATCAGGTAACCAAGGCCTCCGCCAGGCATACCATTAAACTCGTAATAGGCTATTAGCTTTTTTTCTTTAGGTAGATAGGCCACACTTTCAAAACCGGCATTTTCAATGTAAGGAAGTCTTCTTAGGGATATATAGTTTTTAACATCTAAACTGATCTCGTTTTTAACAGTATCTAAAGCTCCCTTAAACAAATAGCAATAATAATGCATGGTTGGTGTTTCCATGGCCAGGTATACTTGCCCATTAATTATGGTTATGGATTCAAACCCTTGGTAATTTTGCTTAATAATAGCAGGCAAGTTATTGAGGTTTTTGACTTTTATAGTTTTATACGTCGTTAAACTGCTGTCCTTTCCCATAACAATACGGTTAACACTATCAGCTAACAGACTATATATATTAAACTCGCCCTCGGTTTTGGTTTCCTTGTGATTGCCGTATTGGGGTAGTAAATAAATTCTGCCGTTATATTGCGTTATGCCTGAATATTCCTGGTTAACCCCATTAATTATTTCAGGAAGCTTAATGGATTTTAACTTATTTTGGGCGACACAAGTACCCAAAGCTATTGCTCCAAGCATTAATATTAAGGAATATCCTTTTAGCCCGATTTGCAGCATACTTTTATATCCCTAAAATAGCTCATCTGTATTTCTTTATTGTAAAGAATAGAAAATTTAATTTGATGCTAAAAGCTCTAAAACGCAGAAACCCCATCTACTAATGTAGATAGGGTTAAGCGATAAGATTTGGCACCGACCTACTCTCCCACGTATTACCGCAGTACCATCGGCTCTGGCGGGCTTGACTTCTCTGTTCGGAATGGGAAGAGGTAGACACCGCCGATATAGGCACCTGAATTTCTTTAGCTTGTTGGTCATTTGTCAGTAGTCATTGGTTGACTCTCTGATTTGTAACCTTTCGGCTTTATTTTATAGTTTAAGTCTTTTGTACTGATGATGGGCCTAATGACCAATGACCAGTGCCTAATGACTATAAACTTGACATATTATTGAAAGAAGTAAGTTTAAGAGAAAACAACAGTTATTATTATCTGTCTGTTGTTTTGTTGTGGTGATAC
>CAZTAU010000011.1:0-98705 GCA_964611565.1 uncultured Mucilaginibacter sp. | reverse complement strand
TACCGATAGCTAAACCACCAATAATATTGGTTGCATGGCCGGTTGATGATTGTTTGATGATACTCAATACCGGGCGTTTACCCATTGCTGTATAGTACTCAGTAATTATAGACATTAATGCGCCTACCACTAAACCTACTACGATAGACCCAAACACACCATCTTTAGTAAATTCTAACGAGCCTGCTTTAATAGCACCGGTTGCGTCCAAATCTCGGGTTAAGTGCATTACATCATTTGGCAGCATCCATTGTACTACAAAGTAAGTAGCAATACCTGTTAATATGATAGATGCCCAGTTACCTAAATTTAAGGCGTTTTGTACGCTGTCAGTTTCGTTTTTGATTCTCACCATGGCGGCACCAACTATAGAGAATATTAAACCTAAACCGGCAATTACCATGGGCAATAATACCGGGGCAATACCCCCCATTTGATCATTAGATACAATTTCGCGGCCCAAAACCATGGTAGCTAACATAGTCGCTACGTATGATCCGAATAAATCGGCACCCATACCTGCTACGTCACCTACATTATCACCTACGTTATCGGCAATAGTTGCCGGGTTACGCACATCATCCTCAGGGATACCAGCTTCAACTTTACCTACGAGGTCAGCGCCTACGTCGGCTGCTTTAGTATAAATACCACCACCCACACGTGCAAATAAGGCAATAGATTCGGCTCCTAATGAGAAACCAGCTAATACATCTAAAGCCTTAGCCATTGCTTCGCCGTTTACGCTGCTGCCCTCTACATTCACTACATACATGCTGTAAAAAACAATGAACAATGAACCTAAACCAACAATAGCTAAACCTGCCACGCCTAAACCCATTACCGTACCACCCGTAAATGATACTTTAAGTGCTTGCGCTAAACTTGTTTTAGCCGCTTGAGTAGTACGTACGTTTGATTTGGTTGCAATGCGCATACCCAAATATCCCGCAAAGGCAGATAAGAAAGCGCCAATAACAAATGAAATAGCAATAACCCAGCTTGAGGTAGCTACAGTAGTACCGCTCCAGGCTAGTAAGCAAGCAGTAACTGCTACAAAGTAACCTAGTATTTTCCACTCGGCTCGTAAAAATGCCATTGCACCATCGGCAATATAGCCCGCAAGCTCATTCATGTTGGCATCACCGGTTTCTTGCTTGGTTACCCAGGCCGATTTGATGGCCATAAATACCAGGCCGATTAGTCCGAATACAGGAATCAGATAGATTAGATTAGTGTATAAAAAATCCATAGTTTATATATAGTATATTATTTAGTGTATTATTTTAATTTGCCTTTATAATTGGGCGTGCAAAATAACAAAATTAATTTCTTAGTACACCATCCTATTTATAAAGTTTTTTGAATAAGTTTAATGCCGTTAACACTTATACTTCAATGGATAAAAAACCAAACTTAAAACACGAACTGGGCCTGCTTGATGGCACCATGCTGGTAGCCGGCTCTATGATAGGATCGGGTATATTTATTGTAAGTGCCGATATCATACGCAACGTAGGTTCTGCCGGTTGGTTAATAGCTGTGTGGGTAATAACAGGATTTATGACTTTAACTGCCGCGGTAAGCTATGGCGAGTTAAGCGCCATGTTTCCTAAAGCGGGCGGGCAGTACGTTTATTTAAAGGAATCGTATAACAAGCTGATAGCCTTTTTGTATGGCTGGAGTTTTTTCGCGGTGATACAAACCGGTACAATCGCGGCAGTTGGTGTGGCATTCTCTAAATTCACCGCTTATTTAATACCTGCGGTTAGCGAGGATAATATCTTATTTGATACAACTATTGGCTCTTATAATTTTACCATTAGTGCCGCGCAGTGCGTATCTATAGTGCTTATTGTCTTTTTAACATATATTAATACCCGCGGCATCAAAAGCGGAAAACTCATTCAAAATACGTTTACCATTACTAAGCTGGCCAGTTTATTTGGGTTGATATTGTTTGGATTCATCATGCTGAAAGGCGATGTCTGGACCACCAACTGGACCAACGCCTGGGATATTCACCAGTTAAATAAAGATGGCAGTGTAGCACCCTATGCTATAGGCGCGGCTTTAGGTGCCATAGCCGCGGCAATGGTAGGCAGTATTTTCAGCAGCGATGCCTGGAACAATGTCACCTTCATAGCCGGCGAAATGAAGAACCCACAACGCAACATAGGCTTGAGCCTGTTTTTTGGTACGCTGATAGTAACCGTGATATATGTAAGCATTAACCTGGTGTATACCGGGGTATTGCCCCTAATTGATATTGCTAATGCACCAAAGGACCGTGTAGCGGTTGAAGCATCGCAGGTAATATTTGGCAATGTGGGTACGGTTATTATTGCGTTAATGATCATGGTATCAACCTTTGGGTGTAATAACGGATTGATCATGTCGGGTGCACGGGTATACCATACCATGGCAAAGGATGGCTTGTTTTTTAAACGTACGGGAACTTTAAACAAAAGTGCAGTACCCGAATTTGGTTTATGGATACAATGTTTGGTAGCCGGTATACTTTGCCTGAGCGGTAAGTATGGTGATCTACTGGATATGATATCATTAGTAGCTGTGCTGTTTTATGTTTTAACTATCATAGGCATATTTATTTTGCGTGTTAAGCGCCCCGAGGCTGAGCGTCCGTATAAAGCTTTTGCCTACCCTATTCTCCCGGCAATTTATATCATATTGGGTTTGGCTTTTTGTATTTTACTATTGGTTTATAAACCCCAATACTCATGGGGCGGTTTATTAATTGTTTTGACAGGCATACCAATTTATTACGTTGCGAAACGTTACATTAAGGATGAAGAGATTACTACTACTTAGTTTTTTATTGGTTTGCGCTTACGCGGATGCACAACCGCTAAAGCAAAAGCTTACTACAGCGTTTAACCGTTTACAGGCCGACGCGCAATGCAAATATGCCTCAGTATCGTTAACCGTGCTGGATGTTAAAACCGGCGAACAGGTATTTGCAGGCAATCCTAATTTGGGTTTATCGCCGGGATCTACCTTAAAAACTGTTACGACTATTACCGCGTTTAATATTTTGGGTGCCGATTATAAGTATCAAACCCAGTTTGGCTATAAAGGAGTAATAACTGATGGCACACTCAACGGCGATATCATTATCAAAGGCGGTGGCGACCCCACGCTGGGCAGTTCGCGCTGGGAAACTACCAAAGAGAATTACATACTCAACCAAATGGTGGCTGCTATCCGCAAAGCGGGAATAAAAAAAATTAACGGTCGTATTATTGGCGATGATAGCGCTTATGGCACGCAAGCTATCCCTGATGGCTGGATTGTACAGGATTTAGGTACTTATTACGGTGCAGGCGTTAATGCCCTTTGCTGGCGCGAGAACCAGTTTGATATCAACTTAAAAACAGGTGCTGTGGGTACGCCTATAACTATTGCAGGTACTACTCCCAATACCCCTTACCTGACTTATAAAAGCGAATTGACCAACGCCCCCGTTGGCACAGGCGATAATGCTTACCCCTACCTGCCTGTTAGCAGTACCAATTTAATGTACTTGCGCGGTACGTTTGCAGTTGACCAGCCTAAAAAAAGTGTGGGTGCTGCTATTCCTGATCCTGCTTATGATGCGGCTTACCGATTGACGGATACTTTAAAGCGATTAGGCTTTGATGTGACCGGGCAACCTGAATCTACCATTACTTTGGTAGCCAAAGCGCAGACTACCCCTGCTATCGGCACAAATTTGACTACCCTGCTATCACCGGAGTTAAGTAAAATAGTATACTGGACCAACCGCAAAAGCGTCAACCTTTATGCCGAAGAGTTGCTGAAGTCTATAGCTATAAAACGTGGTAAAGAAGCTACCACCCTTAATGGTGTCGATGCCCTGCAAAGTTTCTGGAAAGCCAAAGGTATCGACCCTAACTCGATGGATATTGCGGATGGCTGCGGCTTATCTCCCGCCAATAAAATCACTACGCAAACCATTGCCTCCATCCTGCAATCAGCCAAAAAAGAGGCCTGGTTTAATGACCTTTACGAAAGCCTCCCCATTTATAACGAGATGCACATGAAAAGCGGTAGCATACACAACGTACAAGCTTATGCAGGTTACCATACCGCCAATGGCCGCCAGCTATGCTTCTCTATCATTGTAAGCAACTATAACGGTTCTACAAGGGACATTAAAGATAAAATGTTTAGGGTGTTGGATGAGTTGAAGTAGTGACTTCATACACAAGCCCGTCATTGCTGTAAGAGTTAGGTAATTCTGTAACCGAACTAGTTGACCTTTACAATTGCGAGGAACGAAGCAATCTCTAAAGCTGAAAAGTCAAAAGAGGTTGCTTTTTTTATGGGTAATATTGCCATACTACGCTCACACAACGCATGAATAATTTGCTATTTTTACCAAGTGATTAAACAGATTTCCGATTCGCATATATTCAAGCAAAAAGCCTTACAATGGGCAGCCAAATTTAACGCGGTTTGTTATTTGGATTCTAACAATTTCAATGACCCCTATTCTAAATTCGATACCTTAATTGCGGTTGGAGTTAAAGACAGTATCACATCTCGTATCGGTTCAGCATTTGACGCATTGGCTCAATTCAGGGCTAATAATGCTGGTTGGCTAACAGGCTTTTTGAGTTATGATCTGAAGAATGAGATAGAAAATCTTTCGTCTAACAACCCGGACCATCTGCATTTTCCTGACCTTTGCTTTTTTGCACCAAAGCATTTAATATTGATAAAAGGCGATGAGGTGGAAATTATAGCTGATAATGCCGACGAAATATTTAATGACATTGAGCAACAAACCATAGCTATAGCCGGTACAAGTACTGTTGCCTTACAATCGCGTTTAAGCAAAGAGGAATATATAGCCATTGTCAACAAAATTAAGGACCATATTACCCGCGGCGATATTTATGTAACCAATTTTTGCCAGGAGTTTTTTGCTAACGCGGCCATTGACCCGGTTGAGGTATTTTTGCATTTGAATGAGATATCACCTAATCCATTTGGTACATTTTTCAAATGGGAGGATAAGTATATTTTATGTGCCTCGCCCGAGCGCTTTTTGGCAAAGCGTGCCGATAAATTAATATCACAACCGATAAAAGGTACTGCCAAACGAGGATCGACTAAAGCCGAGGATAAAACAATTAAACAAGAACTGCGCAACCATGCTAAAGAACTGCAGGAAAACGTAATGATAGTTGACCTGGTGCGCAATGACCTTACACGATCGGCCAAGCAAGGCACGGTTAAAACCGAGGAGCTTTTTGGCATCCAAAGCTTCAGCCAAGTGCATCAAATGGTATCTACCATAGTATGTGAACTACAGGATGGAGTTTCGCCTGTAGAGGCCATTAAAAACACCTTCCCAATGGGTAGCATGACGGGGGCGCCCAAAATAAGTGCTATGCAATTAATGGAACAGTATGAAAATAGCAAGCGTGGTATATACTCCGGTGCAATTGGCTATTTTAGCCCGGATGATGATTTTGATTTTAATGTAGTGATAAGAAGTTTGTTATATAACCAAACAGAAAAATATTTATCCTTCCATGTAGGCAGCGCCATTACCTATCATGCCGATGCCGAAAAAGAATATGAAGAATGCCTGTTAAAGGCCAAAGCTATAATGGAAGTGTTAGGTCAATAAAAAATCCCGCCGGGGCGGGATTTCAAAAATATTATTTCTTGTAGTATTTCATTGCCTCGGGTATAGCATTTTGTATGGCTGCTATACGGGTAGCATCAGCCGGGTGAGTGCTTAAGAACTCTGGTGGTGCGCCATTTTTATTTTGCGCGGCCATCCGTTGCCAAAATCCAATGGCTTCGTTGGGGTTGTAACCAGCCATCGCCATAAACATTAAACCTAATCTATCGGCTTCTAACTCTTGGCCTCTTGAATAATGCAGCATCGCTAACTGTCCGCCAATGCCGTAAAGCGTTCCCAATATCTGTTGGGTAGCGGCAGATTTTGTACCTGCAGCAGCACCTATCACGCTACCTCCGGCTTGTGCCGCCAATTCCTGCGACATGCGCTCGGCAGAGTGGCGGGCAATAGCGTGTGCTATCTCGTGACCCATAACGGTAGCTAAACCTGCATCCGTTTGAGTAACGGGTAATATACCGCTATATATAGCCACCTTACCACCCGGCATGCACCATGCGTTTAGTTCGTTACTTTGTATCAGGTTAAATTCCCATTTAAAATCATATTGGTTAGCATATCCATTTTGTTGCAGGTAACGCTCAATAACGGTTGCCAACTGGGCACCTACGTTTTTAACACGTTGTGCCTCGGTAGTACCGCTTACAACCTTTGTTTGAGGGCTTGATAATAATTGAGAATAACTTGCGGCGGCGGCTTGATTTAGCTCGGAATCACTTACCAGGCTCAATTGTTTGCGGCCTGTTAAGGGCACTGTTGAGCAGGCATAAATTGCGGTAGCCATCAACAGTATTAATAAGGGTTTTAACGTTTTCATAGTTGTAGAGTGTGTGTGTGTTAATGAGTAATAATATCTTAACACATTCTATGCCATAAAGTTTAGAATGCTATACAGCTGATTTTTTCTTCAGGAAGTTTACCTTAGATTCCTTACCCTTAAGCAGGCGCTCGATATTTTTTTGGTGGGTAACCAGTATCAATAAAAACATACACATCCCATAAATAACAACAGATTTATTACTTGGGAAGATAAACGATACACCAATAGTATAAGTAAAACCCGCCATTATTGAACCCAATGATACATACCTGGTTATTAGCAATACCAAAATAAACACCACCACGCATAATAAGGCTGCATGCAGGTGAATGGCTAATATCATACCCAATAAAGTAGCAATGCCTTTACCTCCCCTAAAGCCTGCAAATACCGGGAACAAGTGACCCATAACAGCGGCTATACCCAGCGCCAAAGCATAGTTAGTATAACTGCTGGAGTTGTAAGCACCCGTGGTACTGATACCTATAAAATAAGCTAAATTAGTGGCTGTCCATCCTTTTAAAATATCCAGCAGCATTACGGGGATACCGGCTTTTTTGCCCAGCACCCTGAAGGTATTGGTAGCACCGGCGTTGCCGCTGCCATACTCGCGAACATCTATATTAAAAAATGCCTGACCTATCCATACCGCGGTGGGGATAGAGCCAAACAGGTAGGCGGCAATAAGAGCAGAAACCGAGTAGATAGTTATCATACTTGACGCAATATTACTAATTTGATACCCGTACAAACAAGTTTAATCATTTTTTAAATAAAATGGTTACAAACTTTAATTATAGCTTAACTGCCTTCAAGCTCAAATCCAAACACTTAACAGAATGGGTTAATGCGCCTATAGAAATATAATCAACCCCGCAATTGGCATACTCACGTGCATTTTCAACAGTTATTCCGCCTGATGCTTCGGTGATGTACCTGCCCTCAACCATATTTACCGCCGTTTTCAGGTCGGCAAAATTGAAGTTGTCCAGTAGTATACGGTCAACGCCGCCGGTTTGTAATACTTGCTCCAATTCGTCAAAGTTGCGCACTTCAATTTCTATGGCTAATTTTTTATCTAGTGTGCTAACGTATTGTCGCGCGTTTTCAATAGCAGGCCTTATACCGCCCGAATAATCCACATGGTTATCCTTGATCAGTATCATATCGTACAAGCCAAAACGGTGGTTTACGCCGCCGCCAATGCGTACTGCCCATTTCTCTAAATATCGCATACCCGGCGTAGTTTTGCGGGTATCCAACACCTGGGTATTGGTACCTTTTAGCAGATCGACAATCTCATTAGTATTGGTAGCTATACCCGACATCCGCTGCATACAATTCAGCACCAAACGCTCGGCTTTTAAAATGCTGTGTACGTCGCCCTCTACTTCCAGCACAATATCCTTGGGTTTAACTTCGGCACCGTCCTGTAGTAGCACGTTTACGCGCAGCCCGGGATCAACGTATTTAAATATCTCTACACCCAATTCAACACCGGCCAGTATGCCGTAGTCTTTTACTAAAAGTTTTGCTTTGCCTAAGGTACCCTCGGGTATGGTGGCTAACGAGGTGTGGTCGCCGTCGCCTACATCCTCTTTTAAGGCATTGGCTATAAATTGGTCTATGAGTGCTTTGTCCAAATCAAACAGGTTTTTTGAAGCTTCAAAAGTAACAACATTTTTTGTAGGTCAAAGTTTGAGGAGCAGATGTGCAAATATGCAGATGTGCGGATATGCAGATGTTTGATAGCATAACAGGGTTAACACAACTTAACACATTTTTGTATAATTTTTGATTTAAACAATTGATATCAATTGCTTAAATGTTTGCATGGGTCAAAAAGTGTTAACCATGATTTTTGATGTGTGGATGTGCAGATATTTCATAACGCTTCGCTAAAATAATGTATTCCCAGATTATAACATCGTCCGCTCATAGCCGCGGGCGCATATTACTTTTTCCTTGATGAAAAAGTAACAAAAAATCAAGTCAGCAGAGAGGCTTCTTTGCCGCACAGGCCTTATGCGCTGCAAATCAGGCAAAACCTGGGGCCGCAAAAATTGCGCTGATGCTCACAGCCCAACTACTTTATTTATCGTTAGCTTCAAATTGCAAAATGGCCGAAACTTTTAAAGTTTTTCGCTTTTCTATAAATTCCTTCTGATTATATGGGCCATAGGCATTTTCATCAGGGAACTCATTAACTTGATATTTTAATGGTACTATAAAATAGTTGGTCACCGATTCATCGGGATGGCATGGGGATTTTTCCGGATGTTTAACAATGATAAAATCTTTATCGTTTGCGATAGAAAAAACACTTGGAGCTACAATGTCTATTTATCCCTCGCCAACTTTCACAGCAAGTGATGTAGCTCCATCACTAACAGATGTGTAATATTTATCTACCACATGCACTAAACCGTCATTACATGATAAATTAAAACACACAAACGCAAGAAACATTATTTTTTTAAACGATTCGATAAACCTGTTTATGTTATAAAATTTCATCCCTACTTCTTCTCCGCCTCAATCCTCACCTCTACCAACTGCATCACACCTTTATTATCTTTTAAAGTGCATGATACACGGTACACACCTTTATCGGTAGTGAGCGATATCACCGCCAGGTTAAACGTAGCGTTAGAGGTTACCCTATGTAGCACTTTGGCGCTTAGCGGTTTATTTTGGGCAAAGAATTTTTGGAGCATCTGCTCGGCATGGGCCTTGGGATGCGCGTCTACATCGGTCATGATGCCAATATCAACACTGGCGGCTAAAAGTTTGCTTATCTCGGTGGTATTACCTTTGGCAAACAGGTCGGCAACACGGTCAATCGGGTCGGCGGCTATGGCGGTGGTCAAAGCTGTAAACAACAGTACCAACGATAGGTAAAGGGTTTTCATTTCAGGTAGTTTTAAATTATTGTGATAACTTATCTTAAAGTTATCGATTATTTATTGATTAAGACAATAGCTACATGCAATAGTTTAATGGTTCGACAGGCTCACCATGACAAACCCTTACCCAATAAACTTAATCAACTACTCACCTTATCAACCAATCAACTATATTTGCATTGTGGAAAATAAAAAACTTGCATTATTAATATTAGACGGCTGGGGTTACGGCCGTAACGACGCGTCGAACGCTATACTAGCTGCCAATACACCATTTTTTGATTCGCTGATCGCCAACTATCCAAACTCCAAACTGGAAGCATCAGGCGTGGCAGTAGGTTTACCTGCCGGGCAAATGGGTAACTCGGAAGTGGGCCACATGAATTTGGGTGCCGGCCGTGTGGTTTACCAGGAGCTGGGCCGCATTAACAAAGCGGTTGACGAAAACGAGTTGATAAACAACCCGGTTTTAAAAGGCGCATTTGACTACGCCAAACAAAATAATAAGGATGTACACTTCATCGGCTTACTGTCTGACGGTGGCGTACACTCGCATATTTACCACGTAAAAGGCTTATGCGACGCGGCTAACCGCTCGGGCCTGACCAACGTTTTTATCCATGCTTTTTTAGATGGCCGGGATACCGACCCGAAATCGGGTTTAGGATTTGTAGAGGACCTGGAAAAATATATTGCACCAACACCTATAAAAATTGCTTCGGCTGTGGGCCGTTATTACGCAATGGACCGCGATAACCGCTGGGAGCGTGTTAAACAGGCCTATGATGTAATGGTAAATGGTGTGGGCGAACATACCACTCATATAACAAACGCCATCAAAGCATCGTACTTAAAAGATGTTACTGATGAGTTTATGCACCCCATTGTACATACAGATGCCAACGGCCAGCCAATTGCGGTTATAAAAGATGGCGATGTGGTGCTTTGCTTTAACTTCCGTACCGACCGTGGCCGCGAGATCAGTGTGGCGTTAACTCAAAGTGCTTTCCCTGAATATAATATGCACCCGCTTAACCTGCGGTATATTACCATGACCCCTTATGACGAAACCTTTAATAATGTAGAGGTGGTATTTAATAAGGAAGATCTGACCAAAACCATAGGCGAAGTGTTGCAGGATGCCGGTAAGAACCAGATACGCATTGCCGAAACTGAAAAATATCCACACGTAACCTTTTTCTTCTCGGGCGGGCGGGAGAAAGAGTTTATAAACGAAAAGCGACTGATGATACAATCGCCACGCGTAGCCACATACGACCTGCAGCCCGAAATGAGCGCGCAAGGCATACGCGATGCTATCATCCCTGAATTGGAAAACGGCTGGGCAGATTTTATAGTATTAAACTTTGCCAATACCGATATGGTGGGCCATACCGGCGTATTTGAAGCCGTAGTAAAAGCTGCTGAAACGGTGGATGCCTGCACACAAGCCGTAGTTGAAACGGGTGTAGCACATGGCTATTCGTTCATCATTATAGCCGACCACGGCAATGCCGATTATATGATAAACAATGATGGTACGCCAAACACCGCGCATACCACCAACCTGGTGCCTTGTATTGTGATTGATAAAGATGTACTCCAGGTAAAAGATGGTAAACTGGGCGATATTGCACCAACCGTATTGAAAATTTTAGGCATAGCCCCACCACCCGAAATGACCGGAAATGTATTGGTGTAAAAACATATACCATACTTTGTTTGCAGCAGGTATTGGAATAGCCTTGCTATTACCTGCCTGTAAACCCGCTATAAAAGAAAATGCAACCGCCAAATACTTTGACCTGAAAGCTTATTTTAAAGCAGATTCGGCAAGGTTGACCAGGTTAAATAAGCTTGTGCGTAAAACCGTAACCCATAATGGCGTTACCGAAAGCAAAGAGGTTAAAATTGATAACTGGTCGCGAGAGTTAAGTTTATTTAGCGAATCGGATATTAACAAACCTGCCTGGCGGGATAGTTATAAAGTGCAAACAACCCCAACGATGGTAATCTATACCGCTACAGATGATGATCTGAAAACCAGGGAGATCATTGTTAATAAAACCGGGGATAAGGTAAAATATATAGTGATTTACAATTACACCAAAAACATACTTTATTACACCAAAGAGAAATTAACCTACTGGCCCGATTCTTTATACAGAATAGAAAAAAACCAATACGTGCGGTTGCTGGGGTTAAATAAATATGTAATTACCGGAAGTTTAAATTAACGGTGTCCTACAGCACCGGCAAGCTTCTCTTTAGATATGTCAAGCTGCGTAGCAATATCATTGCGGCCAGGATCGGTAGCTAGTATTTTTTCCAGATCCTCAATAGATAATTTTAAGGATTTTATCGCTTTAATTTTATCTAAGGTTTTTAAATTGGCCTGCAACTTAAACATACCATACTCGCGGTAAGCAATTGCCCTTGTTTGATAAAAAGTAGTGATCTTCGCTTCATTTGGATTAATTTCAATAGCCCTGCTAAGGTCCAGGATGGCACCTAATAAATGTCTTTCTCTTTCAGTTGCTACTAACTGCAAATCTTTTCCCACATACGTTTTGGCCCTTCCGCGAAAATAATAAGCCCAGCCATCTGTAGGTGCAAGTGCTAAATATTTGGTGAATACAGCTATTGATTTGGGGTAATTATCGCTGTGATAATAAGAGTATCCCAGCATATACAAAGCATTAGCGTTGGTAGAATCAATTGAATTGGCTTTTTCAAGTTTTGATACAGCTTCTTTATAATCGGCATTTAAATACGCCTGCCTACCCAACCGTAAATAGCTGTTTTGGGCCATTAAAGGCTCAAATGAAGATAAAATAAGAAAAGATACTACGGCCGATAATCTCATTAAGGTACTACTTGTGTAACAAGAATATAACGTATTAACTACTTTTAGCTTAAAATATTATGCCAAGTAACAATTAAATATTAAAAAACGGCAAAATATTTATTAACACCGGCATGACTTTTTTACATATATAATACTATTTGCCTTATATTGTTTATAAAAAATGGAGCTATTTATAACACACACATTATCAATAAATTGATACACTATTGCACAATAGTACAGTTTTAAATTGATATTGGCATACGTCTTGAAACATATATATAGCGCCGGTAATTATGGTAACTTTACCTGATTTTAGTGTTGTGAAGTATTTTAAGGCTGACAACATGGCGCTTTATTTTAAATTGAGATTTGATGAGTTTTGACCCGTTTGACTTTAATAATGCATTACCCGTGATAAATGAAGATTCAGAATTTTTTCCGCTGATGTCGTCAGAGGATGAAGAGGAAATGAATAATGAGCAGGTGCCCGAGTTTTTGCCTATCCTGCCGCTTCGTAATACTGTTTTGTTTCCTGGTGTGGTTATTCCTATTACAGTAGGCAGGGATAAATCTATCAAATTAATACGCGATGCCAATAAAGGCACCCGCATGATAGGTGTGGTAGCCCAAACAGATGTAGGTATTGAAGACCCTACTTTTGAGCAATTATATAAGGTAGGTACCGTAGCGGTTATAGTTAAAATGCTGCAAATGCCTGATGGCAATACCACGGTTATATTACAGGGCAAAAAACGCTTTATACTAAAAGATGAAGTACAAAGCGAACCTTATTTAAAAGCTACCATTGAGCCTTTTAAAGAGATAAAGGCAAAAGAGGATAAAGAATTTAAGGCCATGATATCATCCGTTAAGGACATGGCCATGAGTATTATTCAGCTATCGCCAAATATACCCAGCGAGGCCGGTATTGCTATCCGTAATATTGAAAGCACTTCATTTTTGATCAACTTCATATCATCAAACATGAATGCTGATACAGCAGCCAAACAACGCCTGCTGGAAACCGCCAACCTGCGCGAACGCGCTAACCTGGTACTGGAGCATTTAACGCTCGATCTGCAAATGCTAGAGTTGAAAAACCAGATACAAAGCAAAGTGCGGGTTGACCTTGATAAACAGCAGCGCGATTATTTTTTAAATCAGCAGCTTAAAACTATACAGGAAGAATTGGGTGGTAATACCCCCGACCTGGAAATTGAGAACCTGCGTCAGCGGGCTGCCAAAAAGAAATGGTCTGTTGAGGTTAAAGGACATTTTACTAAGGAGCTGGAAAAACTAGCTCGCATAAACCCTGCCGCGGCTGATTATTCGGTACAAATAAACTACCTGGAGCTATTGCTTGACCTGCCGTGGAACGAATTTACTAAGGATAACTTCGACCTTAAACGTGCCCAAAAAGTATTGGATAAGGACCATTTTGGACTAGACAAGGTAAAAAAACGCATTGTTGAATATTTAGCGGTGCTGAAGTTGAAGCATAACATGAAAGCGCCTATACTTTGTTTGGTTGGCCCTCCGGGTGTTGGTAAAACATCGTTGGGTAAATCCATTGCCAAAGCTTTGGGCCGTAAATATGTACGTATGGCATTAGGTGGTATACGCGATGAAGCCGAGATAAGGGGCCACCGCAAAACCTATATTGGAGCCATGCCGGGCCGTATTATGCAATCTATTAAAAAAGCCGGCGCAGCTAACCCGGTATTTATTTTAGATGAGATAGACAAGGTAGGCAGCGATTTTAGGGGCGACCCATCATCTGCGTTGTTGGAAGTATTGGACCCTGAGCAAAACAGCACTTTTTATGATCATTATGTGGAGATGGATTTTGACCTGTCTAACGTAATGTTTATCGCGACAGCAAACTCATTAAGCAGCATACAACCTGCCTTGTTAGACAGGATGGAGATCATAGAAGTGAACGGCTATACTATTGAAGAAAAAATTGAGATAGCCAAACAACACTTATTGCCCAAACAACGCGAGGCACATGGTTTAAAAACCAAGGATGTAGCCATCAAAAACGATGTACTGGAAAAGATAGTTGAAGATTATACACGCGAATCGGGTGTGCGTGGGTTGGAGAAAAAGATAGGTTCGGTAGTGCGCGGCATAGCCGTAAACATTGCTATGGACGAGGCCTACAACGCCAACGTTAGTAAAACCGAAGTTGAAAAAATATTAGGCGCACCTATTTTTGACAAAGATCTTTACGAAGGCAATGATACCGCAGGCGTGGTAACCGGCCTGGCCTGGACATCAGTAGGCGGCGATATTTTATTTATTGAAGCCAGTTTAAGTCCCGGTAAAGGTAAAGTAACCTTAACAGGTAGTTTGGGCGATGTAATGAAAGAATCGGCCACTATCGCGTTAGCTTACATTAGGGCACATGCGTCAGCTTTTGATATTGACCCAAGGGTATTCGACCAATGGGATGTGCATGTCCATGTTCCGGCGGGTGCAACGCCTAAAGACGGGCCATCAGCAGGTATTACTATGCTTACGGCATTGGTATCGGCATTTACTCAACGTAAAGTTAAACCACATTTGGCTATGACCGGCGAGATTACCCTGCGTGGCCGTGTATTGCCTGTTGGTGGTTTAAAAGAAAAAATACTGGCTGCCAAACGCGCCAATATTAAGGAGATCATTCTGTGTAAATCAAACCAGAAAGATATACTGGAAATTAAAGAGCATTATATAAAAGATCTTAAATTCCATTATGTAACTGATATGCGCGAAGTGATAAACCTGGCTTTGTTAAAAGATAAAGTTAAAGAGCCGCTTGATTTGACAGTAAAGGAATTAAAACCCGTTTTGAATTAATGAATAAGGGTTACTTTTTCTATTTTCGCATCGCTATTTAACCCTGATGCGTTATAAACTTATACTTCTGCTTTGCTTTATCAGCTCTACTAACGTATGGGCGCAAACGCGTAGCAGCGAAATTGGCTTACAGTCAGACAATGATGCTTATCTAACCCAGGGGTCGGACAAGTATTATACTAATGGCTTTTTTCTGCATTATCGCCACGCGTTAAAAACAAGTGATAATTCGCCAATGCAAAATAAAGTGCTTGGATTTGAGCTAGGACAAAAAATATTTAATGCGCAAGCGGGCCGTATACCGGAGGCAAGATATGTTGACCGCCCAATAGCGGGTTACTTGTATGCCAGTGCCAACCTTAACCTGCTTTACAAAAATGAAAGCAACCTAAAAATTGGAGCACAATTAGGTATGATAGGTCCGGCATCGTTAGCTAAAGAAGCGCAGACTTTTATTCACGATACTTTTGGATTATACCCTATAGATGGCTGGCAGTTTCAAATTAAAAACGCGGTACAGGTTAATTTATCTGCCGAGTATAACAGGTTATTGGCACGTGCGTCATGGATAGATATGTCCTTAGCATCATACGCTAACGCGGGTACAGGGTTTACGGGTGCAGGTGCGGGTTCGTTGATTAGGATAGGCAACTTTAACCAGTTATTTAACTCGTTTAGTACGCAAAGCACCGCCATTGCCAATACAGCAACGGCACTGCATAAACAGGAGTTTTTCTTTTATTACAAACCCCAGTTCAACCTGGTAGTTTATGATGCTACTATACAAGGGGGTATGTTCAATTCGCCTGCCATTTACCCTGAAAGTACCGACAAAATAAAACCAGCTATATTTTCGCAGCAAATTGGCGTAGCTTATGCAGGCGATAGGTGGATACTCAATTTTGCAATGCATACCCGTGGTAAAGAAAGCACGCTGATGATTGCCCCACATAAATGGGGTTCAGTTACTATACTGTACCGCTTTAATTAATATCAAAATTCCTTTTGCGGCTATCTTTCTTTTCGCCTTGTATACGCTTATCGTTTAACCGGGCCGCTTTTGCTTTTTTACTCAACTTGGTAGGTTTACGTACTTTAGGCTGATGCAGGGCGCGGCCAAGCAACATAATTAATCTTTCTACTGCTTTTTCCTTATTGAGGTATTGGCTGCGTTCCTCATCACATATAACCTGCACATAACCATCTTTATTAAACCGCGATTGTAACTTGTTATTCAACACCTGCTTCTCCTCATCAGTTAACAATAACGAGCTATTCACATCAAACAACAACTCTACCTTGCTTGATACCTTATTTACATTTTGTCCACCTTTACCCCCGCTCCGCGATGTTTTGTAGGTAATTTCCTTTTGCAGCTCGGTTTTAGAAAAATTCATAAGTTCAAAGTTAGTAATAGTTGGTTAACCCAAAATCATTAACTTTGTTACTAAATGAGCAACAACATTGTAGTAGCTATTGACGGCTATTCATCCTGCGGAAAAAGCACTTTAGCTAAAGCAATTGCCAAAAAGCTTCATTTTATTTATGTTGATAGCGGCGCCATGTACCGTGCCGTGGCGTTATATTTTCTGCGTAACAATATCGACTTAAATAACCCTACTCAAATTACTGAGGCTTTAGCCGATATCCACCTCAACTTTCATTCGCGCGATTATGAAACCCACATTACTTTAAATGATGAAGAGGTATCTGACGAGATACGTTTAATGCCGGTTTCCGAATCAGTAAGTGCCGTATCTGCCATACATGATGTACGTGTCGAGATGGTAAGGCAGCAGCAACGTATGGGTAAATCCAAAAACATAGTGATGGATGGCCGTGATATTGGTACCGTAGTATTCCCGGATGCACAGGTTAAAATTTTCATGACCGCCGACCCAAAAATACGTGCCGAACGCCGCTTTAAAGAATTGGCCCCTAAAAACCCCGACATTAGTTTAGAAGACGTTTTTGAGAACCTGGCCCACCGCGATTACCAGGACACCACCCGCAAGGAAAGCCCCCTAACACGTGCCGATGATGCTATTATTTTAGATAATACCGACCTTACCCCTGAAGAGCAGTTGGTGTTTGCGTTGGGTAAGATAAAGCCGTATTTGAAGTAATTAAGCTTCTGTCTCTTCCGCCAACTTCACCGTATTTACCCCAAATCGGTTTAAAAAATCAACGCCTTCGTCACTGGCTAAGCCTTTGTATTCGGCGTAGGAATGTTTAAAATATACTTGTGTGATGCCCGCCGAAAATATCAGCCTGGCACAGGCAATACATGGCGATAGCGTTGTATATAAAGTAGCCCCTTGCAAATTAGCGCCATTTTTAACGCCATAAAGTATAGCGTTCTCCTCGGCATGTAAGGCTAATGAACAGCTTCCTTTTGAATCGCGTGGGCAACCTGCCTCAGGCCATTCTTCATCGCAGTTATGCGTGCCTTTAGGCGGGCCGTTGTAGCCTATAGATATGATACGGGTATCTTTAGCTAAAACCGCGCCTACGTGCGCTTTAACGCAATGTGAGCGTTGCGCCAGGTCGGTAGCCAGGTTCATGAATATATGATCGAAGGATGGTCTTGACATAGTTTTGTGTTAGTAAAGATTGAAGGGCAAAGATTAAAGATTAGTGATAAGCATCAAGGCAACCAATCTTTAATCTTCATTCTTTGATCTTTAAATAAAAATTAATGTGTTCCTGTAACTTCAGTATTGTCTAAGTCGATTCCCTGCGTTTTCAATTCTCCCCTTACCTTCCAGGCAAAAAACGCCATGTAGGCAAAACCCAGTAAAGGTACTATATAGGATAAATGTATGCCGCTGGTATCGGCTAAAATGCCTTGTACGGGTGGAATGATTGCTCCGCCTAAAATCATCATAATTAAAAATGCCGATCCCTGGCTGGCGTATTTGCCTAAGCCAGCAATAGCTAGCGCAAATATGGATGGCCACATAATAGAGCAGCATAAACCGCCGCTAATAAAGGCAAACGTGGCCAGCATACCATCGGTTAATAAACCTATCACCATAAAGGCTACTCCTAGTAAACCAAACACCACCAACGTGCGTACCGGCTTTTGCTGGCCGATAAAGAAACAACCAATCAATATTAGAATGGCAATAGCATAGATGAACATATTGCCAACATCTACCCCGCTTGCATAATTAACCGTTAAAACAACGGCAAATGCTATAAACGGCACTACAATGGTCAGGATATTTTTGGTGGCTTTAGGCAGATTAAAAGCGCCTATCGCGCCTGCCCATCGGCCTATCATTAAGCTCCCCCAATACAGGGATATATAAGGTGATATAGCCGAATCGGCAAAACTGCCAAATGCCGGGGTTTTTAATAATGCGCCTAAATTACTGGCTATGGTAACTTCGGTACCTACATAGGTAAATATGGCTATCATACCTAAGATCAATTGCGGGTATTGCATTGCCCCCCACCCTGCGGGGCTTTTTTTTGCTGCGGATAATGAGCCTAACAACGTAAATAAAATAATTGCTAACGATGCGTAAACAAAATATGCCTTGTCCAAACCGGTTATATTACTCAGCGGGTCAACAGCCAGTATCATACAAAAGGCTATAAAAATTATAAATAGTGGCAAATTAGGTTTGGTGCTTATCTCTAGTTTCTCGTCGCTGGTTACTTTGGGCAGATTTGACAGGTAAAAGAATAAAGCAACCGCTAAAAATAGTCCCGCCAATATGTAGTATAAATTATTAATAGACGTAATGTCTACCACTTTAGATGCAACTGCGCTGGAGGCAGTACCAAATAGCACAATACTTACTACAATAGGCCCCAAAATACCACCAATGTTATTTACGCCTCCCGTAAAATTCAATCGGTTGGCACCAGTTTCTGGTGTGCCCAACACAATTACAAATGGATTGGCAGCGGTTTGCTGTAGCGAGAATCCGATGGCGATAATAAAAAATGAGCCCAATATAAACCCAAATGAGCCTGAATTAACTGCCGGTATCATACACAACGCGCCTGCAGCAGATATTACTAAACCTATTACGATACTATTTTTATAGCCTAATTTATTTACAATATCCGTGCGGCTTACCTGCGATGCAAAATACAATATCATTGACCCTATAAAGTAACCGCCATAAAAAGTAAAGTCTATCAACTGCGATTCAAACTGAGTAAGGCTGAAATGCGATTTACAGAACGGGATGAATATCCCGTTGGATGCGGCTAAAAATCCCCAAAAGAAATAAACAGTCGCCAGCGTTAATAAGGCTGATACGTACTTTTTTGAACTGCTTTGTTGTTGCATATATGCCGTGTTTTATAAATTCAAGGTACTAACTTAAATGAATTTTAATTATAAGTTGTTATGTAATATTGATTTAATATCCACACAATATTAAGTTTGTTTGTTTAAGAGATAAAAGTTGCATATTCGCATACTTCAAAAAGAAACCATAAAGCTATTTAATGATAGAAGCGGTTATTTCGGGGATTGGAATTGGGCTAATATTAACATTTATTACCGGTCCGGTTTTTTTTGCATTAGTAAAAACCAGTATCGAACGTGGTTTTCATGCAGGCATCTATATGGCATTAGGCGTTGTTTGCAGCGATGTGGTATTTGTAGGCGCTATTCTTTTCGGCTCACAACTATTTGATATATCTGAAGATACCAAAACCATTGCAGGCGCTGTTGGTAGCATCATACTGTTTACCATAGGCGTTTACTACCTGTTTAAAAAAGCCAATATTAATTATGAGAACGTTGCCCCTAAAGGCCTTAAACGTTATGGGTATTTTTTAAAGGGGTTTTTGATGTGCATTTTTAACCCTACCATGCTGTTCCATTGGATCACCGTAATTGGTACCGCAAGTACCATTTATCACCAGGGGGTGCATAACCGCACTTTAAAAATTGCCATTATGTTTTTAACCATCCTAATTGTGCAGTTTGGTTTAGATGTTACCAAAGCTTTTTATGCCAATAAACTGCGAGACAAGATATCAGTAAAACGTGTACACCGTTTAAACCAGATAGCCGGCATAGCATTGATTATCGCCTCTATCATTTTAATGGATAAGTTGGTTACTCATTTTGTTTTTAGCCCGCCTGCGGCCTAGTTAAGATTTTTTAAAATGAAGATCGAAAAGGCTAATATAGATGACAATGAAATTTTAAGTGAAATAACAAAAAAATCAAAAACATTTTGGGGATATTCTGAAAAGCAAATTTTAGAATGGAGTGATGATCTGACAATTTCTAAAAATTATATCGAAAGCAATTCTACATTTAAATTATTAGATGAAGATAAAGTTATCGGTTATTATTCTTACATCCTTGAAAAACCAGCTGTAAAACTCGACAACTTATTTGTATTACCTGAATATATTGGAAAAGGATTCGGGAGACATTTAGTTAATGATTTTTTGACACGAATGCGAAGCCAAAAAATTAAAAGAATAATACTCCATTCAGACCCAAATGCAGAAGAGTTTTATCTAAAAATTGGGTTCAAGAAAATTGGAGAGTTTGAAACCTCAATAAAAAATAGGTTTATGCCCATTATGGAAATGGATCTTTAAGAAAGCAAAAGGCGAAAGTATGATACCTTTCGCCTTTTACCTTTATCCTTTTACATTAAAGCTACATATAAGCCCTTTGGTTCTTGCCTTCCATCCAGTTTACATAGGCACGGTTAACTACTTTGTTACCGCCCGGGGTTGGGTAATCGCCGCTAAAATACCAGTCGCCGGTATGGTCAGGGCAGGCTTTGTGCAGGTTATCCAGTGTTTGGTATAATACCTCAATTTTGCAGTTAATATCTTTTGGTGTGATGATCTGTGCAATACGGTCAGATATCTGCTGATCTGTAAAAGGCTCATAAATAGCTTTTACGTAGTTCACTACTTTTTCTTTAGGCAGTTTGGCACTGTCTACACATTTTTCGTAAACCTGGTGCAGTATTTCTTCTTTACCTGATTCTTTTAACAAACTCACAGCCGCTTCAAAGGCAACAAACTCGCCCATGCGCGACATATCAATGCCGTAACAGTCAGGATAACGTATTTGCGGTGCTGATGATACCACCACTATTTTTTTAGGACCCAATCGATCCAGGATCTTTAAAATACTTTGTTTTAACGTAGTACCCCGAACAATAGAATCATCCAATACCACTAAGGTATCCGCATCTCTTTTTATCAAACCGTAGGTGCTATCATAAACGTGCGCTACCATTTCGCTGCGGTCAGCATCCTGGGTAATAAACGTACGCAACTTAACATCCTTAATGGCTATTTTCTCTACACGTGGCGACATCCATAACAACTGGGTCAATTCCTCTTCAGTATACTTGCCTTCTTTATTTAATATCGCTTCGCGCTGAAACTGGCGTATGTATTTATGCACCCCCTCTACCATGCCATAAAAGGCAACTTCGGCAGTATTGGGAATGTAAGAGAATACGGTGTTTTTAACATCATGATCAACCGCGCCTAATATTTGCGGACAAAGCAAACGGCCCAATTGTTTGCGCTCACGGTAAATAGAAGCATCGCTGCCGCGCGAAAAATAGATACGCTCAAATGAGCATGCCTTTTTCTCTAGTGGCTCGCTAAACATGGTCTCGGTTATCTTACCGTTCTTTTTAACTATAAGCGCATGGCCCGGTTTAACTTCTTTAATATCTTCAATAGGAATATTGAAGGCGGTTTGGATAGCAGGGCGCTCTGAAGCAGCAACTACTATCTCATCATTATAATAATAAAACGCCGGGCGTATGCCAACCGGGTCGCGCATTATAAACGCGTCACCGTGGCCCAGCATACCGGCAATAGTATAACCACCATCCCAGTTACGGGCCGATTTTTGGAGGATCTTAGCCACATCCATATCATTGGCGATCAACTTGCTTATCATGCCATTATCGTCCAATCCTTCACGTTTATATTGGTCAAATAAGCCTTGTACTTCGGTATCAATAAAGTGGCCCATTTTTTCCAATACGGTAACGGTATCGGCTTTTTCTTTCGGATGCTGCCCAAGGTCATATAATTGCTGCAGCAACTCATCAACATTGGTCATGTTAAAGTTACCGGCAATAACCAGGTTACGTGTCATCCAGTTGTTTTGCCTTAAAAACGGGTGGCAGCTTTCAATGCTGTTTTTGCCGTGTGTACCATAGCGCAGGTGCCCTAACAATACTTCGCCAACAAAACTTACATTTTCTTTCAGCCATTCAGCATCGGCCATCCTTTCGGGAGTTTCCTTTTGGATATCGGCAAATTTTTTCTGGATATACTCAAAAATATCGGCAACAGCGTTTGAAGCCATTGAACGGTGACGGCTAATGTAGCGCTTGCCCGGTTCAACATCCAGTTTAATAGTAGCAACGCCTGCGCCATCCTGGCCACGGTTATGCTGTTTCTCCATTAAAAGGTAAAGCTTGTTCAAACCATACAGCGCTGTGCCGTACTTCTGCTGATAAAAAGAAAGTGGCTTTAGTAAGCGGATAAAGGCCACACCGCATTCATGCTTAATCTGATCGCTCATGATTGGTAATGAGCCGCAAAGTTATAAAATTATTTAAGTGTTGTTAAATTGATTGTCATTAATTCGAATTAAAATGACATTAAAATTTACATTGTATGAATAGGTTACACTTAGTCAATGTTAAAATCCACGTAATCATCAATGGCCTCGCCAATTTGCTGCAAAGGCATGTGTTGATTACCCTCGGCATCCTCAATATATACCCATAAGCCCGCATCTGTTTTGCCTATGCGGTGATAAGTATTGCCGCCTGCAACATCATATAAACGCGGCATGGCCGAATGTAGCTTTACGGTATAATCAACATTATTAACTTTTATGGTAAAGGGTTGGTTTTGCATAGTTGAATAACATTTAATAGTTAGGAAAGTTTGCGAGGACATCGCTCGGTTATCGACTCACCCCGACATCGTTTCACTCGTCGACCCTCTCTTCGCCTTTGGCGGAAAGAGGGGATTTCTGAAAAACAAAACCCTCTTTGCCACTTGCGGAAGGGAGGGTGGTCGAGCGTCTTAGCGATGACCGGGTGAGTCAACAAAAAAAGGCCCGGCAAATGCCGGACCTCTACTAAAGGAACAAAAATTTTTATAATTTCTCGCCGTGCTGGCTAACATCAAGGCCGATAACTTCGTCTTCTTTTGAAACGCGCAACGGAGATATCATATCAGTGATCTTTAATAACAATAATGAACCAAAGAAAGCGAATATTGATACTACGATCATGGCAAAGAATTGAATTAAAAACAATTTGGTTTCGCCAAAAAATAAACCTTCGCCCGTTGTATTAGCAGGGTTTACATTGGTACTGGCAAATACACCCGTAAGCAGCATACCTACCATACCACCAACACCATGGCAAGGGAACACATCTAATGTATCATCAATTGAAGTGCGTGTGCGCCACTCAACTACCAAATTACTTACTACTGCTGATATAATACCAATAGCTAACGAATGCGGTACAGATACAAAACCTGCTGCCGGGGTTATAGCTACCAAACCTACTACCGCACCTATACAGGTACCCATGGCAGATGGTTTACGCTTGCGGAACATGTCAAAAAATATCCAGGTTATACCGCCGGCTGCTGATGCTGTAGTACTTGTTGCCAATGCACTAACGGCTAAATGATTGGCACCAAATGCCGAACCTGCATTAAAGCCAAACCAACCGAACCATAATAAACCGGTACCTATTAACACATAAGTGATACGTGCCGGAGAATGACTTGGCTCGTTACGTTTCTTTAAATATAAAGCTGATGCCAATGCTGCCCATCCGGCAGACATGTGTACTACGGTACCACCTGCAAAATCTAATACGCCCAATTTATATAATAAACCATTTGGGTGCCATGTACAATGCGCCAATGGCGAAAAGATAAATATGGCAAACAGCACCAAAAAGATAATATAAGAGTTAAAGCGTATACGCTCGGCAAAAGCACCGGTTATTAATGCAGGGGTAATAATGGCAAATTTTAACTGATACATAGCAAACAACAGTAACGGAATGGTTGGCGCCGATGGCCAGGCGTTATTACCCAACATACCTTTCATCATAAAAAAGGTTGATGGGTCGCCTATTATACCATAAATGCTATCACCAAATGCAAGGCTAAATCCAAATACCCCCCACATAACAGTGATGATAACCATACATACTATACTTTGCAGCATAGTTGATATCACATTTTTTTTGTTCACCATTCCACCATAAAAGAAGGCTAAACCTGGTGTCATGATCAACACTAACGCGGTTGACATTAACATCCATGCTATATCACCGGTGTTATACTCGGTATGAGCACTTTTATCATACTCAACAGATGGAAAAAGAAAAGTTAATGCAAGAATACACAGGATTACAAAAAATGGAAAATAGCGTTTCATTTGAATGTTTAACAATTAATTTAATAATGGCTCGAAATTATGATTAAAATCATATAAAAGTGAAACAAATGTTAAAAAATTATAAAAAAGTGAATAATATTTTTACTTTTTTATAAATATTCGAACAATTTATTTGGAAAAAGGCCCAATACTAACAAAATCAAACTAATTATCACAACAAAAACCAAAATTGAATTTGAATTCTTGCCTATTTCAATTGAACTATCGCCTTTTTTAAGAAATAGATAAAGTGGTATTTTAATATAATAGAATAATGAAACCACGGTGGTTACAGCACCGGTTATTAGTAATGTCAGCAGCCAAACATCATGTGTTTGCTGATACTTGCTGTAAACTGCCGAAAAAACAAATAACTTACCCGTAAACCCAGCCGAAACCGGCAACCCTGTAAGCGATATTAATATAATTACGAAAGATATGGAAGCAACCGGGAATTTTAAGCCCAAACCTTTGTAACCGCCTATCTCATCGGCATTGGCTATGTTGGCAAAATAACTTGCCAGGGCAAGCGCACCTATGTTAGCCAAGCCATAAACGGCCAAATAATAAATTAATGAACTTATACCCTGCTCGGTAAAAGTAACTATAGCCATCAATGCAAAGCCGGTATGCCCAATACTGGAATAAGCCAGCATCCTTTTTACATTTTTTTGCAAAACAGCGGCAAAATTTCCGGCAATTAGGGTAATAATGCCTAAAACAGATAGATATAGCTTAAAATCAAATGCAGAAACGTTTACTAAGAAGATAAAAGGCGTTAAAAAGTTAACCAATAATCCAAAAGCGGCAATTTTTGGCAAAGTAGATAAGTAAGCCGTCACCGGGGTTGGCGCACCCTGGTAAACATCGGGTACCCAAAAGTGCAGGGGTACAAAGGATAGTTTGAAACCTATGCCTATCAGCACCAATACCATGGCAACAGTTACCCCCATAGGGTTTATCGCTAATAATGCTGGTAATGCTTCGGGTGAATAAAAATTTAACGAGCCGCTAAAGCCGTACAACAAGGATATACCATACAACATCATGGAAGATGATGCCGCGCCAAAGAGTACATATTTTAAACCCGCCTCCGTACTAAACGCATTCTCTGAACGATAGGCTACCATCAGGTATGATGCGATAGATACCATCTCGATAGCCAAATAAACCGATAGCAGGTTTACAGACATTACCATTAAATGCAACCCGAATATAGAACCGATAGTAATGGTGTATAAATCAGACAGACCTTTTGAATGGGCTTTTAAACGTTCATCCCAGGCGAAATAGAGCAGCAGTACAAAAGCCAAAACATCTATTATAAACTTAAACGCTATAACCTTATAGTTTAGCAGTAACATTCCGCTGAATAAAAACCGGGGATCTTTTAATACCAATGCTACTTGCTGCAGATCCTTAAAGATGATAAACAGCATCCCCGCTACAGCAATAATGCGGCATAGTTTCTCGGAGTTTTTACCGAATATCAGATCAGTAACTAATACCAGCAGGAACAATATAGCCAGGTGAAGCTCGGGCATAAAAAAGCCCAAGTCGTCCAAAATATGGGTTAGCTGTTGTGGTATATAGGGTAGCAGGTCGTGCATTATCGTTGTAAAAACTGAACTAATAATAATACCGAACTATTGATCTTATCAAACACCAACGATGGCATCACCCCTAAAACTAAAACTATGGCTGCCATTGGCACCAGGGTTATAATTTCGCGGGCGTTCAGATCGGTTAATGCTTCCTTCCAATTGTCGCCGCCTTTTAGAGATAGATTGCCAAAGAATACGCGCTGTAATGTCCACAGGAAATAGCAGGCACTAAATAATATACCTACCGCCCCTAAGGCCGACATCCAATAAGGCAGCAAACCGTTCACAGCTGGCGATTTAAACGCCCCTGCCAAAGTAAATGCCTCGGCAATAAAGGCCGAGAAACCCGGCAAGCCCAACGACGCGAAGAACGCAATCAATATAAATACGGTGTACCTAGGCATTAAACCACCTAAACCTCTGAAATTGTAAATATCCCTGTCATGAACCCGGTTATACACTACCCCTACCAGGAAGAATAGCATGGTTGATAAAAACCCATGGCTTACCATTTGCATTACCGCGCCGCTCATACCCTCGGCAGTGTGCGAGGCTATACCCAACAATACAAACCCCATTTGCGATATGGATGAATAAGCGATAACACGTTTAAGATCACGCTGGGCAAGGGCGTTAAATGCTCCATATAATATGGATATCACGCCTAATAAGCCTAACCAGAAAGCTCCTGAATAGGCTACCTCGGGAAATATGCTTACGGCTATCCTGATAATTCCGTAACCGCCTATTTTTAATAGTATACCTGCAAGGATGATAGATACCGGGGTTGGGGCCTCTACGTGCGCATCAGGTAACCATGTATGTAAAGGCACCACCGGCACTTTAATAGCAAAGGCAATAAACAATATCACAAAGGCAATGCCCCGTGCAGAAACGCCCCAAATAGTTTGATTAGCCACCAATGATAACAGTGAATCGCGGCCGTAATTTGCAGGGTTCATCATTTGTACCATATTGAAGGTATGGTTGCCTGTAGCCGGATCAGTTACGGATAGATATAAACCTATCATCACCAACAGCATAAATACGGAACCGAATAAAGTATACAGGAAGAATTTAATAGCTGCATACTCGCGCCGTATACCGCCCCACATTCCTATCAGGAAGTATAGTGGCAATAGCATTAACTCGTAAAAGATGTAGAACAGAAAGAAATCAAGTGCGCAAAATACGCCAATAACGGCCATATCCAGTATCAGGAACAGCATAAAGAAACCTTTCAAGTTAGTGGTTATCTCCCATGATGCTAAAGCGGCTATGACCAATATCAGCGAGGTCATTACCAATAGCGTAACCGATATACCATCTATCCCCACAAAATAATCTATCTGCATTTTGCCCATGGTGCCCAGGTCAAGGTTTATCCAGGGCAGTTTATGCACAAACTGAAACTGATCCTCGTGCATAATACCGCCATAAGCCGGACCGGTTTTAAAATTGAGATATATCCATACGCTAATACATAATTGCACCAACGTAGCTGCAACGGTTATGTACTTAAAACTGCCGCGCATGCTTGATGGCAACAAGGCTATCACTATGGCAAACAGTATGGGTATAAATATTAATAAGGTTAATATATTCATCGGCTCAGATCAGTATTTTTAAAATAAACAGCGCCAGCACAATAGCCAGCATACTAAATAAGTAATATTGAATTTTACCACGCTGAAAGCGGCGCACAAACTGGCCAATACTTTCAACTATAAATGTAAGCAAACGGGTTGCACCATCAATAATATAATAATCAAACCAGGCGGCTATTTTTGATACAAAAACAACCACATTTGGTAATAAATTCACAAATCCGTCAATAACCTTACGGTCAAAACTAAATGCCGCGCGGCTTACAGCCATAAATGGGGCCACAATAAACCGCATATAAATAGCATCAAAATACCATTGGTTATACGATAACCGATACCAAAAACCTGTTTGCGAAAACGGCAAGGTATTGTGCTTTACATAAATGGTATAAGCGTAGTATATTACAGACAAACTCAAAACATTTATACCAATTGGAATGATGACATGGTAAATATTATCACTCTCTAAAGATTGGGATGACGTTAAGCCTGTGTATAGCCACGCGTGTTCGTACACAAATGGGTTAAGCGAAAACAATGGAAATAAAGAAGCTAAGGCTAAGAAAACCAATGGAGCTTTGTACTCCCAGCCACCGTCGCTAATGTGGTAAGTAATGTTTGGATGAAACTGTTCCAGTTTAAAATTGCCAAAGAATACTTTTACAATCAGCCTAACCACATAAAAAGCAGTTAACCAGGTAGTCAGTATTGCCCCGTAAGCAATTAATTTTATCCAAATGCTTTCGCCCTCGGCCCAATCAACTGCTTGTATTAAAATACCATCTTTTGATAAATAGCCCGATGTAAGCGGCAAACCAATTAATGCCAAACTACCAATAACCGCTGCAACAAAGGTAAGCGGCAATTTTTTACGCAGGCCGCCCATGTTCAGGATGTTTTGCGGGTCGATGTCGAGGTTGTTATCCTCTTTAATATGTTGCACCTGGTGTATCACAATACCGGCCACTAAAAACAGCAAGCATTTAAAAAAGGCGTGCGTTACCAAATGAAAAAATGATGAAGCATAAGCACCAACTCCCATGGCCATGATCATGTAGCCTAATTGCGATATGGTAGAGTATGCCAAAATACGTTTCAGATCGTTTTGCGTAAGCGCGATAGTAGCCGCCATAAATGCCGTAAAACTACCTATTGCTGCCAGTATGGTTAATTCTTCGGGGGTAAACATCGGGTATACCCTGCCTAATAAAAATACACCTGCGGCCACCATGGTAGCGGCATGTATTAATGCCGATACGGAAGTTGGGCCCTCCATGGCATCAGGCAGCCACGTATGTAGCGGAAATTGTGCCGACTTGGCAGCTACCGCTAAGAATATACCCGCGCAAGCTACATATTGCCATACAGCAGGTATACTACCTATTGGCGTTATCCAATTCACATCCTGAATAAATGATTGTGCGACTATTCCGCCTTCGCCAAATAGCTGCACCATATCAAAAGTGCGGTATTGGGCAAACAGGATAAGTATAGCTATTAGCAACCCAACATCGCCTATCCTATTCATGATAAAGGCTTTTTTGTTGGCTTGCACGGCTTTGTCGCGGGTAAACCAGAAACCAATTAACAAGTACGATGAAAAACCTACTAACTCCCAAAAAGCATAAAACAATACCAAATTATCAACCACTACCAACGCCAGCATACTAAAGCAAAAAAAGCTGAGATAAGTAAAGTAGCGATTATACCGCTCATCGTGCTTCATGTAAGCGGTAGAATAAATATGTACCGGCAAAGCAATGAGAGATACCAGTAATAACATTAACGCCGATAGGTTATTTAACAGGATACCGGCATACAATTGGCTATTGCCAATAGTGAACCAATTTTGCTGAAAATGTACTATTGGCTGGTTCCATACCTTATTGAAAACCATTACTGATAGCACAGCACTTATCAAAATAGCAAGGGTAGATACCCAACCCGTAACCTTACCCCATTTGGCAGGCACAAAGTAGTTAACCGCAAATGCCAGCAATGGCATCATCACTGCGGCAATTGCCCAGCAAATGGTTAACGAATTTTGATATGGCAGGTAGGTTTCCAATTAATAGTCCTTCAGTTTCGTAATTTCTGCAGGGTCAATAGTTTTATACCTGCGGTAAACATTTAATATAATAGCCAACGCAACAGCGGTTGTAGCTGCTGCCAGTACTATGGCAAACAAGGCAAATATTTGTCCGCCGTTGTTTATTTTATCGTACTTACCAAAAGCTACCAGGTTTAAAATGGCGGCGTTTAGCATTAACTCTATCCCTATTAATATTTGTATGGCGTTACGTTTAGCTACTATCATGTATAAGCCAATGCAAAACAAGGCCGCGCTTACCAGTAAAAAGTCGGTTAAGGTTATCATGCTTTCACCTCCTTACGTGATAAATGTGCCGCGCCTACTAAGGCAACCATTAACAATATAGATATAGCCTCAAATGGTAAAAGGTAGCGCGTCATTAAATTAATGCCGATGTTGTCCGTCACCAAATCATTAGGCGCTATGGTATTTTTGGTGGCGATGGATTGTTTGATCCAGCCAAAGTTGTTTGCATCTATCTTGCAGATGGTGTACGCCATCACCCCGAAAAATAATAATGCCAATATTACCGCAGGTAATTTACTTAGCGTAACTAAGCGCGTGTTTTGCTGTAATACAGTTAACGTTTCTTTACCTGATAACATAAACGCAAATAATATCAGTACCAAAATACCGCCTACATAAATTACCACCTGGGTAATGGCCACAAAATCGGCCAAAGCCAAAACATACAAGCCGGCCAAGGCGAATAGCGTTACAAAAAACATAAATATGGATCGCACCAAATTTTTAGTAGCCGCCACAAAAAATGCCGAACCTACTACAATAAAACTCATTACATAAAAAAGTACCTGCACTAAACTCATGCTCCTCCCTCCGTTGGTTTTTGCATGGCGGCTAATTTAGCGGCTTGCTTTTCGGCTTGCTGCTTTTCCAACAGCGCGCGTTTCTCGGCTGCATCCTCGGGCGACATATCGGAAAATTCGTACGTAAGGTTACTTAATTCAAAAACAGTTTTGTCGTACTGGTTGGTCATTACAATACACTCGGTTGGGCAAACTATAGTACATAAACCGCAGTACATACATTTGGCCATATCAATATCAAACTGGGCCGCATATAGTCTTTTGGTTGTACCGTCTGATGTCTGGCCAATGCCTCCCGGTTCGGTTGTTTTGATAGACTCGATAGTTATACAATCAACCGGGCAAATTTTGGCGCACAGGTCGCAAACTATGCAATCATCTATCTCCACATCCAATTGGTAGCGGCCAACTTCGGGGATAGGTAATTTTTGTGTAGGATACTGTATGGTATTTGTACCCTCTAACTGATGGAAATAATTATCAGCGCTCATGTGTACAACCTCCCTTTTCGCTTTTGACGCAAAAAGGTGCCGCAGGGTTATACCTAACCCTGTCATTGCCGTTGAAAATCCATTTAAAGCTCTTTTGATCATTATGTCTGAACCACTGATTTATTTGATTAATTGATTGCACTGATGCAACTAATCTTCATTCTTTAATCTTAATCTTTACTACCTACATCAACCATATCCGCCACACGCCTGATATTAACATACAGGCAAAAGCCAGTGGGGTTAATACTTTCCAGCATAACGTCATTAGCTGGTCAACCCGTAAACGGGGTAATGTCCAGCGTATCCACATTTGTACACCTACTAAACTCAAACTTTTTAAAGCTACCCAAAATATCCCCCAAACCACACCTGTTGTCCAGTTGGCTAATTGTAATGAGCCAATATTAGGTAATGGTGTGTTCCACGCACCTAAAAACAGGATAACCCCTATCATTGATACCAAGAACATCATAGAATATTCTGCCAAAAATATTAACGCGAACCTTAGCCCGGAGTATTCAGTATGGAAACCTGATACCAGCTCTGACTCGGCTTCGGGAATATCAAATGGGGCTCGGTTACTCTCGGCTAATGAGGCGATGAAATAAATAACAAAAGCTATAATTAAATGCGGTGCCCTAAAAATGTTCCATGCTAATATGCCTCCTGTTTTGGTAACATCATAAAAGCCTAAAAACTTGGTTGGCTCGGATGATAGGATGCCTTGCTGCAAACCTATGGTTTGCATATTTAAGCTTTGGGTTATCATCACTACCGCAATGATGGCAAACCCGGCAGGTATTTCGTACGATATGATCTGCGCGGCCGAGCGCATGGCACCTAATATAGAATATTTATTGTTTGATCCCCACCCTGCCATTAATATGCCCAAGGTCTCCATGGATATGATAGCAAAAATATAATACAACCCTAAATTGATCTTTGATGGTACTAAACCCGGTGCCCATGGTAAAGCGGCAAAACCCATATATACCGAAATGAAAATAATTCCTGGTGCCAGTATAAATAAAAGTTTATCGGCAGCAGCAGGCGTTATCAATTCTTTTTGTACCAGTTTTAAAATATCGGCAATGGTTTGCAGCGTGCCAAATTTTCCAACCTCGGTAGGGCCAAGCCTGTCTTGTATAAAAGCAGAAACCTTGCGCTCGGCATATACACCAAATAGGGTAAACACAGCTACAAAGCTAAAAAGCCCTATGGCAACCAGTATATATGTAAGGTAAAAATTCAATGAGTTTGCTTTGAGTGCAAACTTAATAAATGGTTGGTAATAATTGGCCCATAAAGTACGTAGAGTTTACAGTCAATTGCAATTTTATTAACATTTTAAGTCTGAAACTGATATATGGGAAGATGTAACCGCCGAAGAAAAGAAACGTGAGGCATGGCGGTCAAATTCGTTAGTATCATCCGTAGTAAAAAATTGCTTGGTACCGGTTTTGCTTAACTGCTGCTCCATTTCGGGATGGCGTTGTAAGTAATTAACCAGGCTATTGGCTACTATATCGCCCTGGGCTATAACATTTATGTTTACAGGTAGGTGACCTTTTATTTTATCTTGTATTAGTGGATAATGGGTACAGGCTAACAACACCGTATCAATATTGGCTGATTGTGCCATTAGCTCATCCAGGTATTGTTTTATCAGGTAATCGGCACCCGGCTTTTCGTATTCGCCGCTTTCTATCAATGGTACCCAAAGCGGGCAGGCCTGCTGGTAAACTTTCAGGTTAGGGAAAAACTTTTTTATTTCTATAGGATAGGAATCGGATTGTACGGTACCGGTTGTGCCTAATACCCCTATTTCTTTGGTTGTTGATAGATCGCCAATTACCTCGGCAGTCGGGCGGATAACGCCTAACACTCTTTTTGCAGGATCAAGCCCCAGTAAATCCTTTTGCTGTATGGTGCGCAGGGCCTTGGCTGATGCGGTATTACAAGCCAGTATAACCAGTTGGCAGTCCATTTTAAACAGCCATTGCACACACTCCCAGGTGTATTGATGGATGGTATTGAATGAACGGTTGCCGTAAGGTGCGCGACTATTATCGCCCAAATAAATATAATCATAGCCCGGCAACTGTTTGGCAATAGCGCTGAACACTGTAAGGCCGCCAATGCCCGAATCAAAAATACCTATAGGTTTACCGGATGACATATTTAACAAAAATAAAAAAAGCCTCCCGATATCGGGAGGCTTTACAAATCTATTTATAATTAGCTTATTTTAAACCTAATTTTGTTTTAACCGCAGGTGTCAAATCATCAGCCGGAGGAGCCACAATGAATAAATCATTAGTAGTGGCATTAACTACATAGGTATAACCTTTTTCTTTTGCTACAGCGGTGATAGCTGTTTTTACTTTGGTTACCAACGGTGTGTATTGTTCATTTCTTTTTGCTTCTAAATCAGCCTCGGCTTTTTGTTGCTGTTCTCGAGCTCTTTTGTCCAGATCCTGAAGTTCGCCCTCGGCGGCTGCACGAGCGGCCTCAGACATTGTTGCTCTTTTTGCTTCATACTCTTTAAGTTTATTTTGCCCTTCAGCACTTAACTTTTGAATCGAAGCCACCCAATCGTCGTTTACTTTCTGAAGCACAGTTTGTGCAGTTTTATATTCCGGCAATAATGGTATGATCTGGTCAATGCCTATATAACCAATTTTAACTTGTGCTTGCGCAAAGTTGCTCATAAATACTACGCCTAATGCAACTAAAGCAACTTTTAATAATTTTCTCATTTTTTTTGTTCTGTGTTTAATAATAGTACGATTATATATATAAATTTTTTATTTAGCAAGTACTCCGGGTTTTAATCCTAAACGGGTTATTACCGCGTCGCTTTTATTTAAACGCGGGCTTGCAAAAAGCATTATAACTTCGCTGTTCTTGTCAAATATAATGTCCAGGTTATCTGCCTCGGCAACTGCCTGTATAGCTTTAGACACTTTATCCTGTATAGGTTTAATGGTGTTTGTACTTCTTTGTGGTAATTCGCCTTCGGGGCCAAATTTTTGGCGCTGAAAATCTTTAGCCGCTTTTTCCTTTTCAACAATTTCGGCTTCGCGGCGCTTCTTCATATCGGCAGTCATTAATACCTGGTCGGCCTGGTAAGCTTTGTATAACCTGTCTACTTCCTGGTAACGGGTGTCCACTTCTTTTTGCCATTGTTCAGATAATGATGCTAATTGTTTTTGAGCAGAAGCATACTCTGGCATATGTTTTAAAATATACTCTGAATCTACATAAGCAAACCGCTGTGCAAACGCAGCGGTAAAAGCAAATAATGTAAAGCAAACTATTAAAAATACCTTTTTCATGTTTTTACAAATTAATTAAATCCACCGCCTATACTTTGTGCAATAGAGAAAGCAACCTGCCCTTTATTAGCATTTGGGTTACCCGGTATAGCATCAAAGCCATAACCATAATCCAAGCCAAGCAATCCAAAAATAGGTAAAAATATTCTTGCACCAATACCTGCGGAGCGCCTTACGTTAAACGCATTATATTTGTTAAAATTGTTCCAGGTATTTCCACCTTCGGCAAAGGCCAGCAAGAATATGGTAGCCGACGCGCCCGAAATAACAGGGTGGCGCAACTCAAAAGTAAATTTGTTATAAATGGTACTACCCGGATTGTTACTTGAGGTGTAATTAGACCCCTCAGGTACGATTGAAAAATTGGTGTACCCTCTTAAACCGATGATCTCGCTTCCCTGTAAAAACTGGAAGCTTTGCATACCATCACCACCTAGCTTAAATCGCTCAAACGGAGATGGGCCTACTGCTGATGTATATTGGCCCAGCATACCAAAACGCACCTGCGACATTAATACAAACTTTCCGGTTATCCGGGTAAACCATTGGGCATCAAATTTAAATTTGTAATACTCAACAAATTTGTAACGCTGCTCTTGTGTAGCAATTTGGTAGTTTACATTGTTAAATAAGGAGTATGGCGGTGTTGCCTGTATACTAAACTTTATGTTTGAACCCGAAGTTGGAAATATAGGCGCATCACGCGAGTCGCGCATCAGATCCTGAGTTAGCTTAATATTATAGGCTGTTCCGTTTGTAAATAAAAACCCACCAAAATTATCCAGGTCATATTTGTCAAGATTCAATGAATAATTTAACTGAAACAAATCGTCAGGCCATTTTAACCTTTTACCAAGGGTAACACCTACACCAAATATACGCAGCTTGTTATATCGCGGATCGGTTGGTGCATAGTAAAATCCGGTTGAACTTAACTGTGTATAGGCAGATACAGCAAAGTATATAGGTTTTTTACCACCTAGCCACGGTTCAGAAAAAGTAAACGAAAAGTTTTGATATGATTTTCCGCTTGATTGCCCTCTTAAGCTCAATTTTTGTCCATCGCCTTTTGGTAGCGGTTTATAGGACTTCAAATTAAATATATTACGTAACGCAAAGTTGTTAAAGGTTAAACCCAACGTACCCACCAATTGCCCGGCACCAAAACCTCCTGAAAGTTCAACCTGGTCTGATGGCTTTTCAACAACCTCATATATAATGTCTACCGTACCATCCTGCGGATTATAATTGGTTGGCTTAGGCACAGTTTTGGTGTCATCAAAATTACCCAGCACACCAATGTCACGTGTTGTACGTATTAATAATTGTTTGCTGAATTTTTGTCCCGGCAAGGTTTTTATTTCGCGCATAACCACTTTATCATTAGTAACATCATTACCTTTTACCATAACGCGGTTTATAGTGTATTGCGGCCCTTCATACATTCTTATCTCCAGGTCAACAGTATCGTTATGTATCCTGGTTTGAATAGGTTCAGCATTGTAAGTTAAATAGCCATCGTTTAAATAAAGTGATGAGATATCGTCGCTATTTTGTGCCGATCCTGATAATCTTGTATTTAATATATCTTCACTAAAAACATCACCCTTTTTAATTTTTAATATCCTGTTAAGATCCAAGTCACTGTATTTTGAATTACCTGCCCATTTAATGTCGCCAAAGTAATACTTAGGGCCTTCATGTAAAGTAATTTTAATATCAACAGTTTCGCCGTCATGCCTTGAAACGCTATCGCTTATAATTGCTGCATCCCGGTATCCTTTTTCCTGCATTGCCTCAATTAGCAATTGCTTATCCTCTTCGTACTTATCCTGTTTGAATTTTTTGGAGCCGAATATGTTATACCATTTACGGGTACGGGTTTTTGCCATTGCCTTTTTAAGCTTGGCTGATGACATAGCTTTATTACCCACAATAGTAATTTTGTGGATCATTACTTTTAGCTTTTTATCAACTGCAACATCCAAAATTATACTGTTAGGGTCACCCGGGTCTGGCCTTTGACTGATAGAAACGGTAGTGTTTAAATACCCTTTTTCATCAAAATGCTTTTTTATTATAGCCGTAGTGGTGCTTAAAAGATTTTCGTTTACAATCTTGTTGGTTTTATCAGATAGCTTTTTCTGTACATCTTCTATCTCACCTTTACGTATACCAGTAATATGTAAACGCGATAAACGCGGACGCTCCTGTACAGCAATTTCAAGATAGACACTATCTAAAGTAAGCCTGGTTATATTTAACTGCACATCATCAAATAGGCCCAGTGCATACAAATTTTTAATAACGTTAGCATTAGCCTCGCCGGGTAAAGTAATTTTATCACCCTGTGATAACTTTGATATCGTTAGTAGTGTCTCTTTATCTAAATTTTTTACGCCACTAAATGTAATACCACCAATAGTATACTCTTTAGGAGCCATATAACTTAAACTATCAGCCGGTATGTTAGGCCTTACCGGTGCCCTTTGGGCTATAGCAAGGGTACTCATTACAGATAAAAGAATAGCAAAAAGAAATTTATTCATTCGGATATTTTAGTGGGCTAAAAATAATTTATACAGTTGTTAAAAAGTGTTAAACGCAAAAATTTAGTTTACTTGCTCGCTGGTCATACCAAAACGGCGCTCGCGTTTTTGATAATCATATATAGCTTCATACAGGTCTTCTTTCCTGAAATCGGGCCATAATTTATTAGTGAAATATAATTCGGCATAGGCAATTTGCCAAAGCAAATAGTTACTTATCCGATGTTCGCCGCTGGTTCTGATCAATAATTCCGGGTCAGGTATATTTGCGGTAAATAAATTATTTTCAAATACTTCTTCATTAATATCATCAATATTTAACTCTCCCTTTTGTACTTTAATAGCTATGTTTTTAGCTGCCCGCACAATCTCGCGGCGTGAACTATAGCTTAAAGCCAGCGTAAGTACCAACCCGGTATTTACAGATGTAGTTTCAATGGCTTTATTTAACTCGGTTAGGCATTTAGGTGGCAGCATCTCCAGGTCGCCAATGGCATTAAGGCGCACATTTTTTTTCATAAAGTTTTGTATTTCTTTATGGATGGTGCTTACCATTAGCTCCATAATGGCGATTACCTCTAACTTGGGCCTGTTCCAGTTTTCAGACGAAAAGGTATATAAAGTAAGGTGCTTTAAATTTAGCTCACATGCCCCTTCAACAACATCCCTTACAGAAAGCACCCCGTTATGATGGCCAAATATTCTTAATTTGCCCTTTTCTTTTGCCCATCTGCCGTTACCATCCATTATGATAGCTATATGACTGGGTAATTTTGACAAATCAATCTGATCTTTATATTCCATTTTATTTACAGCTTGCTATATATGACGACATGAGCCTTACAATATAGCTTTTACCTTATTATTGATCTGATTAAAACCAAATTTTTCAGCGGACAAAGGTAAAACTTCCCCGGTACTTTTTTAGTATGTGTGCCGAAAAGAAAGTTTATTGTTTAATAATGTTCAAATACTGCATTTTTGCCTATAAAAACAACATATTATTATTTTAATAATAGCATTTTGCAGTAATAAACGTAAACGACAAGGTTAAATTAATAAACAGGTAGCTATCATGCGGCCTAAAATCACCTCGTTGGGATCCCGGATAACCTGGTGTTAAGCCTCTATCTGCCAATGCAAAACCCAATGATGCTGGATCATTATTAAAACTGCTCACCGGAGCATAAACTCCGCTCACATCATCCAAATAATCGGTAAACGCATTGCGGTACCCTATATCAGCTATAATATTCCATGCATCGGCAAAATTGTATTTAATACCCGCCCCATAAATTGCTGATATGGCTTTATTACTATATGGTGTAGCCTGCCCCTCAGTTCTAAAAGGCGCAAGGTCAAGCGTTACTCCGTTGTAAACAGTTTGCGGTTTAAAAGTAGTTAGCCCTGCTCCTGCAAATACATAAGGGGTAAACCTGTTGGCAGTAACTGATGGTATATACTTTAAAAAGTTAAGTTCGCCTACCAGGCTTATTTCGCTAAGCGGGGTTTTAAAACTTAAATTACGGTTTACAAATTGCGGGTTGCTTGATGTACTATCTGCCCCGGCAATGCTGGCAACGCTATAATGTATGCTAGCCGATAAGTACTGGTTAAAATTACGTTTCACCATTAAGCCTGCTGTACCTCCACTCATCTTTAACGGATTGTTGGGATTCAGATCGCCCATATAACCTGCGCCGCCAATTGAGCCGCCAACCTCCCAGCTTTGCGCCCGGGCGCTACAAGCTATACCTAATAAAATAAATACGGGTAAAAGTTTACGCATTAAACAAAGTTAATAATTGCGGGCATCAAGACCCCACAATAATTTGTTTCTTAACGTTGCCAGGTAGCTTTCATTGTTTAACCGGATTAAATTTAATCCGAATGGTGCCTTGTGGGTATGAAAACGCACTGCTTTATCAATAGTAGCTGTCCGCGAATCGCATGATACTAAATACTTTCCGCCACGGCTTTCTACCTCAAACGATAGCCTGCTGCTATCAGGCAGTACAATAGGCCTTACATTTAAGTTATGCGGCGATACCGGTGTTAAAACTATACTGTTTGATTGTGGGAAGATGATAGGGCCACCACAACTTAATGAATAGGCTGTTGAACCGGTAGAAGTAGCTATAATAATACCATCGGCCCAATAGGAATTTAAAAATTCGCCATCTAAAAATACATGCACGGTAATCATCGCCGAATCATCGCGCTTATGTATGGTAATATCATTTAACGCAAAATTGCCGTCGCCAAATATCTTCATGTCTGAATCAATACTTAGTAATGCGCGATTATCCAGCGTATATTCTTTATTTACAACAGCATTTATAGCGGCATCAATATCGCTTTTATTAACGCTGGCCAAAAAGCCCAGCCTGCCAAAATTAATACCTATTACCGGCACACCCGAATCGCCTATCAGGGTTACCATATCCAGCAGGGTACCATCGCCCCCCAGGGTAATAAACAAATCAATAAAGCCTTTTATTGGGGTATCCTTTTCAAGTACGTTATATTTTACAGTATTGATCTTTCCGGTTAAATATTCATTCAACTGATGGTGAACATAAATTTCAACCTCATGGCGCGAAAGACTATCAAACACCTGCTGCACAAAGGGTAGCACTGCCAGATCATTAAATTGCCTGCCGTATACTGCTATTTTCATTTTTTCAGTCCATAGACCATGGTCAATGGTCAATAGTTTTTCTTTAATATGCTAAAACCATGGTCTATGGTCTATCGACTATCGACCGATTACAAATTCAAATAATTCATCAATGAATCATACCTATCCATTGAGTTATCGTTATCGTTATGATTAAAGGTAGCTTTTATATCATACTCATACCTTAAAAAACTGGCAACAATGCCTGATATATCTTGCTTATTAATTTTAAGTGTAACCTCCATCCTGGTCGAATCGGGATAAGTACTTACATATGAGCTTAATATTTGTGCGTTGTCCGACTCGACAATTTGCGCCATATGTGCCAGCGAATTGTTTTTATTACTTATCTCTAACACAATTATCCCCCCGGGTTGACTAACTGAGGTTATTTTGGCAAAATATTCTGTTATAGCATTAATGGATATCATACCCAGGTAGTTCTTTTTGATATCCAGCACAGGCACTATGGTTAGCTGTTGTTCGTAAAAAAGGCGTATAACATCATATATATGCTGATCTTCCAGTACATAAGGGTTTACCAGCGAAAGTGCCAACGCGCCTATATGGGTTGTATAATCTGTCTCAGCCAATATATCAGTTTCGGCAAGGAGGCCTAAAAACTGTTCTTCGTTAACAATGGGTAGGTGCCTTACACGAAACTCTACCATGCGGTCCAACGCCTTCTGTATCGTATCAGAAGTATGAACCGGCAGAATTACATCAGATATCAACTCACCAGCAACCATTTATATTCCTTTTTTATCTAAAAATGCTTTTAATTTCTCGTTAAACTCTGCAGGATGCTCCATCATAGGGGCATGGCCACATTTATCAATCCAGTGTAACTCTACATCTGGTAGCAGCTGGTTAAACTCTTCAGCAACTTCGGGCGGAGTTATTTTATCGTTTCTGCCCCATATTAAAGCTACGGGTATTTTTATTTTATGCAGATCCTTTTTCATGTTATGGCGGATGGCTGATTTGGCCATTGCCAATAACCTTATAACACTATGACGGTCATTCACCAGTTTGTACACCTCGTCAATCAATTCGGTTGTAGCAATATTAGGGTCATAAAAAGTGTATTGTACACGCTCTTTAATAAATTCATAATTTTCGCGTCGTGGGAATGATCCCCCAAATGCGTTTTCATATAAACCAGAGCTACCTGCCAATACCAGGGCCCTAATATTATCCTGGTGAGTTAAGCTATATATTAAACCCACATGCCCACCTAATGAATTACCTAAAAGGGTAACGTTCTCCAACTTTTTATGTTTAATAAACTTGTTAAGATATTTAGACAACGTTTTTACGCCTGTAGTTAATACCGGCAGATCATACACCGGGAGCATGGGTAGTATAACACGGTAATTTTTACTAAAATATGCAATTACCTCTTCCCAATTACTTAAGCCTCCCATTAAACCATGCAATAGCAACAGAACCTCTCCTTCTCCTTCGTCAATGTAACTAAAACCACGTTCCTGTTTAAGCACGAAATTCATATATTATCGTAAATGTTTAATTTTCAAATATATAGCCTTTACCTTATTGGTACGGATATATGCTAGCAATAAAAATAGCCATTAGGCTTTAGTTCGGCAATAATAACAAATATTTATCCTAATAATTGTCGTACCACCTCTGATATTGTTTTTCCGTCGGCTTTACCGGCAAGTTCTTTACTTGCCAATCCCATTATACGCCCCATATCCTGTGCAGATGTAGCACCAATGCGGGTCATTAAGTCCTGTATATATCCCTCAATTTCAAAACGGGTCATTTGCTGCGGCAAATAGGGCTCAATTACTCGCATTTCCTGCATCTCTATCTCATACAGGTCCTCGCGGTTTTGGGTTTTATAAATGTCTGCCGATTCTTTACGCTGCTTTACCAGTTTTTGCAAAACTTTAATTTCTGCCTCTTCGGTTAATTCCTCCGCAGCACCCTTTTCAGTTTTAGCCAATAGCAATGCCGATTTGATAGCACGTAATGCTTGTAGCCTTTCGGGTTGTTTAGCCAACATGGCTTGTTTAATATCCTGATCTATTTGTGTAGTTAATGACATAATTTTATTTGGAATTTATTTCATTTGCACATCTGCGTATTCGCAAATCTGCACATCTATTTTCTATGTATATTTGTTACGCTTGCCTGTGCGGTTGGCATAACGGTTAACTCATTTATATTTACATGCGCCGGGCGCGATGCGGCAAACCATATGGTTTCGGCTACATCATCAGCTACTAATGGTGTAAAGCCCATATATGTTTTATCAGCCCGTTCTTTATCGCCATGAAAACGAACTTGTGAAAACTCCGTATTAACAGCTCCGGGATGTACGGCAGTAACTTTAATACCATGTTGCAACAAATCCAGTCGCATACCTTTGTTTAAAGCATCAACCGCAAACTTGGTGGCGCAATATACATTACCATTGGGGTAAACCTCTTTACCGGCTATCGATCCAATATTAATAATATGTCCTTTACCATTAGCTATCATCCAGTTAGATACCACTTTGCTTACATATAGCAACCCTTTAATATTGGTATCTATCATAGTTTCCCAATCGGTATAATCACCTTTTTGTATCGGATCAAGGCCCTGGCTTAAACCTGCGTTGTTGATCAACACATTTACCTTTTTCCATTTAGCAGGCAGTTCTTCCAAATTGGCAATTGTTTCTTCCCTGTTTTGTACATCAAAGGCAGAGACAGCAACCTCTGTATTATACTTTTTATTCAATTTGGCGGCTAATTTTTCCAAACGGTCTAATCTTCTCCCGGTAAGTACCAGGTTATAACCCTCGCGGGCAAAAGTATGTGCGCAAGCCTCGCCTATCCCCGAAGTTGCCCCTGTTATTAATGCAATTTTAGCCATAGTATTAGTTAAAATCTGCTACGAAATTATAGTTTTTAGTTGATATAACACGGGTTTTATAAATGAGTTTTAGTACGCGATTTGACTCACCCGGTCATCGCTACGCTTTACTATTCAAAATAAAGACTAAACATTACGGTATGCAGCCCTAAATTATTAATAGGGCGCGAGAAAGCGCTGTTATCATGTAGCATCACATTACCAAAGGAGTTGGATATTTTAATTTCGGGAGAGAGCTTAAAAAACTCAAAATATATTTCGCAGCCCAGGCCCACTTCGTACGAACCGTACCTATTTACATTTTTAACAATCTTATCAATGGGCGGAAGATCTTTATCTGAATTATATTTTGAACTGATGGCCTGTGTAAGCTTTACGCCCCCCATTAAATATACGCGCAAGTTATCCATGCGGTCTGATTTTAGCTTCAAAGCCAACGGAAAATCAACCGCGGTACTGGTAACCAGTTTATTTATAGGTTCCTGTGCAACATAAGTATAATTCACCACTCTGTCTGCAAATATTAGCGAGGGTGCAAAGCGCGCTTCTAAATGTTCTGTCAAGCGGTAACGGGTTAAAAAGCCTACCCCAAAACCACTGGCATATGACGAACTGATGCTATTTAATCCCGTAGTTACAGGTACATTATTTAGTTGATCAATAAAGGGTGTTTGCCAGTCGGGTGCTTTATCTATTTTATAATAACTGCCTATGTATGAGAAAGTGAAGCCAAAACCCAGGTCGCGCAAATCACCACCGCCACCCCATGCCGGTACTTTCTGTGCCAAAGAATCGGCACAGCAAAAAAACAGCATAATTAGGGTTAGGTATTTGATTTTACTCATTTAACACCGGTGTAAATTGAACATATACCAAACGCCAGCGGGCGGCTTTTGGTATGTTTAAAACCCACCTTATCCATCAGCGCCACAAAATCTTTCCCATCCGGGAAAGCGGCTACCGATTCGGGCAAATAAGAGTACGCTCTTGAATCTTTTGAGAAAAGCTTACCAATGCCGGGAGTTATATAGTTAAAGTAGAATTGATACAATTGCTTAATGGGAAACGCTTTGGGTTTTGAAAACTCCAACACTACAGCCTTACCACTCGGTTTTAACACCCTATGAATATCTGCTAGCCCAGCCTCCAGGTTCTCAAAGTTACGCACACCGTAGGCTACAGTAACCGCGTCAAACTCGTTGGCTTCAAAAGGCAATTTTTCCGAATCGCCCAGTTTAACTTCAAATTTATCATTTAAACCGCGTTTAGCTATTTTTTGCTTCGCGATGTCTAACATCCCTTGCGAAATATCTACACCAATAATTTTTTCGGGCTTTAATATAGATAAAGCTTCAAAAGCAAAATCGCCGGTACCGGTAGCTACATCTAGTATCAGTTTGGGCTGATCTTTCTTTAACTCGTTAATAGCCTTTTTACGCCAGATGATATCAATACCCAGCGACATAAAATGATTCAGAAAATCGTAGGTTTTTGATATATTATTAAACATATCGGCCACCTGTTGCTTTTTGGTGCCTTGCTCTTGGGTGTACGGAATTACGGTTTTGTTCATTGTTGGCAAAGATAGTTGTTTTAGTTTATGGTCGATGGTCCATAGTCCATAGTAATTAAAATTACAACGATTTGCTATGGACGATGGTCTATGGACTATTGACCCTCATTCAACGCCAATAACCCTTCCATATCCAATCGCTCTGTTACCATTTTCAATCCACCGTTTTCATCAAGCGGCCATTCTTCCTTTGGCTTGTCCCAATATAGTTCAACGCCGTTTTTATCGGGGTCGTCTAAATAAATAGCTTCTGATACGCCATGATCTGATGCGCCGGTTATGGGATATTTAGCTTGTATCAAGCGTTGTAAAATTTTAGCCAGGTCCTTGCGCTCGGCATATAGTATGGCGGTATGGAATAGCCCGGCAGTATTTTGTGGCGCGGGTTGTCCGCCTTTGCTGTACCAGGTATTTAAACCAATGTGATGGTGATAGCCCCCGGCAGATATAAACGCCGCCTGGTCGCCATACATTTGCGTTACTTCAAACCCCAGCAATCCACAGTAAAAATCTAACGACCGTTGCAGGTCGCTTACTTTTAAATGCACATGGCCTATGCGGGTTTGTGCGGGGATTTTGTATGTATCCATTTTAAAGATTAAAGATTGAAGAATAAAGATTAGTTGACTTAATCTACTAACAAAACTATCACTAATCTTTAATCTTTAACAACCAATCTTTAACCCTAATCTTTAATCACTACCTTTGTACAATGATTGTAAAAACTGCCGAATTTATTTGCAGCAACACCCAGGTTTCTAAATTACCGCCGCCGGTAAAGCCCGAATATGCTTTTATTGGCCGCTCAAACGTGGGTAAGTCGTCGCTGATCAATATGCTTACGGGCAAAAAGGGGTTGGCCAAAACATCGCAAACTCCGGGTAAAACGCAGTTGATCAATCATTTTTTAGTAAATGATAACTGGTACATTGTCGATTTGCCAGGTTATGGTTACGCACGTGCATCCAAAACCAAAAAATCCGAATGGGATAAGTTTATACATACTTACTTGGATAAACGCGAAAGCCTGCAATGTGTGATGGTTTTGATAGACAGCCGACTTGAACCCCAAAAAATTGATTTAGAATTTTGCAACTGGCTGGGCGAAAAAGGACTATCATTTGTCTTGGTATTTACCAAGGCCGATAAGCAATCATCCGTAAAAACAGATCAAAATATAGCTAAGTTCAAAAAGGTACTATTAACAACCTTTGAGGAAGCTCCCACATACTTTATTACCTCTGCCGAGTTACATTTAGGTAAGGATGAGATTTTAGGGTTTATTGGGGGGATAAACCAGGAGTTTGTAGTGCCGCCATATAAAGAATTATAAATAACCCGCGTCATTGCGAGGAACGAAGCAATCTCTACGTAGGACAGTCGCGAAGGTAAATGTCCGTTATAAACCATCATCGTGGAAATTGATCAGCAATTGCAGAGATTGCTTCGTTCCTCGCAATGACGGTTGAGAAGATATTAATAGTAAATGAAAAAATACCTTTCCCTCGTAACCTTTTCCCATACCATATTTGCCATGCCATTTGCCTTTATTGGCTTTTTTTTGGCGGTAACAACTACCAATTATCCATTTGACTGGGCCAAGTTGGTTTTGATGGTATTGTGTATGGTGTTTGCCCGCAACGCGGCAATGGCATTTAACCGCTATTTGGATAGGGATATTGATGCCAAAAACCCACGCACTAAAGTACGCGATATACCTGCCGGGCGCATTAGTCCTGCGGCGGCGTTGACGTTTACATTGGTAAACTGCGCTTTGTTTATAGGCACTACCTGGTTTATTAATGAGCTTTGTTTTTACCTATCGCCGGTGGCTTTATTGGTTGTATTGGGTTATAGCGCTACCAAACGCTTTACAGCCCTTTGCCATTTGGTTTTGGGTTTGGGTTTATCTTTAGCACCTATTGGCGCGTATTTGGTAGTGACCGGGCAATTTGACCTAACTCCGTTATTCTTTTCGTTCGCGGTATTGTTTTGGGTGAGTGGTTTTGATATCATCTACGCCATGCAGGATGAGGACTTTGACCGCAGCGAAAACCTACACTCTATCCCCGCTTATTTGGGTAAGGTAAACGCGTTAAGGTTATCTACCTTTTTGCATGTGCTGTCGGCTGTTTTTGTAGTGATGCCTATATTTTTTATTGATGCAGGCATATTGTATTATATCGGCATTGTCTTTTTTTGCAGTATGCTCATCTATCAGCACCTGCTGGTTAAACCCAACGATCTAAGCCGCGTAAACTTTGCCTTTATGACCACTAACGGCATTGCCAGCGTGGTATTTGCGGTTTTGTTTTTGTTGGATAGGGTTATTTAACCGTCATGCCGAACTTGTTTCGGCATCCCATCAAATTTCTTAGCTTGTGTATCTTGAAACAAGTTCGACCTGACATTGTTATTTGCACACAAATCTGCACATTTGCATATCCGCACATCTGCACATTATTAAAACAATGATTCACAAAAAAACAAGAACCTATATTCCTGCCGACCTTGAAATTAAATGGGAAACGCTGGAACCGATCTATAAGGAATTACTGGCGCGCTTTATTGAATCGAAAGAAGAGCTGGAGCTTTGGCTACATGACCGTAGCGAGTTGGAAGCTGCTTTGGAGGAAGATTTTGCCTGGCGTTATATCCGCATGACCTGCGATACCAATAACGAGTACTTATTACAAAACTTTCAATACTTCGCTACCGAAGTTGAACCTAAAATAGCGCCTTACAGTAACGAATTGAACAAAAAACTGGTAGCCAGCGAATACCTGGACCAACTGGATAAGGATAAATATTTTATTTATCTGCGTGGTGTAAAAAAAGCATTGGAACTTTTCAGGGAAGCAAACATTCCGCTACAAACCGAGATACAGGTTGAGCAACAAAAATACCAGTCGATAAGCGGCTCGTTATCCGTACATATCGACGATAAGGAATATACTTTAGAGCAGGCATCAGTATTTTTAAAAGGCACAGACCGTGCCAAAAGGCAGGAAGTTTGGGATAAAATTACCACCCGCCGCTTGCAGGAAAAAGATAAGTTAAACGACCTGTTTGACCACCTACGCGCCCTGCGTCACCAAGTTGCCTTAAACGCCGGTTTTGAAAATTACCGCGACTATAAATTCCAGGAGCTGGGCCGTTTTGACTATACCCCGCAGGATTGCTACGCTTTTCATGAAGCTATTGAAATGGAGATAGTACCCATTTTACGCGAACACGCCGAACAACGCAAAGAGGCCTTGGGATTAGATACTTTAAGGCCATGGGATATGGATGTCAACACATCGGGCAAACCAGCTTTAAAACCGTTTAAAAACGGTGAGGATTTGATTGAAAAATCAATCCAATGCTTTAGTAACATCAATCGCTATTTGGGCGAGCGTTTGGAGATCATGAAGGATAATAATCTGTTTGATGTAGAGAGCCGTTTGGGCAAAGCACCGGGCGGTTATAACTATCCGCTATCAGAAACAGGCGCACCGTTTATTTTCATGAACTCGGCCAATACCTTCCGTGATTTGACCACTATGGTGCACGAAGGCGGCCACGCGGTACATACCTTTTTAACTGCCGATCTGGAGCTAAATGATTTTAAGCATTGCCCATCAGAAGTGGCGGAACTGGCATCCATGTCGATGGAGTTGATATCCATGGATAATTGGAACGTATTTTTTGATAATGAAGAGGACCTGAAACGTGCCAAACGTGACCAATTGGTGGATGTATTAAAAACCCTTCCATGGGTGGCCGTGGTCGACCAGTTTCAGCATTGGATATACACCAACCCTACCCACACCGCTGCCGAGCGTACCGAAGCCTGGGTAAAAATTTACGAGCCTTTTGGGGCAGGTTTTGCCGATTGGAGCGGCATTGAGGAAGCCGGAGCCAACCTTTGGCAAAAGCAACTGCACATTTTTGAGATACCTTTTTACTATATAGAATACGGTATGGCCCAATTAGGCGCCATAGCGGTTTGGAAAAACTATAAAGAAAATCCGGAGAAAGCATTGGAGCAATATTTAGCTGCCTTAAAATTGGGCTACACCAAAACCATTAAAGAAATTTACGAAACCGCAGGTATCAAGTTTGACTTTAGCGCAGGCTACGTAAAAGAACTGGCGGCATTTGTAAAAGCTGAAATAGAAAAGCTATAAGCTATTTTTGTCACCAAAAAATCAAAGTGTATAAATAAAGGCATTGTTAGTAATTAGTTTGTCAGTTTGTCAGGCCAACACTTGTGGCAAGCTATTTGAATAGTATATATTTGTTAAACAAAATAAAAAAATATCATGGCATTAGAAATTACTGACGCAAACTTTGAGGAGCTTGTGCTAAAATCAGATAAACCCGTATTAGTTGACTTTTGGGCTGAATGGTGTGGCCCTTGTAGGATGGTTGGCCCGGTAGTAGAAGAAATAGCAAAAGAATATGCTGACACTGCCGTAGTAGGTAAAGTAAACGTAGATAACAATCCCGGTATATCAGTTAAATATGGTATCCGCAATATCCCTGCTTTATTGTATTTTAAAAATGGCGAAATTGTTGACAAACAAATCGGCGCTGTTCCAAAATCTGTATTGGCAGATAAATTAAATAAGCAATTAGCTTAATTATCATAAACTAAGTATTAAAAGCGTTACAAGTTGTTGTAACGCTTTTTTTATTTGCGTACACCTGTACATTTCAATACATTAGTGTTATGCTTAACGATGATCAGCAAATAAGGCACTTAGCCAATCTTGACCTTTTGGCGCGCCAGGTGGTTGAAGGTTTTATTACCGGTTTACACCAAAGCCCTTTTCATGGTTTCTCGGTTGAGTTTGCCGAGCACCGTTTATATAATAATGGCGAGTCGGTAAAAAATATCGACTGGAAGCTAATGGCCCGCACCGAAAAGCTGTTTGTTAAGCAGTTTGAAGAAGAAACTAACCTGCGCTGTTATTTGCTGCTGGATACTTCATCATCCATGAATTACCCTGATAAGGGTATTAATAAGCTGCAATTTTCCATCTATGCAATAGCCTCATTAATGTACCTGTTTAAAAAACAGCGCGACGCGTTTGGTTTAGGTATATTTTCGGACCAAGTGGATTGGTTAAGCGGAGTTAAATCAACCTCTACCCATCTATTTTATTTATATGCTCAGTTAGAAAAAGCCTATAACGAGCCTAAAGAAAAAACTAATACCAGCTTATCCAACGTGTTGCACCATATAGCACAGGAAGTTCATCAGCGTTCGCTGGTGATTATTTTTAGCGATATGCTGGAGAATAACATGAGCGAAGAAAAATTACAGGGCTTATTTGCCGCTATACAACATTTAAAGTACAATAAGCACGAGGTAGTAATATTTAATGTGCACGATAAACAAAAAGAGGTAGACTTTAATTTTGATAACCGCCCACATCATTTCATTGACATGGAGAGTGGTGACGAGGTTAAGGTACATCCTAATAAAATACGCCAAACCTACTATACCGCACTGGCAAAATACCGCAAGGAGTTGGAATTAAAATGTGCCCAATATCAAATTGACATGGTAGATGCCAACATTCACGACGGTTACCATAACATTTTGAAATCATACCTTATTAAAAGGAATAAAATGATTTAGTGAACACCCAATCACTTTAAATAAAAATACTCAAATCAATTTTCATAACTTAATGTTATAACATTAACGTATTTGATATAACTATGAGATTAGCCGTTGAGCGCAAACCTGTAAGAGTAAATCCGGATTCTAAACGAGTAATAGCAAGATTCTTTTTTAACGGTAATGAACGTGCCAAAGAAGTAATTCAAAGAGTAATGAGTATAAGCGAAGAAGCTGCTTTTGGCATCATCTCGCCGCTATTGCAGGAGTATTCTAAGCGCCACCGTAATATAACCCGTGTTTTAAACAGGCATTGCAGCAAGTTAAAGCCGCTGCTTACCGAGCTTGAAATTGATTTTGATACCTTAACGGTTTACCGCAAATTATTATTAGGCTCGTACTTTACGCATGAGTATTCTATTGAATCTGCCGCTTTTTTTAACCCATCAATAGTACAGGATCCTGACCAAAGCGAATTACATGAAGGCGAGCGCCGAGTTATTATGAGTTTTAGAGCCGTTGGCGAGGGGCATATTTCATCAATCACTTTCCGCAGGGCCTTATTTGATAAGGACAATAACATAACTGTTATGCCGGCGGGTAATTACATTGATGAGGCCGAAATTGTGCGCAACGCGGTATATAATAAAAAACTATTCTTCGAAAAAGCAGCAATCACCCAGATCAACATCAGTGTATTAAACGAGCTGGAAGAAAAACTTGATCACCATTTTGAATACTCTAACCTGCGCCGAATTATTTTAGATTCGCAAAAACTGCAGGAAGATGATATGATAAGGCTGGAATACGATAAAGTATTATGGCTGGCCGATTCCTATTACGAAATTGTTTTCTCGATGGATACGGATATATCCGATAGAGTAATATTCCCAATATCTGAGTATGAACGGAAGGGTATTGAGGATGCCCGTTTTGTGGAATTTAAGCATGACGATGGCACTTCTGTTTACTATGCAACCTATACTGCCTACGATGGCTCATTGATTATGCCTAAGCTGTTGCAAACCAATGATTTTTACAACTTTAAAATAATGCCTTTATACGGTGAAGGCGCGCAGAATAAGAACCTAGCCCTGTTTCCGCGTAAAATAAATGGCAAGTTTGTAATGATATCGCGTATTGACGGGTGCAATAACTACATCATGTACTCGGATAAAATAAACATATGGGAAAAACCCCAGTTATTGCAACAACCCAAATTTACCTGGGAATTTGTTCAAATTGGCAACTGCGGTTCGCCTATTGAAACCGAGGATGGATGGCTGGTAATAACCCATGGTGTAGGCCCTATGCGCCGCTATGTGCTTGGTGCAAGTTTATTAAAGCTTGATGATCCTGCCATAGAAATTGGCCGCTTACATGAGCCTTTATTAGTACCTAACAGCGATGAGCGTGAGGGTTATGTGCCTAATGTGATCTACTCGTGTGGTTCTATCATCAACAATGGCAAATTGATCATCCCTTATGGTTTGTCTGATTATTCAACCTCGTTTGCGGAGATCGATCTGAAGGATTTGCTGGCGAAATTGAAGGAAGGAAAGTAATGATTTCTCCCACGCGTCATTGCGAGCGTAGCGTGGCAATCTCTAGATAGGACATTCATTACGATTTTGATTTGCAAGTGCAGTCCCCAATTAATTGGGGGTCATTCCTCGCAATGAAGGGTTTATTTATCTAATATTCGTTTATACAACTCAAAATAATCACTCACCATTTTCTCGCTTGAAAATTGGGAGGTTGCCCATGCATAGCAGTTTTTGCGGTTTATTTTGTTCAAAGCTTTTACCGCTTCTACCGCCTCATCAATTGTATTTACCAAAAAGCCGGTTTCCTCATGTTTAATTAATTCGGGCATAGAGCCTCGGTTAAAAGCGATAACCGGTGTACCGCAAAGCATGGCTTCGGCAACGCTTAAGCCAAAAGGTTCATTAAAATTTATAGGATGCAGCAGTGCTAACGCATTTCCCAAAAGCTCATTCCGTTTTTCTGGACCGGCACTACCTACATAAACTATTTGGTCATCAAACTGCGGTTCTATTTTACTTTTAAAATAGCCTTCATCCTGCACAATGCCTGCTATCAGCAATTTGCATTTACTTTTTTTTGCTATCGCGATGGCTTCCTCTGTGCCTTTATCAGGATGTATCCTGCCGAAGTAAAGCAGATAATCTTGTGGCTTGTCATTGAATTTAAAATTAGAAGTATCAAGCCCATTATATACCGTTGCCAGATAATCTAATTCCGGGCTCCTGTCTGCATTACTAATAGAAACATAATGACCGATACTGTTATACTTTTTATAAACAGGAATAATACGTGGAGATGAAAACCCGTGTATAGTAGTTATCATCGGTGTTTTTATTAAACCCGAATAAGTAAGCGGTAAAAAATCAAAGTTATTGTGGATGAGGTCAAAATCACCTGCCTTTTCCATCAGGTTACTAATGTGCAGGCACTCCAGTACTTTAGCATCCTGGCTGCGATCCTCTTCATATCCCTGTGCGCAAATTGATTCAAGCTTACCTGCGGTTTCCGAGTCGCCGGTGGCAAACAGCGTTACCTCTACACCTTTTTTAACCATGCCTTCGGCAATGTTTGATGCCATTTGCTCCCATGGCCCGTAATGCCTGGGCGGTGTACGCCAGGCAACAGGCGATAATATGGCTACCCTCATTTAGCAGACGATAACTTTTTTGAATACCTGTTATACTCGTATTCCAGCTCAAATGCTTTCAACACTGTTAGATGCGATATTAAATAAGCCAACGTACTTTCGGCACCTTGATTGCGGTTGATGCCGGTTGCTTCTAACCCATCACAGCAGCCTTTGGTTTCATGGTCATATAATGGAGCACGTAATGTATTTTCGCCCAGGAACCACCTGTAGCATAAAAACGTTTTTTCGATATACTCAGGCTTACGGAAAATTTTATAAGCCTGGAAGTGCATACATACCATAGCCATAGTTTCAATAGCTTGTTGGTCATAAACCGGGAAGTTACCTACATTTTTATAATACCAGCCATCATTGCCAACCGGACTTAAATAGCCGTTTGATAGGGTTAACTTATCTAAAAACGCCATTGTTTTTAAGGCTACTTTTTTCACCTCATCATTACCGGTTATTTCGCATGAGTGTAATAAGGCTAAAGGCAGTATAGCATTATCATAGGTCATACCTTCTTCAAACCATTGCCAATTATCTGTTGCAGTATGCTCATAAGACGACATTAGCATATCGGTAAGCCGTAATAACTCGCTCATCATACCTTCATCGGTTGGATATACTTGAAGGTATAAACTAATACCGATAATTGTATTTCCTATACCGCGTAAGTAACGTAAACTGGCAAAATGCGGAAATGATCGGTGAAATAGTTCAGTAGCAAACTCGCGATATGAGTTACGCGATGTACAAGCTATTAAATACCCCAATGACCATATTGTACGTCCAAATGAATCTTCTGAACCTACCTCATCCAAATACTGGCGGCTAAAGCTTAAAAAATTACGGAAGTTTCCATCCTCTGTTTGCATGTAATGGATGTAGCTTAGATATATCGGCAGCAAATCATAAGCCTCTTTACTATTATTACGCTCATAAGCCATTAGCGCCATAATTAATGCACGGGCATTATCATCTAAACAATAGCCTTCCTTTAAGTTAGGTATGCCGTATTTTGCGTGTTGCACTATACCCGTATCATCAGTTAAGCGTATTACATGCGCCAAGCTAAACTTGGGCATTATCTCGGGGTCAACTATGCTGTTTTTTAAAATTTTATCCCTAAAATCATGTTCGTAACAAGCTTCCTGTGCTACTTTAATATACTCGGCACCTGTAACCGGCCAGCGCGTATGCAAGCCGTATTCATAAGCGTTTTGCTTTAATTCGCTTAATGTTTCCTCATTATCCAATAATTCAATGATAATATCACCTAACGCGTCTGAGTTTTTAAAATCAAACAATCTGCCCCTGTTATGATCCAATAATTCCTGGGCATGCCAGTATGGGGTAGACACTACTGCCGAACCAGCCCCTACCGCATAAGATAATGTACCGCTGGTTATTTGCGCTTCGTTTAAATAAGGAGTTACATATATTTCAGATGCTGATAGATATTGCATCAATTCTTCCTCAGATACAAATTTATTAATGAAGCATAGGTTATCTGATACCCCTAACTGTGCGGCTAAAGTTTTTAGATGATCACGATACTCCTCGCCCGAGTTCTTTAAAACTCCGGGATGCGTGTTACCTAATACCACATACATTACATCAGGATGCTTAGCTACTATTTTAGGCAGTGCCTTTACCACAGTTTCCAAACCTTTATTGCGGCTTATCAAACCAAAGGTTAATAGCACACGTCGATTTTTGAAAGGTGTTAGATTTTTGATTGGATTAATTTCAGGTGCTTCCAGATCAGGAACACCATGTTCAATTATCTGTATTTTTTCGGCAGGAATATCATAAATGGTTGTTAAAAACTCAACGGCCCGGTTACTCATCACAATTATTTTTGATGATTGCTCGGCTATCTCCCTTATAATAATTCGCTGTACATAGCTGGGCTCCTTTAATATGGTATGTAAAATAGATATTAAAGGCTTTTCTAACCGATTAATAAACGGCAGTATATAAATACCGCTTTCTCCCCCATAAATACCAAACTCATGCTCCATTATACAAACATCAGCGCTGCTGGTATTAACATAATTGGCGGCACGTATATAATCTTTTTGATGATTTTGGCGTACTATATATTTTACTTCTTCGGGATACTCATACTCATGCATATTCTCCGAATCAGTCAATGCTACTACAAAATCGCCTTTCAATAAACTCTCTCTTTCGGGAAAATTAGCGGCAACTGCACGCACTAAATTTTGATTAAATGTGGCAATTCCACATTCGCGGGGCGGATAGGATGATATGTAAGCTATTTTCATAGTTGTGTACAGTAAATTTTTTAATTGTGACCAAAAAAAAGTGCAGGGTTAGACTAGAAACTAGGATTAGGGGCTTAAAAACGCACTTTTTAACAGTTTACACCTAATTTTGCATAAACCATACCAAAGTGAAATTTTAATGAAAATTTGATTGAATTAGCTGTAGTACTCAATAGCTTCAATTATCACCGCACAGGCTGTTTTAATTTGGTCGGGAGTGATGATGAGTGGTGGTGCTATGCGCATAGCGTTGCTGCAATGTAAAAACCAGTCGGCAATTACGCCGTTTTCTATGCAACGGTCAATTACATTTTTATTGAGGTCAAAGTCGCGTAATTCAATAGCCAGCATCAAGCCTTTACCACGTATTTGCTTAATGGATGGATGCACCAACAGTTGGCGCATTAACGCTTCTTTTGCAGGTACTTGGCTTATCAGGTTTTCATTTAGCAAAACCTCTAATGCGGCTAAACCCGCAGCACAACATACCGGGTGTCCGCCAAAGGTGGTTATATGGCCCAGTATTGGATTTTCTTTCAAGGCATTCATTATATCATTTGATGCGATAAATGACCCAATAGGCATTCCACCACCCAGGGCCTTGGCCAATAGCAAAATATCGGGTACTATATCAAAATGCTCAAAAGCAAATAGTTTACCCGTGCGGCCAAAGGCGGCTTGTATCTCGTCAAGTATTAACAAGGTTCCTGTATCGGTACACCGCTGGCGCAAAGCCTGCATATAGGCCATATCAGGCACACGAATGCCTGCCTCACCTTGTATGGTTTCAATTATGACGCAAGCAGTTTGATTGGTGATATATTGTAGGTCATCAACATTATTAAAATTAATAAACGTCACACCCGGCAATAACGGGCGGTAGGCCTGCTTATACTCCTCATTACCCATTACGCTTAATGCGCCATGTGTACTGCCATGATAGGAGTTTTTAAAAGCAATGATCTGCTGCCTGCCTGTATAGCGTTTAGCCAGTTTAAGTGCGCCCTCAACTGCTTCGGCACCTGAGTTGGTAAAATAAACCGACTGCAAATTATCAGGCAATAATGAAGTCAGCTTTTCGGCAAACTTTACCTGCGGGGTTTGTACATACTCGCCATAGACCATTAGGTACATATACTTATCTAACTGCTGCTTTATAGCTTCAATAACATAAGAATTGCTATGTCCTAAGTTGCTTACGCCTATGCCCGATATCATGTCGATATATGGTTTATCGTACTTATCATACATATATATCCCTTCGGCACGTTCAAACTCCAGCAATAAAGGGAAGTTGGTAGTTTGCGCATTATTGGCTAAAAAAAGCTGGCGTAGGGTTAACATGCCTCAAAAATACAAAAGGCTTACCACTTTACGCGATAAGCCTTAAATCTTATATTAAACTAGCTTACTGGCGTTCAGTAAGGTTTTTAAATACCTCGTCTTTAAACTCTTGTTCCAATTTATAAAGTTTACTCAATTTTTCGGCAGACAATACTTTTAAAAACTCATTTTGAAAGTTCTCTTTAATGTCTATCAACTTCCTGTCGTAAGCCAAGTCCCGCTCTAACTGTTGCGAACCGCCGCTCTGTCCGGCTGAATTATTTAAACGTTTTAACCGGCGTGTCTCGTCCATATCATTTTGCCAGGCGCGGTATACTCTTAAAAACTGGTTACGCTGTGCAGGAGTCAGATCAAGCTCCTTCATGAAATAATTTTCTCTGATACGCAGTACTTTTTTGATTTGATCGGCACTGGGCACAGTAGGGGTTGTAGCTGGCGATACCCTGTTAAAGCTTTGCTGGCGCAGATTATTTCGCTGCGCAAAACCTTCATATGCTAATCCTGATATCAGTAAAATAATAAATACAGGCTTGCTAAACTTAATTATGGTTTCCATTATTCTGTATCTATATAAGTATCTAAATCTTTTTGTATTTGAGCGTCATTAACGTTTAAACCGTTAGCCTTAATAATATGCAACGACTCATTACCATCAGCATATAATCTTAAATAATTTTGCAGATCCTGGTCAGAAACATTTAATAGTTCCTGGTGTAAATAAGAGGTGCGGTGTTTTTTTACCGGGTCTGTTGATGAAAAAAACACTCCCCCGCCCACTATCGCCAAAAAACAAGCCGCAGTAGCATACTTAAATATTGGCGAATTAAACATACGCCTAACTATAGTTTTACGCTTAACTATATCCTGATTAACTGTTTTGTTGAGTATATTTTTATTTAACCGTTCAAAATAACCTTCAGGTACAGTCATACCTTCCGCTGTCCCTGATAATATCTCCTCCATTTTAACACGGCTTTGTATCTGCGTCGTTAAATCTTCAAAATAATTATCGGGTGTGGTAAAACCGGTTGGCTGGTTTAAAGCCTGCTCAATATTTATGCGGCTCATGATATTGCCGCTTAATTCAGTAAAATAATTTTCAGGTACTGTAAATTCTTGTTGTGAGTTTTGCTTCAAATCATTCAAACGGATACCGGACACAATGCGCTCGTTCAGCTCGTTAAAATAGCTGTCGGGCACTGTAAATGGGTTATTCGGATTAACCTTTTTTAGTAGCTCGAAATCGTTTAGCCACTCTCTATTTCCTATATCGCTTGTCATAATACTGTTATAGATACAATTAAACACAAAAGGTTTAAAATTTCATTTAAATTTCATAAAAAAACTTCAATCTTCTGCAAGCAAGTAGGCTTCAATCTTTTTTACAGCCAAATGGAATGATGCTTTTAAAGCCCCCACACTGGTTCCCAACACCTGTGATATCTCTTCATACTTCATATCATCATAGTATTTCATGTTAAATACCAGCTTTTGCTTTTCGGGTAATGTCAATAAGGCTTGCTGTAATTTTCGCTGTATCTGGTCGCCGGTAAAATGATCTGATGCACTTAAGGTATCTGCCAGTTCGTAATCCACATCATCCAACGAAACATTGTTCTTTTGCTTTTTCTTGTTCAAAAAGGTAATGCATTCATTAGTGGCAATACGGTACATCCAGGTATATAGCTGGGCATCGCTTCTAAAACCGGGCAGGTTTTTCCAAACCTTAATAAATACATCCTGTACCAGGTCATCGGCATCGTCATGGTCAATTACCATACGGCGTACGTGCCAGTAAATTTTTTGCTGGTATTTATTTAATAATAAGTTAAAAGCTTCATTACGGGTCTTTTCGTCCTGAAACTTACTTAATATTTCTGCGTCTTCAACGGGTGCTGACATGTATATTTTTTATCTTACTAAATAGTATTTGGCACTTATTTGTTTTAACAACTATTTACAATACTAAGGTAATAATTAATAATTACTGCAAAAGATCCAATACTTGCTGTGATGATGCCTTAGTATCTACCTTATTAATTATTTTTTTAATAACGCCATTGGCATCAATAATAAAGGTGGTGCGCATAGTACCCATATATACTTTGCCATACATATTCTTTTCGCCCCAAACGCCGTAAGCTTCTACTATCTCTTTACTCTCGTCAGCAATAAGCGGGAATGGTAAACTGTACTTAGTTTCGAATTTTTTGTGTGATTTTTCATCATCGGTACTCACACCAATAACTTCAAAACCCTTACCTACTAACGATTGATAATTATCCCTAAAATCGCAAGCTTCAGCGGTACATCCAGGGGTATCATCCTTTGGGTAAAAATATAAAATAACAGTTTTGCCTTTAAAATCGGCTAATGAAATGGATTTACCATTTTGATCCTTCGCGGTAAAATCCGGCGCTTTATCGCCTTCGTTGAGTGTTGCCATGTTATTTGTAAAAATCTGCTTTAAATTGTGACGTATTGTTTTTGTTATCGGTAACGGTTAATTCAAAATTATGCTTACCCGAATCAAAACCACTATCAAAGGTATAACTTAGCACCTTAGTTTTATAGTCCCATTCCATCAATACCCATTCACCATCAATTTTACCATTATAAGTTTTTATGCCGGATAGATTATCGCTTATGCGTAATGATATGCGGCGCAGTTTAGCCATATTTTTACCCTGGCTTATATTAATAGGTACTATCCTCGGCGGCACATCATCCACCTTTATATAAAAATCGCCAAATGCTTTTGGTTTTGCCTTTACATAGCCATCCTCAAAAACACCACCCACGTAAGCTCCGGCAACACTTACTATAACCGCCTTACCAGCCAACTCGCCCAAGTCGCGGTCGGGTTTTATCCATAGGTCATATAGTTCATGTATGGGTGTAAATTTATTATGTATGTGATGCGTCGCCGAAAAAGCTCCGGCACGCATAGGTAAAGTAGCGTAATTAAAATCCAGGTCATCATATAGATTACCGGGCATAATACTCACCTTAACCCTATCATTATTAAACTCACTTTTTTGATCGTGATGGAACAAAGTACCGGTTATTTTTGCGGCAGGCGCATCTTCAACAGGTGTTGATTTTACCTTTAATGCGAGTGTAGAGGTGTTGCCCGCCACATCCTTCACCACATATTCTACCTCATGCATGTCATCATCATTAAAATTAATTACTCCGCGATTAACAGATTGCGGATATAAAGATATTTTGCTGCCCGGCATAATAAAACACTTTTGCATCCATCGCCCATAGGTTAAAAGTGATGGATAATCAATATAAGCGTTAATAGCATGAGTTTGGTCAAAAGCAAAACGCGCAGCATTAAAGGTGTACACCGTGTTACCATCCAATTTCAACTCAACGGAATATACCCCATTACGGTTGGATGAAGCGCTATTCCTATCATAAGCCGTTATACCAAACCCTATACTACCACTCAAATTAATAACCCTGGGGCTTGCTAAACGGTAGTTACCTCCTGCACCCACTATTGATAAAAACTCATGCGGCGTTTTTTCGCTAAACGGGTTATTGCCTAAATGGTAGATGCCAACCGAACTAATGTCAGGTGCAACTCTATCCGGCACCGTAATGCCAAATAATTGTGGATTGATGGTTTCTTCACTTTTTGTGTCTCGTATTTCAAAATGCACATGTGGCCCCTCTACGGCCCCCGAAGCTCCGGATATAGCAATAACATCACCTTGGCAAATTTCAATCTGCCCGGCAGGTAAATTAAAATCAACATCGTATTGCTGCTTTTGGTATTGATAAGCACGAACTGCATTTGTAATAGCATCATTAAAGCTATCATTATGCATATACACCGTTGTAAAACCGTTTGGATGGTCTATATAGACAATGTTACCACCGCCACCAAACTGTACCCTTATACGTGATATATAACCATCGGCAGCGGCACGTACAGGGTAACCTTTGCGCTGGTTTGTCCTAAAATCAAGCCCGGCGTGAAAATGGTTTGGCCTTAGCTCGGCAAATGAACCGGCAGTACTTGGAGCCAGGTCAAGCGGGTAACGAAAATATTTTTGCGGGTAAACTCTTGTTTGTACTGGCTCATCCAGAGTATAATCATTAAAATATAAACCAAAAGTAAACAGATATATAAGTAGGGCTTTCTTAATCATAGTATAACATAGTGGCCGGCAACACACCACTTTCGGCACTTACAAGGCAAAAACTAAACCAAAGTATAAAAAGACCTTTATTTAATGTAAAAATCCAATAGCTTCTTATCTTCCAGGTAACCTTCCAGTCTATCACCAACATTTACTTTGGCAACACCGGCGGGGGTACCGGTATATATGAGGTCGCCTTTTTTTAGGGTGATGTATTTAGATACAAAAGCAATGATAAACTCAAAGCTAAAAAGCAGGTCCTTTGTAGTACCAGTTTGACGGTTTTGGCCGTTAACATCCAGCTTAAAGTTCAAATCGTATAAATCAGCAAAATCTGATTTGGGCAAAAAGTTGCTAATAGGTGCCGACGCGTCAAACCCTTTAGCCAGTTCCCAGGGCAGGCCTTTTTCCTTATGCCGTTGCTGGATATCGCGCGCGGTAAAATCGATGCCTAATGCTATTTCATCAAAATAATTAGCGGCAAATTTTTCGCTAATATGTTTACCCTCTTTACAAATCTTTAGTACGATCTCTAACTCGTGGTGGATATCTTCTGAAAAATCAGGATGATAAAAAGGTTTATTATCCTTTAGTAAAGCCGTGTCCGGTTTCATAAAAATTACCGGGTTGGTGGTAGGTACAGGGTTATTTAATTCTTTGGCATGTTCGGCATAGTTACGGCCAACGGCAATAATTTTCATATATCAATTAGTGAATGACTGAATGTGATTGAGTGAATGCTTTATTTAACCAAATTAAGCAAATAATAATCTATTATTTGCTCATTCAATCAATCACTAATTCACAAATTATAAAATGGAGATACGTCTAATTACCAATTCGGTACCGGCAACAACACGTATAAAGTAAAACCCTTTAGATATTTTATTAGTCAGGTAATAATTACAGCTCTGTGCGCCCGGCTCAAACCTTCCCGAACATAAGGTAGCTACTTCGTTACCTAATATATCCGTGATTTTTACACTCACGTTTGAGTTACGTGATATGCTATACTTTAAATTGATCTGATCAGTAATAGTGGTGGGATATACCTGAACATTTTGTATTAGTTTACCATCCTGCTTCAATACTGTAGAATTTACCTTTATTGGAGGTGTACTATTTTTTGATGACGATTTTATAAAAGGAAGGTTAATACTAGGAATACTAATATTCAAAAAACCTTTCCTTTTAGGTTTTTTGGTTGTAAAAGATGGTGTGGTATCTTTTTTTGCTATTGGTTTATGTGGAGTAAAAGCAAAACTCATCCATATTGCCGCCGCAAATATTAGGGTGAATGAATAAGTATAGGTAAATTTTCTCCTCATGCTTCTATATACTATGCAAAAGTATGAATAAACTACTCACCAATCGTAAATACTATGTATTTTATAAAAAGTTTTAACAATTTTTAACAATTTGAATAGTTAATTGTAGTTGTTTACAATTGTTTATACGAGGTAATGATAATTTAAGTTGTAATGAATTATTTTAATACTTTTGTGCTTTTAATTATTGACTGTGTCAAATCATAAAGATCTGCAAAAACTGTCGGCCGCTGGGCTCCTCGTCAGTTTAGGAATTATCTACGGAGATATCGGTACCTCTCCGTTATACGTGTTTAAAGCCATAGTGGACGAAAGCCGAATTTCAGAAACATTAATACTGGGCGGGCTCTCACTCATTTTTTGGACACTCACTCTTCAAACAACGCTTAAGTATGTAATTATCACTTTACGAGCTGATAACAAGGGCGAGGGTGGCGTTTTCTCTTTATTCTCGTTAGTCCGTCGTAAAGCTAAGTGGTTACTTATACCTGCTATAATTGGTGGCTGCGCTTTATTGGCAGATGGGATTATTACACCACCGATTACCATATCGTCAGCAATTGAAGGTTTAGTATTACGTTATCCTGATTTGCCTACCGTACCAATTGTAATAGCTATTATAAGCATTTTATTCATCATACAACAATTTGGTACTTCAATAGTAGGTAAAGCTTTTGGACCTATAATGTTTGTATGGTTTACTATGCTGGGGGTATTAGGACTTAACTACGTAACACACAATCCATCAGTGTTAAAAGCTATAAATCCTTATTACGCTTACAGTTTACTAGCTAGTGACTATAACGCATTTATCATATTAGGCGGGGTGTTTTTATGTACCACCGGAGCAGAAGCTTTATACTCTGATCTGGGACATTGCGGGCTTAAAAACATACGTGTAAGCTGGCTTTATGTAAAACCATGCTTATTATTAAATTATTTTGGACAAGCTGCCTGGCTACTGCAATATAATGGACGAAACGATATCGACCTTGATAAGTATAATCCATTTTACGGAATCATGCCTGATTGGTTCCTGATATATGGTATTGCTATAGCAACCATTGCAGCTGTTATTGCCTGCCAGGCCGTAATTTCGGGTTCATACACACTTATAGCTGAAGCGGTAAGATTAAACTTATGGCCAAAGGTAAAAATCAGGTATCCTAGCGAGCAAAAAGGCCAGCTATATGTGCCAAGTATAAACTGGATACTTTGTGCCGGTTGTTTTGGTGTGATAATGCTCTTCAAAAAATCAGAAGCTATGGAGGCCGCTTATGGGCTTAGTATTACCGTAGCCATGATGATGACCACTATATTGCTAACCCAATTTATGAAGCGTAAAAAAGTACCAATAGGTTATATTGTAACTTTTGGTGTTATGTACGCACTTATTGAGGGCGCCTTCCTGTTAGGTAACCTGCATAAGTTTATTGACGGTGGTTGGTTTACCTTGGCATTGGGTATCGTGTTATTCTCGGTAATGTGGGCATGGCATACGGCTCGTAAGATCAGGAACCGTTATGTTAAGTTTATTGAAATTGAAGACTACTACAGGCTTTTAACCGAATTAAGCGAAGACGAAACCGTACCCAAATACGCCTCGCAATTGGTTTATTTAACCAGTGCCAATTTTGATACTGAGATTGAAGCGAAGATCATATACTCTATCCTGCAAAAACAGCCTAAACGTGCCGATGTTTACTGGCTGGTACATGTTGATGTAGTAGATGAGCCTTATACCAAAGAATACGAAGTAAACTTTTTGGTACCAGGTAAACTGATACGCATTGACTTTAAATTAGGCTTTAGGGTTGAGCAGAAAATAAACCTGCTTTTCAGAAAAGTGGTTGAGGACCTGGTTAAAAACGGCGAGGTAGATATTACCAGTCAATACAAATCATTAAACAAACACAAAATTGTAGGCGACTTTAGGTTTGTGGTGATAGAGAAGATACTATCCCGCTCGCATGATCTGTCTTTTTATGAGAAATTCATTATGAATTATTATGCACAGCTTAAAAAGGTGAGTTTATCAGAAGAGCGCGGCTTTGGGTTGGACCTTAGTTTTGTTACCGTAGAGACGGTGCCATTAATGCTAACCATTCCAGATTCGGTAGAACTAACACGGGTGACAAATACACAGCCTGTTTAAAATAAAAAGAGACGCAAATGCGTCTCTTTTTATTTGTACTTGATCTTATAAACCAAAATTATACTGGCAAACACAAAGGTTACGGCGTTGCATATTGCCACCGGTAAGGCATTACTTAAAATTCCATAAATTAGCCACAACAACGTTCCGCCGGTAAAAAGGGCGTACATGTATAAAGAAATACCCGAAGTATTTTTGGTTTGTATGGTTTTTATAGCCTGCGGCAAAAAGGAGATAGTAGTACCAAACGCGGCAAAATAACCAATAAGATCAATAGAATTCATATAGCGGCAAAGATAGGGTTTGATGTGCAGATGTGCGAATACCCTTATTGTTATTTCGAACGAGGCACGAGGAGAAATCTATACACGCGTTCAGTAGCATATGTATGGATTCTTCGCTACGCTCAGAATGACAAAAAAGAGAAATTTAATTACGCTTTTCCCAATTTACTATTCTTATAACTGTAGCTAAAGTAAATAACCAGGCCAATTGCCAGCCATATTAAAAACCGCAACCAGTTGGTATATCCCAATTGTGTCATTAAATAAAAACAGCTTAATAAGCCCAATACGGGTATCAACGATAAGTTTTTAATAAACGCCGACACCGTTAAAGCGGCTGATAGGATGATGAAAAGAAATAGCGGGAAATTTTCATGTGCATCGTCTACAGAAAATAATCCTGCAATATCTTGCCAAAATAATGCCATACCAATAATGAATAAGACCGGCACAATCCATTTGGAGTTAACATACGGTATTTGGAATTTTCCCTTCTGTACTCCTTCCCGTGGCAATAACAGCACCCCTCCGCAAACCAATACAAAGGCAAATAAAGTACCTATGCTGGTTAAATCTGTAACTTCGGTAAGGTTCATGAATAGCGCAGGCACAGCTACCACAATACCTGTTATTATAGTGGAGAATGATGGCGTATTATATTTAGGATGTATGCGCGAAAATGCTTTGGGCAATAAACCATCACGGCTCATGCTCATCCATATACGCGGCTGGCCTAATTGGAATATCAGCAACACACTGGCTGTAGCAATTACCGCGCTTACAGATATGATGTAGCTGATATTATTAAGCCCAACCTGGGAAAATACAAATGCTAACGGATCACCCACGCGAAGGTCCTTATAGCTTACCATTCCGGTAAGGACCAAGGCTATCAAGATGTAAAGCACGGTGCAAATTATCAGTGAGTAGATCATCCCTCTTGGCAAATCACGCTGTGGATTTTTACATTCCTCAGCAGTGGTTGATATCGCATCAAAACCTATGTAAGCAAAGAATACGCCCGATACGCCCTTCATCATACCGCCAAAACCATTAGGTAAAAACGGGTGCCAATTAGCAGGTGTCACATAAAAAAAGCCGATTAAGATTACGGCTAATACTATCGCTATTTTTAAATATACCATAGCATTGGTGACCTTTTTGGTTTCGCGTATGCCAATATAAACCAGCCAGGTTATAATTACCACAATAAGCAGCGCAGGGATATTGGCTATCAATTTTATACCCCCTATACTTGGTGCCGTGTTCCATGCCATTGCCTCCGTCTGCATCCGTGCAGTTATATCAACTACGCCACCACTGGCAGCTAGTGCTTGTATTTTTTCATGGGCACGAAACGCCGAAAAATAATCCATGGTTAAATATTCAGGCAGATGAATACTGAAACCTTCCAGCAAATTCACAAAATATCCACTCCATGATATAGCTACGGCTATATTACCAATAGCATATTCCATTAGTAAGTCCCAGCCTATTATCCAGGCAATCAACTCGCCAAATGAGGCGTAAGCATAAGTATAGGCACTGCCCGAAACCGGTATGCGTGAAGCAAATTCGGCATAACAAAGTGCAGAGAACCCGCAAGTAATTGCTGTAATAATAAAAAGTAAGGAAACGCCCGGCCCGCCATGAAAAGAGGCTTCGCCGATGGTAGAAAATATGCCTGCGCCAACTACGGCGGCAATACCCATTAAGGTAAGGTCCTTAACGTTTAATTCTTTTTTTAGGTGACTTGCCTGTGTTTCGCCATCGCTGAAACCGCTTGCAACATCCGCCAATATTTTATCAATAGATTTTTTTCGGAATATACTATTTGACATCAGTTAATTTTAGCAAAACCAAACATAACCATTTTTTTGCAGTGAATAAGTATATGCTTACTTTGCACCATGAATTTAAGGGTAACAGACGTATTATACCGGCTAAGATTTTTCTTTATACCCTACCTTATCCTTATTTGCGGGTGTTTAATTATTAAGCTGTTATATAGCCGCGAGGATATCTTTTTCGCGGTTAATGCTATTCACAATACATCGGCCGATCTGATTGCCCCATATATTACCGCAGTGGGTGCTGGGCTAACCGTAGTAATTTTATCGGCCATAATTGCCTTATTTAATTACCGTAAAGCTTTTTTACTGGCTACCAGTTATGGTGTTACCGCCATTGTTGCCCAGATCATTAAACATTTGATAAACGCCCCACGCCCACAGCTTTACTTTGCCGACCAACTGGATAAAATTTATTTTGTAGAGGGTGTGGAGATATACAGCCATAACAGTTTTCCATCCGGGCATACCGTTACCGCTTTCTCTGCCGCGGTAGTACTGACCTACCTGGTTAAAAATAAAAATTGGGGGATATTATTTCTGTTAGCTGCCACCTGTATCGGCTACTCACGCATGTACCTGAGCGAACACTTTTTTGAAGATGTAACCGCTGGCTCGGCTTTAGGTGTGGTTATTACGGTGATTTGGATATGGTATATGGATAGTAAAAAGTTTATCCATCAACCTAACTGGAACAGAGGATTGTTAAGCAAGAAATGAGCTTAATTCAACACGGGCTGCGCATTAGTTAAACTCATAATATCCGCCATCAAATCATCGCTTGGGTTTACTTTATAGGTTTTTGATGGCATCTCTACCAGCATAGCTTCTTCTCGGTCTTTTATAACAAAACGAAGCGTACAATTTTTAACCGGATATTTCTCGTTGTTAGTAGTAATTACTTCCTGTATATTAGCCAGTAACGAATCATTAAGGTTATTCAGATCAAGCAATACCGTTAATGATTTGGTTAACCTGTCACGCATTTCAGATAGCAGGCAAATAGCAGTTATCCGCATATCCCAGTTATCCTTCTGACGGAATTTTTCTTCAATCACCCCTTTAATGTGCAGGAAATAACCATTGGCAATTGAGTTTTTGAATTTGATATAATCCTCGCCAAATAAAGCAAACTCGTACGATTCATTATAATCCTCTAACACAAATGTGCCGAATGGCTTACCGGTTTTGGTCATTTTATGCTGAACATTACTTACCAGGCCGCCAATACATACTTCGCCGCGCTTGCGTAACTGCGCAAACGCTGCCATTACTTCCTCTCCACCCTCGCCCGAGCGGGCTTTTTGCATATTTTTTAACTCGCTGATGGTAGTATTGCAATACTTATCCATCTCCAGTTTATAGTTATCCAATGGGTGCCCGGTTAGGTAAATACCGATTACTTCCTTCTCATATTTTAGCTTTTCTATCAGTGGCCATTCCTCTGCCTCAGGCATGGTTGGTTCAGGGATATAAGAAGCTACCGAACCACCAAATAGTGACGATTGCGTTGTACTTTGCGTATTTTGATAATCGTTTGAATATTTGATCAAACGCTCTACGCCTGTAAGTAAACCGTTCTCTGTTTTGGCGAAGAATTGCGCCCTGTTCAATCCAAACTCATCAAAGGCACCACCATACACCAGGTTCTCGTACGATTTACGATTTACGCTACGGGTATTTGAACGTTGCGCAAAATCATATATTGTTTTATAAGGGCCGCGTTCGTTACGTTCTTCAATAATACTCTCTACAGCTTTATCACCCACACCTTTTACCCCGGTTAAACCAAAACGCACCTGGCCTTTTTTGTTTACCGCAAATGCCATATCCGACTCATTAATATCCGGCCCTAAAACCTCCACACCCATCCTACGGCATTCTTCCATAAAGAAGGTGATCTTCTCCATGTTGTTTTGGTTATTTAAAACCGCCGCCATATACTCTGACGGGTAATGCGCTTTTAAATAAGCCGTTTGATAGGCCACAAAAGCATAACAGGTAGAGTGCGATTTATTGAACGCGTACTGTGCGAATGCTTTCCAGTCGTTCCATATTTTGGTCAGTTTATCTTTAGCGTGTCCCTTTGCAGCCGCGCCATCCATAAACTGGGCCTCCATTTTGTTCAGTACGTCCAGCTGCTTTTTACCCATTGCCTTACGCAATACGTCGGCATCACCTTTACTAAAGCCTGCCAGTTTTTGCGATAAAAGCATCACCTGCTCCTGGTATACGGTAATACCATAGGTTTCGCCCAGGTATTCCTCCATATCATCCAAATCAAAGGTGATAGGTTCGCGACCATGTTTACGACTAATAAAATTGGGTATATACTCAATCGGCCCCGGGCGATACAAGGCGTTCATGGCAATTAAGTCTTCAAACTTATCAGGCTTTAACTCGCGCAGGTACATTTGCATGCCCTCGCTCTCAAACTGGAAAGTACCATTGGTATCGCCGCGCTGATAAAGTTCAAAGGTTTTTTGATCATCCAGCGGGATGTAATCAATATCAATACTTACATCATGGTTTTGCTTGATAAGCCTTAGGGCGTCCTTTAAAATGGTTAAGGTTTTCAGGCCCAAAAAGTCCATTTTAATTACACCGGCATCCTCAATTACACGCCCATCATATTGGGTAACCAATAGGTCCGAATCCTTTGCCGTAGCAACGGGCACAATATCCGTCAAATCATATGGCGCAATGATAATACCTGCCGCATGCACACCTGTATTACGTACCGAGCCTTCCAGCTTTTCCGCTTCGCGAAGCACAATACCTTTTAGGTCGTTTGATTTATAAATGGTTTGCAACTCGGGTACCTGCTCAATAGCTTGCTTTAGGTTGATGCCTAAGGTTTCGGGAACTAATTTCTTTAAAGCAGTAACGTCTGATAATGGCATATCCAGCACACGCCCCACATCCTGGATACTGGTACGCGCGGCCATAGAGCCATAGGTAATAATTTGTGCTACCTGGTTTTTACCGTATTTTTCAACTACATAGTCAATAACCTTTTGGCGGCCCGCATCATCAAAGTCCGTATCAATATCGGGCATGGACTTCCTGTCGGGATTAAGGAAACGCTCAAACAGGAGGTTATACTTTAAGGGATCAATATTAGTGATACCTGTACAATAAGCTACTACCGATCCTGCTGCCGAACCACGGCCCGGTCCAATAAATACGCCTATATCGCGGCCATGTTTTATAAAGTCGGCTACTATTAAAAAGTAACCTGCAAAGCCCATGGTGCGTATAGTGAATAGCTCAAAGTTTATTCGTTCTTCTACTTCGGGACTGATATCTATATAGCGCTCTTTAGCCCCGGTAAAGGTTAGGTGTTTTAAGTACTCCCATTGGTTAAGGGTATCTGCATCGGGTGTGTTGTGTATCTTAAATTCATCAGGGATAACAAAGTTAGGCAGTAGTATATCTCGCTTTAATTTGAGCACCTCTACTTTATCTACAATCTCGTTGGTATTATCTAATGATTCGGGCAGGTCATGGAACAACTGGGCCATTTCGGCCTGTGTTTTAAAGTAGAATTGGTCATTAGGAAAACCAAAACGATAACCCTTACCGCCCTCTTCATCCGTAGCAATCGGCGTGCTCTGCATATCGCCGGTGTTTACGCACAGCAAAATATCGTGCGCGTTTGAGTCCTGTTGATCCACATAATGCGAATCGTTTGAACAAATCACTTTTACATTATATTTTTTAGCATACTGTAGCAATACCGCGTTTACGGTATTCTGCTCCGGGATATCATGACGCTGCAACTCAATGTAATAATCCTCACCAAAAAGGTCCAGCCACCATTTAAATTCTTCCTCAGCTTCGGCAGGGCTTTTACGTAATATGGCTTGGGGCACCGATGCGCCAATGCAGCAAGTAGTAGCTATTAGGCCTTTATGGTATTTTAAAACCAGTTCTTTATCAATACGAGGCCATTTGCTGTAAAGGCCTTCCATATAACCTAATGAACATAATTTCACCAGGTTTTTATACCCTTCGGGATTTTTAGCCAATAAAAGTTGGTGGCAGCGTACATCTTTCTTCTCTTTAGTAAACTGCTTTTTATGCCTATCCTCTACCACATAAAACTCGCAGCCAACAATAGGTTTTACATTATGCTTACCGGCTTCGGCCACAAATTTAAACGCGCCAAACATATTACCATGATCGGTAATAGCTAAAGCCTTCATTCCATCGGCAGCAGCTTTTTTATATAACTTTGATATATCAGCAGCCCCGTCAAGTAACGAGAATTGGGTATGTACGTGTAAGTGCGAAAAATCGGGCATTTATTTAAAATATCGAAGAAACACAAATCTACCAAAAAACAAGATGGCGTTTTCAGTTGTTGAAAAATTGATAGTAAGTTAAAATGTCTGTGCCGATCCCGATAATTCCGCTATTTAATAGCGTACTATTTGCTAATATGGTACATTACAACGCATAACTTTTGAAATACATATACAATTGGGAAAATTTGGTCGTATAGCTTTAAAAACCATTCTGTGGATAGTTGCCAGCGTCATCTTTTTGGTTTTGCTGGTAGTTATTTTAATACAAATACCCGCCGTACAAAATTACGCTAAAGATAAAGCAGTATCTTTTTTAGAAAAGAAAATTCATACTAAGGTTGAGATTGGCCACATCAGTTTAGGCTTGCCGAAGCTGCTGGTATTAGAAGATGTTTTTTTTGAAGATCAGCAAAGAGACACTTTGCTTGCAGGCGACAAATTAAAGGTTGATATCAGCCTACTTAAATTACTAGACAACCAGGTTGAGATAAACGAGATAAATCTGCAAGGTATTACCGCAAACGTGTACCGTGGCCGTGATAGCGTTTTCAATTTTGATTACATCATTAAAGCTTTTGCCGGGGAACAAAAAAAGGAGCCCGATACCGCTGCATCAACCATGAAATTCTCGGTTGATAAGATCATACTCAACAAGTTAAATGTTGGTTATAAAGACCTGACCACTGGCAATGATGTAAAATTCAGACTGGGACATTTTGATACACGTATCAAGGATTTTGATATGGATAAAATGAAGTTTACCATTCCGCGTGTGAACTTGTATGATGTAAATGCCCGTATCATTCAAACTCCGGCAGGTTCTACCATTAATCAAATAGCCAAAGTTGATACAGCTGTTACGCCTATTAATATGCTGCTTGACCTTGGCATCTTTGACCTGCAACGCATCAAAGTTGATTATCGCAGTAACGAGATGACCGCAAAGGTTGATATGAATAAATTTTTGGTTGAGATGGATGACATCGACCTGAAAAACCAAAAAGTAGCAGTAAAGAATATTGAATTAAGTAATACCAAAGCAGCACTAACGTTTGCCAAGCCAAAAACCGTAATCAAAGCCGCAGAAAAAGCAGTCAAAAAATTGGACACTTTGGTATCGGCACAAAACACCCGCCCGTGGACAGCTACTTTAGGGCAAATTACATTTGTGAATAACGATATTAAATATGATAATGATGCTACTGCACCTATTGCCCGGGGGCTGGATTATTCACACATGCATGTTCGCAACTTAAATGCCGATGCGGAGAATATTGCCTATAGCGCGGAAGAATTAAAAGGAAGAATCAATGAATTTACGTTTAATGAGAAAAGCGGGTTAACGGTTAAAAAATTCCATACTACATTTTTTTACGGGCCACGTAATGCCTACCTGAACGACCTGCTTTTAGAAACCCCACGTACCGTTTTACAAAAAGATGTCCGTGTAAGCTATCCGTCTGTTGCGGCTATCAGCAAAAATATTGGCCTGCTCACGGTTAATGCTAATTTAAACGGCAGCAAACTGGGTTTAAGGGATGTATTATTGTTAATGCCGAACATGCGCAGCATGGAGCCGTTTAAAAGTTCGCCTAACTCAGTCTTCCGTATTAATGGTAAGGTCGATGGACAAGTTAATAATCTGCGTGTACAAAACTTTGAAGTAGCCGGGTTGAACAATACCCGCATTAAAGCGTCTGCCACTATAAAAGGCCTGCCTGACATGAATAAAGTTTATGCCGATGTTAACCTGATGGACTTTAATACCAACCAGGCCGATATTGCTAAACTGGTTCCCAAAGGTACTATACCGGCATCTGTTAGTATACCGCAAAGCATGAATTTGAAAGGCACATTTAAGGGTGGCATGAAAAACTTTACCACTAGGTTAAACCTGCGCTCAACCTATGGCAATATGAATTTGGTAGCCAGCATGAAGAATGGCACCAATAAACGCACTGCCTCCTATACCGCCAACATTAAAGCTAATGACCTTAACGTAGGCGCGCTAACCAAACAGCCGCAAACTGTTGGTAAGATTACTATGGTGGCTAATATAAAAGGTGTTGGGTTGGACCCTAAAACTGCCAGCCTGCAATTTAATGGCGATGTAACCCAGGCCTATGTAAAAGGTTATACTTATAAAAACTTGCTGCTTAAAGGTACGGCACGTAATGGCAGTTACGTTGCTAATGCCCGTATGAAGGACCCTAATATTAACTTTACGCTGGATGCTAAGGCCAACCTGAATAAAAAATATCCGTCAATCAGCGGTACTATATTGGTAGATAGCATTAACCTGAAAAACCTGAATTTTACTAAAGACGAAATGCGTTTTCATGGCAAAATTATTGCCGATGTACCTACTGCCGACCCTGATTATTTAAATGCCAACATCCAGGCAACAGACCTGTTGATAGTTAATAAGGATCAGCGTATTAAATTGGATTCTGTTAGTTTGGTATCAACTGCCAATGCTGACAGCAGCACATTGGCTCTAAAAGTTGGGCCAATGCTAAATGCGCGTATGGCGGGTAAGTATCAGTTAACAAAAGTTGGCCCTGCTGTGCAGGACCTGATCAAAAAATATTTCAACATGGATTTGGCTAACCAGGCTACAGCCAAACCCAAAGCAGTTTATCCTCCGCAACAGTTTACATTTAATGTCAGGATAATAAAAACAGATCTGTTCACCCAATTTGTGCCCGACCTAAAACAAATGGATCCTGTTAATTTGAATGGCAGGTTTAACAGTGCATCCGGCGAATTAATTGTTAATGGTGCTATACCACGTGTGGTATATGGTACTAATACGGTAAACAATGCTAAACTGGCCATTAATACAAGCAATAACGCATTAAACTATAGCCTCACTGCAGATCAGATCAGATCGGGTACGTCAATCAACTTGCTAAATACCAGCGTTACCGGTAACGCGCAAAACGACAAGCTAAACCTTAATCTGCAAGTGCGCGATATTGAGAAAAAAGAACGCTATCGCATAGCAGGTGTATTTAGTGTCTTACCCAATCAGTATCAGTTTAGCTTTGTGCAAAATGGATTGTTGTTAAACTATGTACCGTGGACGGTTAACCCGGATAATGCCCTGCAATTTGGCAACCGCGGCTTATTTGCCCGTAATTTTAGCATGACAAATTCCAACCAGGTATTAAGCGCTAACAGCACCTCTAACGAAATGAACTCGCCTATTAAAGTAGAGTTCAGGAATTTTCAGATAGAAACCATCACCCGCATGGCTCAACAGGACTCCTTACAGGTGGGTGGTATGATCAATGGCACCGCAGATATCAGCAATCTGCAAAAGTCGATGGAGTTTACAGCTGCATTGGATGTGAAGGATTTTAGCTTTAAAGGTGATACCGTGGGTAATATCGCGCTGAAAGTAAATAACCAAACTGCTAATGCATACAATGCCAGCATGAGTATAACCGGCTATGATAACCAGGTTGATATGACCGGTGTGTATTATACGGCACCTGAAAGTCGGTTTGACCTAAACTTGAACATTGTAAGGCTGAATATGAAGAGTATACAGGGCTTTAGCTTTGGTAATATCCGTAATTCAACAGGCACCATTACCGGGCAGTTAAAAATAAAGGGGACGACGGACGCGCCGTCTATCCGCGGCGATATTAACTTTAATAAAGTGGGCTTTAATGTGGCAAAGCTTAACTCGTATTTTACTATGCCGCAGGAAAGTATCACTTTTAATAATGATGGCATCCGCTTAAATGATTTTACACTGGTTGATTCTACCGGGAACAAAGCCGTAGTAACAGGGACAGTTTATACTAAAACTTATAAAGATTTTAGGTTCGGGATAGATATCAATGCCAATAACTTTAGGGCAGTTAACTCGACGCAGGCAGATAATAAACTATTTTATGGTCAGCTTTACGTTAACACCAACATCAAAATACGTGGCGACATGAACAAACCTGTTGTTGATGCTAACCTTACTGTAAACGATAAAACTGATTTTACCATAGTACTGCCAAGCACCGACCCGGGTGTGGAGGACCGTGTTGGGGTAGTAGAGGTTATAGACCAAAGCGCGCCAAAATTGGATTCCATCTTGTTAGCGCGTCAATTAGATTCATTGAAGCAATCGGAATTGCGTGGGCTGGATGTTAATGCAACCGTAAATGTAAATAAAGGTGCTAAGTTCAACATTGTAATGGATCCACGAAACGGAGATATGGTGCAAATACGTGGCGAGGCACGTTTAAATGGCGGTATTGATCCAAGCGGCAAAATAAGTCTTACAGGCACGTACGTTGTTGAAGAGGGATCATATAATCTATCCTACGCTACCGTTAAACGTACTTTCAAATTCAAAAAAGGAAGTACCATTACCTGGACAGGCGACCCAACAACGGCTAATATTGATTTGACTGCTACTTACGTAGCTAACGTACCTCCTATTGACCTGGTGAGCGATCAATTAGGCGGCGATGTACAAACCACAACTATGTATAAACAAAAACTGCCTTTTAACGTGAATTTGATGTTGAAGAATGAATTACTTAAACCAGACATCAGCTTTGATATTGTTTTGCCTGATAGTAATTACACCGTATCGCCTGACGTGATATCGACGGTTAATGCCCGCTTATCGCAGATAAGGCAAGTACCAAACGATATGAATAAACAAGTTTTAGGCGTATTGGTATTAGGGCATTTTATTGGCGATAATCCGTTACAAAGCCAGGGTGGCAGCACAGGTGTTGGTGGCTATATACGCAATAGTGTGAGCAGTTTACTATCTGACCAATTGAACAAGCTGGCAGGCGACCTGATAGGTGGCGTTGCTTTGAGTTTTGACCTCACATCCGGGGCTGATTATGCAACCGGTGTACAACAAAACCGAACGGACCTTAATGTGGGCCTTTCCAAACAATTTTTAAATGACAGGCTTACTGTTACAGTAGGTAATAACTTTAACCTGGAAGGACAAAATCAGCCGGGACAAAAAGCCTCAAATATTGCAGGAAATTTATCTGTAAACTATAAACTTACAGCAGATGGCCGGTATATGATACGCGCTTATAGGCGCAATGAATTTATTGTGGTTCAGGGACAAGTGATTGAAACGGGTTTAGGGTTTTCATTAACCTATGAATACAATCGCTTTAAAGAGTTGTTCCGCAAAAAATCACGTCAAGAGAAACAATTGCAGAAAGAATATAAGCAAGACCAAAAAGAGAAAAAGGAAGAGCAAAAACAAGCAGATAAACAACATGACGCCACCGTGCCTGATGTACAGCCTGCAACTCCGCCTGAAGAAAAGAAACAATCATCAAACTAACCTATGGCTAAGCATAGATATATATATATTATCTTAATTGCAGTTTTTATTAGTGCCTGCAGCACTACCAGGAATTTGCCGCCCGGTGAGAAACTGTATACGGGTGCCGAAGTAAAGATCATAGATAAGCAACATACCACAAAAAACGAAGCAACTGAAATAACTACTGATCTGAAAAGTTTGCTGCGTCCTAAACCAAACAGTAAAATTTTAGGGTTACGCGTTAAATTATACATCTATCAAAAAACACGCACTAATAAAAAGCGGGGATTAAAGCAATGGTTAAACAAAAAGTTTGGTGAAGCCCCTGTTTTAGCCAGCAGTGTTGACCTGGACAACAACAGTAAAATATTAAAAAACAGATTGGAAAATGTGAGTTATTTTGTTTCGCAAGTGAGTGGTGATACCATCAGTAAAAACCGCACCGCCAAAGCAGTATATACTGTTCAAACCGGTCCTGCTTACAAATACAATAAAATAGTTTTTCCGACAGGAACTGATAGCCTGAATACCGAAATTGCCCGTTCTGCAGATAAAAGTTTATTAAAGGTAGGTGACAAATACAACCTTGATGTAATTAAAGGCGAACGAATACGAATTGATGCCCGCTTAAAAGAAAAGGGATTTTATTACTTCGCGCCCGAAAATCTGATCATGCAGTATGACAGCACCATTGCTGACCATAAGGTAGACTTGTTTGTAAAAGTAAAAAATGAAACGCCTAATGTAGCCCGGCAGATATATACCATCAATAATATTTATGTGTATCCACGGTATACTTTACGAGATACTGCTTTAAAACTAGATTCGGCGGAGCAATACCGTTGGTATAAGGTTATTGATCCGCGCAAAACAGTACGCCCTTTTATGTTCAAGAACACGGTTTTGCTACGCCCGGGCGAAGTTTATAATCGTACAGAACATACCAAGTCATTAAACCGCTTTATTGAATTAGGGCCGTTTCAGCACGTTAAGAACAGGTTTGAAGGCGTAGCTGGTATTGATTCGCCTAAACTGGATGTATATTACTTTTTAACCCAATACAAACGCAAATCATTACAAGCCGAAATATTGGGCCGTCAGTCATCAGCCAATTATAATGGTACACAATTAAACATTAACTTTAAAAACAAGAATACCTTTAAGGGTGGCGAACTGTTTGCCATTACTTTATTTGGTAGTAGCGATATACAATTTGGCAGCCGCAATAATGGTTTTAACGTTTACCAGGTGGGTATAAAGCCTTCGTTATCATGGCCAAGGTTTATCAGCCCTATTGATTTTACCAACAACACGGCATTTATACCTCGTACTATTTTAAACACAGGTTATACCTACATCAGCCGTACCAAGTTGTATACGTTAAATTCATTTAATGCATCATTTGGTTACGAGTGGAAACCTAACCTGCATAAGCAACATAATTTAAACATACTTGAAATTACTTATGTAAACGCGGCCAGTGTATCGCAGCTTTATCGCGACAGCATAAACAAAACACGCAACCCTACGCTTACCCATGTAATTGATAACCAGTTTACATTTGGGCCAAGCTACCAATATACTATTACCAACACGACTGAAACATACCGTAAAAACACATTCTTCTTTATGGGTAAAGCCAGTTTATCGGGCAACTTATTAGGGTTATTAACGGGTGCAGATACGTTGGCAGGTAAGGTGCGAAAGTTATTTGGTACACCATTTAATCAGTATGTAAAGTTGGAAAGCGAGTTAAGATATTATCGCCGTATCAGCCCGAAAAGTAAGATAGCTGCACGCTTTATGGTTGGCGCAGGTTTATCGTATGGTAACTCCACCGTGATGCCTTACAGCCAGCAGTTTTTTATAGGTGGTGCTAATAGTTTACGAGGTTTCCCTGCACGGTCATTAGGCCCGGGCGAATATAACCCACCAACAAGTTTAACCCAAGGTACCAACTTCTTACCCGACCAATCTGGTGATATTAAACTGGAAGCTAACATCGAATACCGCCCTAAGCTGTTTAGCATAGTTGAGGGTGCTATATTTGCGGATGCAGGTAACATTTGGCTGCTGCGGCCTAACCCAAGCTTACCGGGTGCCGCCTTTGGCAAAAGCTTCATGAAACAAATAGCTGCCGATGTGGGTGTAGGTTTACGCTTTGACTTATCCGTATTGGTATTACGTACCGATTTGGCCTTCCCTATTATAAAACCAAATCTACCCGAGGGACAACGTGTAGTTATCAATCAGATAGATTTTAGAGATGCTCGCTGGCGCGGACAAAACCTCGTGTTTAATTTGGCTATAGGGTATCCGTTTTAATTACATTAAGCCTAGTATTTTAATATAATAATCAACATTAATACCTTGCGCCTGATAAGCAGCCATACCTTTTCTGATGGTAGATAACAGTGTTTTAGTATCTGTTACTTTACCTTTTTTAGGAGCATCTATTGGTTTGGCAGGAGCGCCTTCTGTTATTTTAGTAGCCGTCCATGATACGTTTTCGTGCGGGATATTTAATTGCAATATCATTCCCGGCAAACCCGAAAATAGTTCAGGACCACCGCTAACACGTATTTTATCGGTATAAAAAGCAACAACATATATCGAGTCGGACACCAATCCGTTTGCACGGCGACAGGTATAACCCAATATATCACGGGTCTCTTCTGTTATTTTCCATTTTGCCTGGCGCATATTATCCTTTACCAAAAACTGTTCGCCCATGGCATCCTTCTCCATTACAATTGTACCTGCAGTTAGGTCGGTATAAATGGTGTTTGATTCGGCTGTAAGTGGATTTAATTGAAAGCTTTGATAAGGTGTTGGCGGCTTTATCGGCGTTAACAGCATCTTGTTATCTGCAAAACTTAACGTGCTATTAAAAGTGGCAAACTGTGGCAGTGTCTTTTTAAATTGTTCCAATGCCTGCTGCCAATTTGCTTTCATTCGCGCGTCAGCATCTTTATGTAACTGGTACGGTATAACCTGGTAAGTATTTACACGGCGTTGATATTGAATTGTCCCGGTGGTGATAAATTTTGCTGTTTGAGCGAATAATAGTCCGCTTAATAGTAAGTATATGATGGTGATGATTGTCTTTTTCATGATAATTATTTTGCTGCTGTAGTACCAAATTTTGTGAAATCCCAGGTTACGCTTAGTAAAAAATACCTCATTATAGTATTGTAGTTACTTTGCGATATGCCGGTAGATGTAATGCTTCGATTTAACGATGGATTAGCATTTAACAAGTTATTACCCGATACTGATACTTTTAGATTTTGGTCTGGTAAAAATGTTTTGCTTAAGGCTGCGTTTAGCACAGTTAAATTTAATGCTTCAACGCTTTGTGTTTTAGCCTGATATCTATAGTAAAAATCCGACTCCAGGATAAATTTGCCCGGCAAGAATAACTTTAATCTTGAATTGACAGTGGCACCCGCTATATTATTATTGCTTTGCGGAGATAATGAATATCTGGTAGGATTATAAGTTGGGTTAAAGCTTACACCAAACTCATATTTTTGCAACTTAACTGTTTGTACACCTAAGGATGCCTGATAGGTATAGTTTGTAAACTTATTTAAACCTGCATTTATTAGGTTATAACTGGTGCTTCTTCTAAAACCTAAACCAAAGCTTATATCTATTTCGGTACCACTAATTCTGCGGCTGCCTGATATACTTGCTGTTACCAGGTCCGGCCTTTTATCGCTTAGGTTAACACTTTGTACCGTTGTTTTACCCGTCGTGGGGTCAATAAATAATTTTTGAATTATTTCGTTCTCGGCAAAGTTATAGCTTGCGGTTACGGACATTGACTGCCTGCTTATGATTTGTTGCGAACGATAATTACCCTGAAAATAATGGGTAAATGCCGGTTTCAGGTCTGCATTACCAATAACTATACGCAATGGATCTGTATTTGATAATACAGGCTGTAAATCGTTAGCTGATGGTTGTTGCATACTGCCTGAATAATATACTTGTATTGCCCTTTGAGATGACATTTGGTATTGATAAACCACTTGCGGTATCCAGTTAACAAAACTGCGTTTAAAGTTTCTGTTGGCATAACGCTCTAACTGGTCAAAATCAACAAAAGACGTCCGTGTACCAAAAGTAAATATGGTTTTATCTTTACGGTAGTTAAAATTAGCTCCTACCTGGTTGGTTACCTGGTTAGTTTTAAAATCGTTACTAAACCTGGCATTAAGAATATCGTATTGGTTGGTAATGTTTGACTTATCAAATGAGTTTCTGGTATTAATGGTATTATTTATACCCAAACCATAATTCAATTGTAATGACCAATAGGTGCTTAAAGGTTCACTATAAGTCATATTACTGCTTATGTTGGTATTGTGTGCTCTAATTGTTTTATACTGGTCGGTAGTAGTATCGGTTGCCGAAATAATGTGTGAAAATAAATAACCATCAACATTATTTTCCGCGTAAGTCTCACTCAAGTTCCAGGTAAATGTACGCCTTGGCTTTTTAAACTTTTTGGTGTACAATGCACTTATACCAAATGATTTTTGACGGTACTCATTAAACGTCCTCCGGGTTTCGTTTAACAATAAGTCACCATTTTCATTGCTAATAGTTGTTGATGCATTGTTCGTAGTTTTTAAATGTTTATCAATAGCATTAACATCTATTTTCAAGGTTGATGATGTATCCAGTTTAGAAAAATAACTTAAATCTGCTTTTTGCCTGAATGCTTCGTTCTTAAAATTACGGTTAGCCTCATTACTTTGTATTGTTCCCGGTAAATTCACCTGGCTTGACGAAACAAACTTGCCATCAACATCTAAAGCACCTATTTTGTAATTAGCGTTAATAGTTGCATCGCTTTTAATTTTTGTATCGTAATGGGCACCCGCTGCTATTGCCCGGGGTAAACCATTTCCATTATAGTTACCACCATTTGCATCAAGGTCGTCATCACCCCCACCGGATAGTAATACCCCGCCTGTATCACCTATTTGCACACCGGTTGTTGAGCCAATTCTTGAATTATCGGCCACACCCAAACCAGTTTTACCTGTGTTGGCTACAGTACCATAAGCAGCAAATTTGCTTCGGGCTGTAAATTTGTTAAATAGTGCCTGGGTTTCATAATAATCATCGGTACCTGCACCTCCCAGTAATTTTCCAAAAATACCGCGCTTTTTATCCTCTTTTAATTTAACGTTGATGGTTTTAGTTTTTACCCCATCATCGATACCCGTAAATGCTGCCTGATCGCTTTTTTTATCGTAAATCTGAATTTTATCTACCATATCGCCCCGTAAATTTTGGGTAACAAGAGTCGGATCATCGCCAAAAAACTCTTCACCATCAACCAGTACTTTGGGTACCGCTTCACCGTTCATGGTAATCTTGCCATTCTTATCTATTTGTATGCCGGGTATTTGTTTTAGCAGGTCTTCAACTTTTGAGTTAGGTTGTATTACATAAGCTTTGGCATTAAACTCCAATGTGTCCCCTTTTATTTTTATTTCCTGTACCGGAGCTTTCACTGTTGCTTCACCCAATGTGTTGGTAAGTCCCAAATTAACATTACCAAGCTCGGTCACTGCATTTGGTGGCCCTAAAGTAAAGGGCTTCATTCTATCGTCATAACCCGGATAGGTTACTAATAATAAATATTTACCTGCAGGCAGGCCGTTAATGGCAAACGCGCCATTATCATCGGAATAGGTAAATTTGCGTAAAACAGAATCTTTTGCATCAAGTACACTTACGCTTCCACTTAATTTGGCTTTTGATACTGAATCAATTGTAATACCTTTTACGCCATGCGTACTTTGCGAAAAGGAAACATTGGTGAACAGAAAAACGGCGAATAACGCCAGTATAAAAAATTTCATTGCGATAGTGGTGAGTTTAGATGTGTAAATGTATAACTAGTTATTTAATAATCATTTCTATTAACTAAATTTAACATAATACCTAACCAAGTTTGTTGGTATAAGCTATCCTTATATTATATTAGCTGTACGAATATATTCGTACAGCTAATATACGATAGTTTTCGTATATAAAAATTTATTATAAAAAAAGCATGAATTACTAATCGGCAAACGATCACCGACTATTCATTCACTAATTACATCAATCCCAGCATTTTTATATAATAATCTATATTAATACCTCTTGATTTGTAGGCAGCCATACCTTTTTGTATGGTTGACATAAATTGTTTGGTGTCTATAGGCTTACCTTTTTTTGGTGGTGTTATTGGTTTTTCCGGTGTACCAACGGTAATTTTGGTTGCTGTCCATGACACATTTTCGTGTGGGATATTCAACTGTAATATCATACCAGGCAACCCTGAAAACAACTCCGGGCCGCCACTAATTCTTATATCATCAGTATAAAAAGCCACCACGTAAACTGAGTCTGACACTATACCATTAGCCCTCCAACAGGTATAACCTAATATATCTCGGGTTTCTGTGGTTATTTTCCATTTGGCCTGGCGCATTTTATCCTTTATTAAAAATTGTTCGCCCATGGCATCTTTTTCCACGGTAATAGTGCCATCTGCCAGATCAGTATAAATAGTATTTGATTCTGCCGTAAGCGGGTTTAGTTCAAAGCTTTGAAATGGAACTGCTGCCTTATTAGGCACAAGCAGCATTTTATTGTTAGCGAAGCTTAAGCTGCTGTTAAACGTGGCAAACTGAGGCTGCGTTTTTTTATAATTTTCTAACGTTTGCTGTAATCTTGCCAGCATAGCAGGGTCAGCATCCTTACGTACCTGGTAAGGTATAGTAGCGTAGGTATTCACACGTTTTTGGTAGTCAATTGTCCCGGTGGTTATAAAACGCGCGGTTTTTTGGGCAAATAAGGTTGTGCCTGCTAATAATATGGTGATGAGTGTTATAAATATCTTTTTCATGATGATTATTTTGTTTCTGTAGCGGTAGTACCAAATTTTGTAAAATCCCAGCTTACACTTAACATAAAGTAGCGCATAATGGTGGTATAGCTGCTTTGTGAAATTGATGTTGGAGTTATGTTACGCCTAAGAGTTGGATTAGCGTTTAATAGGTTAACACCAGATAGCGTCAATTTCAGCTTATCCTCTTTTAAAAGGGTTTTACTTAATGAACCATTTATGATGGTCCTGTTCAAAGCCGGAATACTTTGAGTTGCTGCCTGATAGTTATGATCCAGATCAGCTGTCAAGATCAACTTTCCAGGTAAATAAAGTATACCCCTGGTGCCAAAATTTATAGCTGCAGCATTATTATTGCTTTGTGGCATCAATGAATTTTTAACAAAGCCATAACTTGGGTTTACAGCAATAGTAAGCTCATACTTTTGAAATTTAACTGTTTGCGCGCTTAAACTAAATGATATATTAGTCCTGTCTAATCTGTTTAAACCGTCGTTTATATAACTGTAGCTTGAATTTCTGCCTCCATTTAAGCCCATTCTTACATCTATTTCAGTACCGGTGATCCGTCGGCTACCCTGAACGTATAGGTTAATATTATATGGCCGTTCGTTGATCAAGTTAACATATTGAGTAACTGTTCTTCCGGTAAGTGGGTCAATTGTAGTTCTTGAGACTATTGGATTTTCAGTAAAACCGCCATCTGAACCTATATAAAATGATTCTCTCGTTATAATTTTTTGGGTTTGATAAACCAAATTATAACTATGACTAAACGATGCTTTCAGATCAGCATTACCAATAACTATATTTAATGGATTGGTATTTACCAATACCGGTTGTAATTGATCAATACTTGGTTGCTGCATTGACCCGTAATACTGAGCCAAAAATACTTTTGATTGCGACATTTGGTACTGGTACCTGGCTTGCGGGCTCCAGTTAACAAAATTGCGGTTAAGTACTCTGTTCTTATATCGTTCGGTCTGATCCAGGTCAACTACAGATGCGCGTGTGCCAAATGATATAATAGTTTTGTCTTTTCGGTAATTAAATGTACCTCCGAATTGATTGGTGATCTGGTTGACTTTAAAATCATTACTGTAAAGTGTGTTTAAAGTGTTATATGGACCCGTTAGTACTGGTGACCTGTCAAAAGTAGGTTTGTCTGAATTGGTATTACTTATACCTAAACCATAGTTTAACTGGAAGGCCAGGTATTTGGTTATAGGTTCGGTATAGGTCATGTTACTGCTAAACGATACGTTTCTTGAAGTGTTAGTTTTATACTGATCGGTTATAGTATCCTTAGAAGTTGGGAAATAGGTATCTATCTTCGAGTATAAATAACCTGTTGAGATATTCTCGGCAAAAGTTTGACTTGCCGCCCACGAAAAAGTACGGCTGGGCTTTTTAAACTTGTGAGTATATAAAGCGTTAAGGTTAAATCCTTTTTGATTTACATCCGAACTGGTATTCTTTAATTGATTAGTTAATAATGCTCCGGCTTCGTTAACAATTGTTGTGATCTCGCTGTTCTTAGTGGTAAGATGTTTGGTTATCGCGTCAACCCCTAACTTAAGCGTTGATGATGTATCCAGTTTAGTGTAATAGGTTACATCTGCTTTTTGCCTGAAGGTAGTATTAAAAGCATCGCGGGTAGCAGTTTGATCCTGCTTGCTACCGGGAATAGTTATTTGTGTTGAACCATTAAAAGTACTCCCGATATCTAACGTACCCACTTTATAATTGGCATTTATAGTAGCGTCATTTTTTATTTTGGTATCAACGTGGGCCCCTGCTGCCTTAGCTGTTGGCAAGCCAACGCCATCATAGTTACCACTACTAGCATCTAAACCATCATCACCCCCACCAACCGAGAAGATACCGCCATTATCGCCCACTTGCGCGTAATTGTTTGACGAACCTATCCTACTGTTATCAGCAGCACCCAAACCGGTTTTACCTGTGTTGGCAATTGTGCCGTAGGCGGCCATCTTGGTTCGTGCAGTAAACTTGTTAATTATAGCTTGACCCTCGTAATACTTATCAGTACCAGCCCCGGCAGATACTTTGCCAAATAAGCCCTTCTTTTTGTCCTCTTTTAACTTAACATTGATGGTTTTTATACGTTGTCCATCATCAATACCTGTAAATGAGGCTTGGTCACTTCGCCTGTCATATATTTGTACAGATGATACCATATCGCCACGCAAATTTTGGGTGACTAACGTAGGATCGTCACCAAAAAACTCTTCGCCATCTACCAAAACTTTGGGTACCGGCTGACCCTGCATAGTTATCTTGCCATTCTTATCTATCTGTATACCGGGTATTTGTCGTAATAAATCTTCCACCTTTGAGTTAGGTTGTATTACATAAGCTTTGGCATTAAACTCAAGAGTATCCCCTTTGATCTTAATCTCCTGCACAGGGCCTTTTACTGTTGCTTCACCCAATATATTTGTAACACCTAAATGAATGTTGCCCAGGTCGTTTATCGCGTTTGGTGGGCCTAATGTGAAAGGCTTCATTTTTTGATCATAGCCGGGATAGGTTATAAATAACAAGTAATTGCCGACAGGCAGGCCGCCTATGTGAAATGCGCCATTATCATCGGCATAGGTAAACTTGCGCAAAACAGAATCTTTAGCATCAAGCACGCTAATGCTACCGCTTAATTTAGCTTTAGATACTGAGTCAATAGTAATTCCTTTTACACCATGTGTACCTTGAGAAAAGGATACGTTTGCGAATAGAAAAATGGCGAATACCGCCAGGATTGTGGTTTTCATTTTTATAATTGTGATAAGGTTTAGGCACTCTAATGATATAAGTACTTTTCAGCATTTATATCCTTAACATATTTTAACATTTGATGTATTAGTATGTAAAATGTTACAATTATTACAACTAATATAAATCATTATTTAGTGTACTATTTAACTAGTACACTGCAAATATATTTATTATATTTTACCAAACAAATAATTTGGGAATTATTTTATGGAAATAGGATGGAGCTTCTTGAACTCCTCCAGATAAAGCTTAAAAAAGGACATGGTATAAATAATATATACAGTAAAAATTAAGCTTAAGAATAATGGATGTAGATTAAATGACTGAAAAAATGTTTTCTTATATATTAATAAGTTTAAACCAGATCCAATCCACGAAATATAAAAGGGAATTAAGCTGATAATATAAAGCGGATAATCCTTTATTGACTTTTTGGTACCTTTTAAAAATATCTTTCTTTTAAAATACCGAACGTATTTTAGTGTTAAACCTATAAAAACAGTAGAAAGAATAATAAATAGAGCATCCGGCCGGAACTTTAGTTCATTGATAAAATAATATGACAGGCAAAAAAATAATAGGTTCATGGGCAATAGGGGAAGCTTAAAATGAGCTAATATATTTTTCCATTGTTTAGCCAATGCCTGACGGCCAATCACCCATCTGCGTTTCCTTTCGATTTTTCTTAACCCTTTAAAACCACAAAAATCATTTAACATAATGGTGTTTATAGCCTGGCCAAGCGGTATATTACTATCCACTTGCTCCAATGCGGTCAACACATGGTCGTACACTTCCTCATAGGTTTCCCTGTAAGTGATCCGTTCTTTAAGCATATCTTGTAATAAAATAAGCTGGTCGTGAGTTAATTTCATTGGGCCACTGGTTAAATCAATTTTGTATTAAGCTTTCTAAACTCATCCATGTGAAGTTTTATAACCGATATGTTGTAAATGACATACAATGTCATCAGTAAACTATATACTGGTAGAAACTCCTGAAAATGATACTTGAACTCTCGAAAATCATACTGCCGGGCAAAAGCAAAGAAAACCGTCTTTATCAACATATCAATTGCGGAATATACACCTAATGGCAATAAGGTAATTATCCAAAAAGGAAGATCTTTAACTGATTTTCTGCTGTTTTTAAATATGTACCCCGTTCTAAACATCCGGAAACGGGTACATAAATTAGCTATTAAAACAGTCGCCAATAAAAAGTACAACCTATTAAAGCCAAAATTAAAATTGGTTATCAGGTAATATATCAGCGCATAAATGATTAAGGTTACCGGTAATAAAGGCCATTTAAAATGGTTTATTAAATAACTCCCCTGCTTAGCCAGTACCTGAAGCGTCACTGCCCACCTGCGCTTTCTTTCTATTAATCGTAATCCTGCTAAGCCACCAAAATCGTTTAACAAAATTGTATTGATAGTTTCGTCAAGCGGCTTAGTATTATCACCATTTTCTAAAGCAGTCAGTACATGGTCGTACACTTCCTCATAAGCTTCTTTGTATTTAACATATCCGCTTAATGTTATTTTCAAAACCTGTAACTGTTCTTCTGTTATTTTCATTTAAGTATCGGTTTAAGGCTCAATAATGCCTGCAATTGCTCAATAAATTCTCCAGCTTCTTTGATCTTGCTGGTTACTTCCTTGCCGCCCTGCTCTGTTAATTTGTAATACTTACGCACCCGGTTATCAATTACCTGGGTATAGGTTTCTAACATACCTTCGGCCTCCAGTTTATGTAGTGCCGGATATAAGGCGCCTTCGGTTAACACTATACCGCCACCCGAAACCTCTTTTACCTTTTGGGTAATTTCATAGCCATACATTTCGCGGTTATCTTCCAGCAGCTTTAAAATAATAGTTTGCAGGGTGCCTTTTAGCATTGGGTTTGTACTCATACCACAAATATATAATATTTTTATATACATAAGAAAATTATGTATATAATTTTTTATTAACAGGAATGTTGCAATCACTATTGAAACTATTTTACCTACTTTAGAGATACCAAAAACAAACACCATGATTAAGAAATTTACCTTAACCTTTGCCTGTATTGCCGTAACTATGATTACGTATGCACAAAAAAAATTAGTTATTGGCGAGCAGCCATTGTATAAAGTAGCTAAAACTGCAGACCCTATTACTATAGATGGTAAGATGGACGAGGCCGCCTGGAAAAACGCACAGGAAGTATCGTTCGATTATTTTTACAGGAGCGATGGCAAACCTATTGATCAGCAAAAAACCAAATTCAAAATGATGTGGGACAATGCTAATATGTATTTGTTTTACGCCGCCGAAGACAAATCATTAACCTTTCGTGAAACGCAACCAGATGCACGCCCCTACCTGGATGATTGCGCAGAATTTTTTGTGCTGCCGGTGCCGGATAGCTTAAACATGCACTTTGGTTTTGAAGTAAACATCAACAAGGCCATGTATGACTATATTATGTTTTGGCAATTTGCTGGTAAAGGCAACGTATTTATAAAGCAATATCAAGCTGATAATTACAAAGTTGCCTTTACTACGGATGGCACTATAAACGATGATAAGGATACCGACAAAGGTTGGACATTGGAAATGTCAATCCCTTTCTCTTCATTGGGTGGTTTTCAACGACCACGAGCAGGTACTAAATGGGCTTTCCAGGCCGTGCGCCAGGATAGAAACACAGTTGATGACCGATTCCGTTCTACTGCAACACTATTCCCTATCTATGATGCCAGGTTGGATGTTCACCAGCCAAACCGCTTTGGCTTGCTGGAGTTTCAGGATATTCCAAAATAATACTCAAAACTTTCATTTAAATAAAGAAGGCTTACCAAAATGGTAAGCCTTCTTTATTGCTTTAATCCGAAATCGAAAATCCGAAATTCTATGTATCTATCTTAGCGTACTTCGCGTTTTTCTCAATGAACGCGCGACGCGGAGCAACCTCATCACCCATTAGCATACTAAAGGTATGGTCGCACTCGGCAGCATTTTCTATACTTGCTTGCTTAAGTGTACGACGGGCAGGGTCCATGGTAGTTTCCCATAATTGCTCGGCATTCATCTCGCCCAAACCTTTATAACGCTGCACGTTTACGCTATCTTCTTTACCTGCACCTTTTAGTTTTTGTATAGCAGCATCACGTTGTACATCGTTCCAACAATATATAAACTCTTTACCTTTTTTAACCTGGTATAGTGGTGGCGAAGCAATGTACACATATCCGGCCTCTATCAACTCTTTCATATAACGGAAGAAGAAGGTTAATATCAGTGTGGTAATGTGCGATCCATCCACGTCCGCATCAGTCATGATCACAATTTTATGGTAACGTAGCTTTGATATATTCAATGCTTTGTCGTCCTCAGGTGTACCTCTGCTTACGCCCAGGCCGGTAAACATATTTTTTATCTCTTCGTTCTCATATATCTTATGCTCCATGGCTTTCTCCACATTAAGAATTTTACCTCTTAACGGCAAAATAGCCTGGTACTCGCGGTCGCGACCCTGTTTGGCAGTACCGCCCGCCGAGTCACCTTCGACAAGATATATCTCGCATAATGCCGGATCACTATTGGCACAATCAGATAGTTTTCCCGGTAAACCCGAGCCACCCATAACGCTTTTGCGTTGTACCATTTCGCGCGCCTTGCGGGCAGCAGCACGGGCAGTAGCGGCCAAAATAACTTTGTTTACGATCATTTTGGCTTCCTTTGGATGTTCTTCCAGGTAGTTGCCTAATATTTCGCCTACGGCCATATCTACCGCACCCATCACCTCGTTATTACCTAACTTAGATTTGGTTTGTCCCTCAAACTGTGGTTCCTGCACTTTTACAGAGATAATAGCGGTTAACCCCTCTCGGAAGTCATCACCGGTTATCTCTATCTTCATGTTCTTTAACAGGCCTTCTTTATCAGCATAGCTTTTTAAAGTTCGTGTCAGCCCCCTGCGGAAACCCGCAACGTGGGTACCACCCTCTATGGTGTTAATGTTATTTACGTACGAGTAAACATTCTCGCTGTAGGTATCATTGTATTGTAGCGCCAGTTCAACCGGTATGCCTTGCTTTACCCCATCCAAATAAATTGGATCCGGAATGATAGAGGTACGGGTACCATCTAAATATTTAACAAACTCGCTTAAGCCACCAACAGAATAAAACTCTTCTGATAAAAATGAACCATCATCATTAGTTTCGCGCTCATCCGTTAAGGTTAAACGGATACCTTTATTCAGGTAAGCCAATTCGCGCAAACGGCCCGCTAATGTTTCAAACTTGTATTCGGTAGTTAAGGTAAATATCTCCGGGTCGGGCTGAAATGTTTGTGAAGTACCTGTACGGTCTGATTTGCCTATCTCTTTTACATCAAATAAAGGCTTTCCCTTTTCATACTCTTGTGTAAATATTTTGCCTTCGCGCTCAACCACGGTTTTCATATGGGTTGATAGCGCGTTAACGCAACTAACACCCACACCATGTAAACCGCCTGATACTTTGTAAGTATCTTTATCAAACTTACCACCGGCATGCAATACCGTCATTACAATTTGTAGTGCCGATACTTTCTCTTTGGTAGTAATACCGGTTGGTATACCCCGGCCATTATCAACAACTGTTATGGAGTTGCCTTTATGTATAGTAACATTTATAGTATCGCAGTGCCCGGCTAATGCCTCATCTATTGAGTTATCAACTACCTCATAAACTAAATGGTGTAACCCTTTAAAACCGGTATCGCCAATATACATGGAAGGGCGCTTGCGCACCGCCTCTAAGCCTTCTAAAACCTGTATATTATCTGCTGAATAATTTGATTTGTCCTGATTTTCTTCGCTCATATTAGGGTTTAAAAAATAACCTCCGAAAGTACATATTATACCTTAAATAACCGCGTAATGTGGATAAATATGACCGTGTTAATACATCTATACTTAATGATTAGGATAGTGATTGCTAAAGTTTATATTTGTGAAATTTTTTTAAGTTAAAATATCAAAAATTCCTGCTAGTATTGTTAACAGGAAAACCAAAAATTATAAATCAATTACAGGGCTGTAAAAGGCTCTTTTTAAACAGAAAAAACAACTTTAAAATGAAAACTACTGCTTCTTTTTTTACGAAAATTACATTGGGTTTATTAATTGCCGGAAGCATAGCTGCCTGCAGTAAAAATAAAACTGCCGAAACTACTGCATCAACTACTCCGCCATCGGCTGATAAAGAAGCGATAGTGTATGTAAACTCTGATACTTTATTAACTAAATACGAGTATGCTAAGGATATAGCAAAGCGTTTAGAGGCAAAAGGTAAATCAGCGCAGAATGACATAGCTGCAAGGGGGCAATCATTTCAGCGTGAGGTAGCTGAATACCAAAGAAACCAGGCAACTTTATCTGCCGATCAGCGCCAATCAACCGAAGCACGCTTACAACGTACACAAGAATCATTACAAACTTACCAGCAAAATGCTACTGCCGAATTTCAAACCAGCCAGGCTACCGAAAATGGCAAATTATATGATAAAATTGCTGACCTGACTAAAGAGTACGCTAAGGAAAAAGGTTATAAAATGATCTTAACCTATTCAAAAGCTAACCCAACTGTATTATATGGCGATGCTTCATTAGATGTAACTGCTGATGTGTTAAAGAAATTGAATGAGGCTTACGCTAAAGAAGAGAAAAAATAGAAAGACGTGCGGATATGCAGATGTGCGAATGTGCAGATGCCCGTAATATTAATTGTATATTAGAAAAACCTTAGCTTAACGCTGAGGTTTTTTCTTTTAGGGGTAAATAATATGAAGCACGAAGATTTTATGCGGATGGCTATTGAACTGGCCGAGAACAATGTTACCCGCGAGCAGGGCGGGCCGTTTGGTGCGGTGATAGTGAAAGATGATATGGTACTTGCCCGCAGTGCCAATAAAGTAGTGCCTAATAACGACCCAACCGCCCATGCCGAAGTATTGGCCATACGACTGGCCTGCCAGGAGCTAAATACTTTTGATCTGTCGGGCTGCGAAATTTATGCCAGCTGTGAACCTTGCCCCATGTGCCTTGGGGCCATATACTGGGCAAGAATAGATAAGATATACTACGCCAATACCAACGCAGATGCTGCCGCCGCAGGTTTTGATGATGCCTTTATTTACGATGAGTTGGGTAAACCCATGGAAAAACGCAAGTTGCCTATAGTACAACTGATGCGTGATGAAGCTATGAATGCTTTTAAGCTATGGAGCGAGTTTGAGGGAAGGAAGGAATATTAGTAACTTCCAAAAATGTCATTTCGAACGAGGTACGAGGAGAAATCTTATACAAGCGACAAGTAACGACCAGTCATGTGGAACTATAATTTCTACGTTTACATTACAACAAACCCTGATCGATCAGTATTATATGTTGGTGTCACCAATGATTTAAGAAGAAGACTGTACGAGCACGCCGAAAATAAAGGAAACAAAAACACATTCGCAGGGAAGTACTTTTGCTATAATTTAGTTTACTATGAGCATTTCACACATATTGAACATGTAGAAAGAGAAAAGGAAATAAAGAAATATCGCAGGGAGAAAAAAGATAGACTAATAGAGGCTCTTAATCCTGAATGGAAATTTTTAAATGAGGAGGTAAATGATTAGTCGCTTTTTTACCAGTAAAGTTTTATAAGATTTCTCCTCGTCCCTCGTTCGAAATGACAAGTCGCTTTTATAGGTGTGCTTATTCCTCTTCCGTTTTCTTAACAAAAAACCCATCCTGCAAATCATCAATCTCCCTTCTATCACGCTTGGTTGGCCTTCCCGTGCCTCGGTCGCGTTTTAGTACCGGGGCGTGGAACATGGATTTAAATGCCGGGGTTTGCTCAACCGGGGTGATGTCTTCATAAAAACCCACCGCGGTTTTAGCATCTGTGCGGCTCTCTAATAAACCGGTTACACGTATTACTTTTCTATCAGGGCCTTTAGATACCTGGTAAACCTCGCCGAGTTTAACCTCGTGCGATGGTTTAATGTTGTTGCCATCCAGCTTTACCCGCCCTGCCTTGCAGGCATCAGATGCCAGCGTACGGGTTTTAAACAGCCTGACGGACCATAAATATTTATCTATACGGAGTTTTTCTTTTTCGGGCATTGCTTAGTTCAATTTTTTATCATGAAACTCCTTCACAAATAACCGCAATTCACTAAAGGGTTTCAGTTTACTTTTATTTGTTGCTTCCTCTAAATCCACAAAATCATAATGTCTAACTTTCATAACACAATCGTATTCACCCAGAAAGTTATCCATAGTAATTAGGCCAAAAAATGCGACAGTATCAAAATCATATGATTTAATGTTATTAATATATATTATTAAGTCTAATTTATCACCCTCAATCAGTGGCTCAAAAAACATCTCTGACGGAGTAAATTTTAAGTCCTCATGGTTTAAAGTAAAGTCATACTCTACTGGTTGTCTAAACGCCACGAATGACCAGCCATTAATCTTTGGTGCATGGTCTATAATTCTTTGAACAATTTCAAATTTTTCCTTATTCCCTTCTGGTGAAATTATTAATTCCCGAACGCCATTAACCTCCCTCGAAAGCTCTATAGCTAAATTAGTTTCTACTTCATTTAAATTTTCGAGCAAAAAATTCAATTTTTCCGCTGCATCATGTTCCGTGCTGTTTTCAAATTCACTTTTATTATAAACAAAAAAATTCCAAAACTTATCAATTTTAGCCGAGTCTGCCATTTTACTAATCACTGATTACTTATCCAAAAATACAGGATTTATATATGCTTTAGTATTTACCTTGTCTCAATTGCAAACAAATTCCCCAAAAAATCCTTTAATTTGCCAAAAGTTTAAAATTACCGATGCAAGATCTTAAAAAATTAATTGAGGAAGCCTGGGAAGACAGGAAGCTGTTAAATTACAATGAATATATTAATGCCGTTGAAACCGTTATTGAACGTTTAGACAAAGGCGAAATGCGCGTTGCCGAACTAATTGGCACCCGCTGGCATACTAATGACTGGATTAAGAAAGCGGTTATATTATACTTTCCTATCCGCCAGATGGAAGAAATTGAAGTTGGCCCTTTTGTGTTTCATGATAAAATGAAACTTAAAACCGACTATAAAGAAACCGGCGTACGCGTAGTGCCCCATGGTATTGCCCGTTATGGTGCTCACCTGGCTAAAGGCGTTATCATGATGCCATCGTACGTAAACATTGGTGCTTATGTTGATGAAGGTACCATGGTTGATACCTGGGCTACAGTAGGATCATGCGCTCAAATTGGCAAGCATGTTCATTTAAGCGGTGGTGTGGGTATTGGCGGTGTGTTAGAGCCGGTACAAGCGTCTCCTGTTATAATTGAGGATAACTGCTTTTTAGGCTCACGTGCAATTGTGGTTGAGGGTGTTCATGTGGAAAGAGAGGCCGTATTAGGCGCTAATGTGGTATTAACCGCTTCAACTAAAATTATTGATGTTACCGGTGAAACACCCGTTGAATATAAAAGCTTTGTGCCTGCACGTTCGGTAGTTATACCGGGTTCATATACCAAAAGTTTCCCTGCGGGAGATTACCAGGTACCATGCGCCTTAATTATTGGTAAACGTAAAGAATCAACCGATAAAAAAACCTCGCTTAACGATGCGTTAAGGGAGAATAATGTTGCGGTGTAGTAAATGCCTTTTTTGTCCTTACAGATGAAGTAGTCTTTCGTCTGTAAGGACCTTATATAAGCCATCATGAAAATCGGATACGATGCTAAGCGGGCATTTTTAAATAACACCGGTTTGGGTAATTACAGCCGGTGGCTTATCAAAGCTATGGCCGGTTACCACCCCGATAACAATTATTACTTATATACCCCCAAGGCAAAAGCCAACAGCCGCCTTAATTTTTTGAAGGATCATGGCAATATTCATATAGTTACACCACGTAGTAATTTATTCACCTCGTTATGGCGCAGCAAAGGTATTGTTGCCGACCTGAAACGCGATGGCATTCAATTGTTTCATGGCCTTAGTCATGAACTTCCATTGAGTATAAAGCAAAGCGGCGTTAAATCGGTAGTTACTGTGCACGATTTGATATTTATGCGTTTTCCGCAACAGTTTGGCCGAATAAATCATTGGATATATACTGCCAAAATAAAATATGCCTGTCGTGTTGCGGATAAGATCATCGCGGTAAGCCAAAAAACTAAAGACGATATTATTGAACTGCTGGGTATTTCGCCTGAAAAAATAGAAGTGGTATACCAAGGCTGTAACTCCATCTTTGGCGAAGTACAAACCGAAGAAAATAAACTTGCAGTAAATCAAAAATACAACCTACCCGGCAAATATATACTTAGCGTAGGCACTATTGAAGAGCGCAAAAATTTACTGCTTACCGTAAAAGCACTTTTATTGGTAAATGATGACATTCCGCTGGTGGTGGTGGGTAAACCAACCCCATATATCAATAAGGTAAAGGCCTACATAGCTGCTCATAACCTCGGTGACAGGGTGCTTTTTTTACATGATGTAAATTTTTATGATCTGCCCGCTATTTATCAGCAGGCATCTGTATTTGTATATGTTTCCAGATATGAGGGTTTCGGCATACCTTTGCTTGAAGCAATTAACTGCGGAACACCTGCAATTGCCGCCACGGGCTCATGCCTGGAGGAAGCAGGAGGACCAAACAGCTTTTATGTTAGCCCTGATGACGATGCAGGTTTAGCTGCAAATATTAATAAAGTATTGAAAAACGATACATTAAGGCAACTGATGGCCGAACAAGGCCGACGTTATGCTGCAAATTTTACCGAAGAGAAATTATCATTACAACTGATGCAGTTGTATACCAATACATTGAGCCATGCTTAAAGACGAAGTAGCAAAAGCTTTAAAAGTAGTACAGGAAGGTGGCATTATCCTCTATCCTACCGATACCATTTGGGGTATAGGCTGCGACGCGACCAATACCGAGGCCATTAAAAAAATATATCAGCTAAAGCAACGCGATGAGGCTAAAAGTATGCTTGTACTTTTAGATACAGATGCCAAACTACCAAGCTACATTAGCGAAGTGCCTGACCTGGCTTATGACCTGATAGAGTTTGCCGAGAACCCGCTAACCTTAATTATGCCCGGTGCTAAAAACCTGTCGCCGGCTATAATAAGCGAGGACGGCAGTGTAGGTATCCGCATATCATCGCATCCGTTTTGCCAGCAATTGATACAGCGCACGCGTAAGCCATTGGTATCTACATCGGCCAATATAAGCGGCAAGCCGTCGCCACAATATTTTAGCCAGATAGACCAGGAAATCATTGACGGCGTGGATTATGTAGTTGACCTGGACCAACACAGCATGGAAATAAAAAATCCATCTACCATCATGAAGCTGGCTCCGGGCGGTCAGTTTGAATTTATAAGAAGATAGTGAAAGCGCATTTAAAACACCGGGTATTTACCGTTATATCGCAACTGGCAGGTAAACAAAATTTGCAGGCCTATGCCATTGGCGGTTTTGTGCGCGATATTTTTTTAGATCGCCCTTCAAAAGATATCGATATTGTGGTAATAGGTAACGGTATTGTCTTTGCCGAAGCAGTTGCCGCTGCATTAAAAGTAAAACTGGCTGTATTTAAAAATTTTGGTACCGCATCACTTAAATACCAGGACCTGGAAATTGAATTTGTTGGTGCCCGTAAAGAATCCTATCGGTTAGATTCGCGCAAGCCTATAGTGGAGAATGGCACTTTAGAGGATGACCAAAAGCGCCGCGATTTTACCATTAACGCGTTAGCTATATCGTTACACCCTGATACTTTTGGAGAGTTATTAGATCCGTTTAACGGGATAAATGACCTGGAGCAAAAACTGATACGCACACCGCTTAACCCGGTGGAGACATTTTCGGATGATCCGTTACGGATGATGCGGGCCATACGCTTTGCTACCCAGTTGAATTTTAAAATTGACCAGGTAGCTATTGATGCTATTAAAAACAATGTTGAACGCATCAAGATCGTATCGCAGGAGCGGGTTACAGATGAGTTGAATAAGATCATCTTATCGCCTGTGCCATCCATCGGTTTTAATTATTTGTTTGATACCGGTTTATTACATAAAATATTCCCGCAAATGACGGCACTTTATGGTGTTGATTATATTGACGGCAAGAGCCATAAAGATAACTTTTACCATACCTTACAAGTATTAGATAATATTTGCGAAACTACCGACGACCTTTGGTTACGCTGGGCCGCTATATTACATGATATTGCCAAACCCGCCACTAAACGCTTTGAACCCGGCCATGGCTGGACATTTCATGGCCATGAGGATAAGGGCGCACGTATGGTACCCAAAATATTCGCTCAGCTAAAATTACCGCTTAACGAGAAGATGAAGCAGGTACAAAAACTGGTACAGCTGCACTTACGTCCCATTGTGTTATCACAATCTATAGTAACCGATTCGGCGGTGCGCAGGTTGCTATTTGAAGCAGGAGAAGATATTGATGGGTTAATGTTGTTGTGTAAAGCAGACATTACTACAAAAAACGAGTACAAGGTTAAAAAGTACCGCAATAATTTTGAGTCGGTTCAACAAAAGTTAAAAGATGTTGAGGAACGCGATAGCATACGCAACTGGCAGCCCCCTGTAACCGGTACAGATATTATGGAACTATTCGGTATAAAAGAAGGCCGGGAGGTAGGAATTATTAAAAACCAGATACGCGAAGCCATACTTGAAGGCGAGATACCCAACTCGCGCGAAGCGGCAATTAACTACACTATTTTAAAAGGTGAAGAAATTGGCTTAAAAGTTGTGGCAAACAGAAATTAAATTAAAACTTATATTTTTACAACTCTATAAATAAACAATGGCACTATACAGGTTTAAAGTCACCTTTGAAGATTACGATGAAGTAAGCAGGGATATTGATATTAAATCAAATCAAACATTCCTTGATCTGCATAAAGCAATTCACCAGTCAACCGGGTATAATCCGGAATTTCCTTCCTCATTTTATATAAGTAATGATCAATGGATAAAGGGTGAAGAAATTACTTACTTGCCTAATCAACGCAGGATAGACCGGGGAGTGTCATTAATGGAAAAAGTAAAGCTAAGCAGCTTTATTGATGATCCGCACCAAAAATTTTATTATACCTTTAATTTTGACCGCCCTTATGATTTTCATGTTGAATTGATGAAAATTATATTGGATGAAGACCCGCGTGTAACTTATCCTGCTGTAGTGCGCTCTGTAGGCGATGCACCAAGGCAAATTATACCGGGTGTTATACCTACCGATCTACCTGTTGCATCGGGTGATGATGATTTTGATTTCCTGAATGAAATGGCTTACAACCATGACGATGCTAACGAATTTTCTGAAGTAGATGAAAGCGGCGAAGTGGTTTCAAGCGGCGGCGAAGATGACGCCGAAGAGGAGGATGAATTTGGCAGTGAGTTTGCCGATGACGAAAACTTTGAAGACGACAGTAAATCACGCGACGATTATTAATTAGGTTATAGTTGATGGTTCATAGTTAATGGTATTTAGTATTTTTAGATGCCAAACAATGCTATGAACTATCATCCATAAACCATGAACTCTCCTAAAACCCTTATAGTTATTGCCGGCCCTACTGCTATTGGTAAAACCGCTGCGGCTATACAGTTAGCACAATATTTTAATACGGTAATTTTATCGGCCGATTCCAGGCAATTTTATAGGGAGATGTCCATAGGCACCGCCAAACCAACTACTCAGGAATTAGCTGCGGCACAACATTATTTTATTGACTCTCATTCCGTAACCGAACCATTCTCTGTAGGTGATTTTGAAAAACAAGGTTTGGCACTTTTAGTTGAGTTGTTTAAAGTACATGATACTATCATCATGGTGGGTGGCTCGGGTTTATACATTAAAGCCATTTGCGAAGGGTTTGATAATATCCCGGCTGCTAATGAAGGTATTAGAGAAAGATTAAATCTGGAACTAGAAGAAAAAGGCATAGCCTATCTGCAAGAAAAACTAAAGCAAGCTGATCCTGACTATTATAATGAAGTTGATATTAATAACCCTCAAAGAGTTATACGGGCATTAGAAGTATTTGAAAGTACCGGCAAACCATTTTCATCCTATCGCGTAGCAAATAACAATACAAGGCCGTTTAATATTATTAAAATTGCTTTAGACATGCCCCGCGAGGAATTGTATATCCGCATTAACCAGCGTGTAGATATAATGATAGAGCAAGGTTTGTTGGATGAGGTAAGATCACTTATTCCGTACCAACATCTTAACGCGTTAAATACAGTGGGTTATAGCGAGGTGTTTGATTATTTAGATGGAAAGATTGATTTAGATACTACGATTGAAAAGATCAAACAAAACACACGTCGATTTGCAAAAAGGCAATTAACATGGT